>JALOTC010000010.1 GCA_025458085.1 Cypionkella sp. | reverse complement strand
CCAAAGCGCCGAGGATGTGGCGCGGATGGTCCGCGCCTTGGATCATGGGCGGTATTGGAACCCGCTGACCACGGCCAAGATTGCCGGGTCCTTTGGCGTACTGAATGTGGGCGCGGCCGAGGTGGTGGTGGGCCCAGGGGAGCCGGGTGCGGTCCTCTCTTCCTCTGCCGAAGGGGTCGTGGTGGCCTGCGGGGCGGGCGCGGTGCGCCTTTCGCGGTTGACCTGTCAGGTGAAGGGTTTGCCGGTGTGCCCCTCCACCGTTCGCGACCTTGCGCCTTTGGGGGCGGAGGACGCGGCGGCGCTGACCCGCGCCTTGGCCGAGGTTGTTCCTTTCGAGCCTCGGTTGCGGCGGGCCTTGGCGGCGATGCAGCCTTTGGACCTGCCGGGGCTGGTGCCGGGGGGCGAGGGGGGGCGGGTGACCTTGCCCGTTGACACTGGCCTTGCGGGCCGCGCGGCGGTGGAGGCGATGGCGCTTGCCTTGAGGCGAGCCTTGGGGCCAATCGCGCGGCGTTGGCGGCGGGGGCAGAGGCCAAGGGCTGGGCCTTGGACCTGATGCGCCGTGATCCTGCCTTGGCAGGGGTGGAGCCGCCCAAGGTGGGGGTTTCGCTGACGGCGGAGCCTGTGGCGGGGACCGCGGTTTGCGTGACCGAAGCGGGGCTGTCGGTCGATCTGGCGCAGATGCCCCGGGCCGAGGCGGAGGCTTTGGCTGGGCGCTTGGGTTTTGTGGCGCGCGCAGTCGCGGGGGCGGCAATGGAGGATGTGTTGGGCCGCCTGCCCGCGCTTTCGCCGGCAGACCGGGAGGCGGTGCTGTCACAGCCCAATCAGACGCTGGCCCTGCGGGCGGCGCTTTGCCTGCACCATGCCTTTGAGGCGCAGGTGCAGCGCACGCCAGAGGCGGAGGCGGTGAGTTTTGAAGGCGTGACGCTGAGCTATGCGGAATTGAACCGCCGCGCGAACCGGGTGGCCCATGTGCTGCGCGGCATGGGCGTGGGGCCGGGGGCTTTGGTCGGCCTGCATTGCCGCCGCAGCCTTGACATGCTGGTGGGGGCCTTGGGGATTTTGAAGGCGGGCGGGGCCTATGTCCCGATGGACCCGGCCTATCCGGCGGATCGCACGGCACTTTATGTCGAAGATAGCGGCTCTGCCGTGATCGTGACCCAAGCCGCGCTGGAGGGCGGTTTGCCGGGGGAGGTGGAGCGTCTGTGTCTTGATAGCGATGCGCGGATTTCGGCGGCACCTGAGGCGAACCCCGACAGTGGCGTGACGCCTGCCGATCTGGCCTATGTGATCTATACCAGCGGATCGACGGGGCGGCCCAAGGGGGTGATGGTCGAACATCGCAATGTCGCCAATTTCTTTACCGGGATGGATCAGCGGATCGGGGCGGAGGCCGGGGTTTGGCTGGCGGTTACCTCGATTTCCTTCGACATTTCGGTGCTGGAATTGTTCTGGACGCTGGCGCGCGGGTTCAAGGTGGTGATTTCCTCGGATGAAAACCGGGCGCTTGTCTCCTCTGGCCGGATCGGCTCGGCGCGGAAGATGGATTTCTCGCTGTATTATTGGGGCAATGATGATGGGGCGGGGCCGAAGAAATACGAGCTTTTGCTGGAAGGCGCAAAGTTTGCGGATCGCCACGGGTTTGTGGCGGTCTGGACGCCGGAGCGGCATTTCCATGCCTTTGGCGGGCCTTATCCGAACCCGAGCGTGACCGGGGCCGCGGTGGCGGCGGTGACGAAAAACATCGGGGTGCGGGCCGGGTCTTGCGTTGTGCCCTTGCATCACCCCGCGCGGATTGCCGAAGAATGGGCGGTGATCGACAACCTGACGAATGGCCGCGCGGGGATGGCGATTGCGAGCGGCTGGCAGCCCGAGGATTTTGTGCTGCGCCCCGAAAACACGCCGCCTGCGAACAAGGCCGCGATGTATGCGGCGGCCGATCAGCTGCGGCGGTTGTGGCGCGGGGAGGGGGTGGATTTCCCCAAGGCCGATGGCACGCCCTTTACCGTGCGCACGCAGCCGCGCCCGGTGTCGCCGGAATTGCCGCTGTGGGTGACTACGGCAGGCAACCCCGAGACATGGCGCGAGGCGGGGGAGATGGGGGCCAATGTGCTGACCCATTTGCTGGGCCAGTCGATTGACGAGGTGGCGGGGAAAATTCGCCTCTATCGCGCGGCGCGGGCCAAGGCGGGCCATGACCCGGAGGCGGGTGTGGTCACGCTGATGCTGCATAGCTTTGTGGGGCGTGACCGCGACCAGGTGCGCCGCGTGGCCGAGGGGCCGATGAAAGCCTATCTGGGCGCGGCGGTGGGGTTGGTGAAGCAATATGCTTGGGCCTTTCCCGCCTTCAAAAAGCCCGAAGGCGTTGACAACCCGATGGACATTGACCTGCGGACCCTCTCGGCCGAGGAAAATGCGGCGATCCTTGATTTCGCCTTTCAACGCTATTTCGAGGAGTCGGGGCTGTTTGGCACGGTCGAGGATGCCTTGGCGCGGGTGGAGCAGTTGAAGCGCATCGGTGTGGGCGAGGTGGCTTGCCTGATCGATTACGGGATTGCGCCGGAACAGGTGATGGAGGGGCTTTACCCCTTGGCCGAGGTGGTGCGGCGCGCCAATGCGGGGGGCGTGGTGGAGGCGGATGATTTTTCCATTGCTGCGCAACTGATCCGCCACAAGGTGACCCATCTGCAATGCACGCCCAGCATGGCGCGGATGATTGCCATGAACGACGAGGCGCGGGCGGCGCTGTCGGGGCTGAGCACGCTGATGATCGGGGGCGAGGCTCTGCCTGTGGCGCAGGTGGCCGATCTGCGGCAGGCGACGGAGGCGCGGATCCTCAACATGTATGGGCCGACGGAGACCACGATCTGGTCGACGGTCGAGGAGGTGGGCGCAGGCGAGGGCACGGTGACGATCGGCACGCCCTTGGCCAATCAGCAGGTTTACGTGCTGGATTCGGCGGGGGAACCCGTGGCTCCCGGTGTGGCCGGGGAGTTGTGGATCGGTGGCGATGGCGTCACGCGCGGCTATTGGCAGCGGCCTGATCTGACGGAGGAGAGGTTCCGCCCTGACCCGTTCGTGACGGCGGAGCGGGCCTGCCCTTGGGGGGCGCGGATGTATCGGACCGGTGATCTGGTGCGCTGGCGTGCCGATGGGCGGCTGGAATTCCTTGGCCGCGCGGATCATCAGGTGAAGATCCGCGGCTATCGGATCGAGTTGGGAGAGATCGAGGCCGTGCTGGAGGCGCTGCCCGGCGTGACGCAGGCGGTGGTTCTGGCGCGGGAGGATAGCCCCGGTGATCTGCGGCTGGTGGCCTATGTCACCGGCGCGGCGCAGGAGGCGGGGCTGAAGGCGGAGCTGGGCGCGCGGCTTCCGCCGCATATGGTGCCGAGCCAGATCGTGCGGCTTGCCGCCTTCCCCCTGACCCCGAACCGGAAGGTGGACCGCAAGGCCCTGCCTGCGCCATTGGCGGCTGTGCCTGCGCCTGTGGCCTTTGAGGCGCCCGAGACGGGAGTTGCTGCGCAACTGGCGGCGATTTGGGCGCGGGTGCTGGGCGTTCCAAAGGTGGGGGCGAAGGACAATTTCTTTGCGCTGGGCGGCCATTCGTTGCTGGCGGTGCAGGTGCATCGGGAAATCCGCGATCAGTTGGGTGCGGCGCGGTTGTCGATCACGGATATCTTCCGTTTTCCCACCTTGGAGGCCTTGGCGCGGCATTTGGATGACAGGCCAAAGCCTGCGCCAGCCGCGGCTGCCGTGAACGCCGCGGGGCCTGTTGCGGGGATTGCCACACAGGCTGATGCGCGGGCCGAGGCCATGGCGCGGCGGCGGGCGATGCGGGCGGCACGGTCGGGCGTGGATGCCTGAGGAGGTGCTGCTCTCTGCGCTGCGGGGGCTTGTGCCGGCGGGGCTTGGCTGCGGCTGGGCCGATCCGGGGCGGGATCATGCGCTGTTGCCTGGTGAGGCCTTGCCCCATGCCCTGCCTGCCCGGTTGCGGGAATTTGCGGCGGGGCGGGCGGCGGCGCGGGCGGCGATGGCCGAGATTGGCCTGCCACCCGTGGCGGTGCCGCAAGGCGCGGATCGTGCGCCGGTCTGGCCTGTGGGGGTGGTGGGGTCGATCACCCATACCGCCGGGGCCTGTCTGGCGGTGGTGGGGCTGTCGCATGGTTTTGCGGGGCTTGGCCTTGATCTGGAGGAGGCGACGCCGCTGCCGCGCGATCTGTGGGATACGATCCTGCTGCCCGACGAACAGATGGCCTTGATGCGGCTTGCGCCAGAGGCGCGGGGGCTTGCGGCCAAGGTGGCCTTTTCGGCCAAGGAGGCGGCCTACAAGGCGCAATATCCGGTGAGCCAGACTTTGTTCGGATTTGAACAGATGACGGTTGCGGTGGAACAGGCGGGTTTCGTCGCCCGCTTTGCCGGGCCGATTGCGCCCTTTGCGGCGGGGGCCGAGATTGCCGGGCGGCTGACCCATGCGGCGGGGCATGTTCTGACGCTCGCCCTCTTGCCCAAGGGAGAGGGGGACGACCGCGCGAAATAGGGCGAGACATATGCATGTTTCGCGCTATGATCGGCGCAAGGGCTGGCCGGGGAGGGCCGGCTTTCGGGAGGTTTCGTCATGAACAAGATCGTCGCGCTTTTGTGCGTCGTGAGCTGGTCCGGCTTCTGGGCCTTTGGCTATCTGGCACTGTCGGCGGAAAGCCATCAGTCTGATCAGATCATCGTGGCGGCGGTTCTGGCTGCCATCGGCTTCCTGACCGGGGTCTTTGCCTATATGCGGCTTAGCCAGACCCAGCCGATGGACTATCGGCGGGTGCAGCAGCACTGACGACGCCCCCTTGTTGCGGCGGGGGTGGCGGCTTACCTCTGGGGTATGAAACATCTGATCCCCTTTTTGCCGAAACCCGCCTATGTGCCGGTGATCCGCCTTCAGGGCGCGATTGGTGCTGGCGCAAGGTCCTTGTCTGACCAATCCGTTGCGCCTTTGGTGGAGCGTGCCTTTGCCAAGGGCAAGCCTGCGGCGGTGGCGCTTGTGATCAATTCCCCCGGCGGGTCGGCGGTGCAATCGAGCCTGATTGCCGCGCGCATCCGCCGTTTGGCAGAGGACAAGAAGGTTCCCGTTCACGCCTTTGTCGAAGATGTGGCCGCTTCGGGCGGCTATTGGCTGGCCTGCGCGGCGGATGACATTTGGGTCGATGCCTCGTCGATCCTTGGGTCGATCGGGGTGATCTATGCGGGTTTTGGCTTTACCGAATTGATGCAGCGCCAAGGGGTGGAACGGCGCGTGCATACGGCGGGGCGGTCGAAGAGTTTCGCCGATCCGTTCAAGCCGGAAACGCCCGAAGATGTGGCGCGGATCGAGGCGCTGCTTGCCCCCGTGCATCAGAATTTCATCGCCCATGTGCAGGCGCGGCGCGGCGCGCGGCTGAAGGAAGGGGCGGATCTGTTCAACGCCGATATCTGGGTGGGTGCGGGCGCGGTGGAGATGGGGCTGGCCGATGGCGTGGCCCATCTGCGGCCCAAGCTGAAGGAGCTTTACGGCGAGAAGGTGCGGTTGGTGCCCTTTGGCCAGAAGCGGAGCCTGTTGCAGCGCTTTGGCCTGACCATGACGGATACGGTGATGGCCTCGGTCGAGGAGCGCGCGCTTTGGGCGCGCTACGGGCTTTAGGATGCTGCTCAAGACCATCCTCGTCTTTCTGCTGGCGATGGTGCTTCTGGGTATGATTGGCAAGGCGCTGTTTCCGGGGGCCATGTCGCGGGGCATGAAGCGGATCACGCGGCGCAACCCTGTCTGCAAAGCCTGCGGGCGCTATGTCATTGGCAAGACGTGCGACTGCGGCAAGAAGGGTTGAATACATGACGGCATTGGTGACGGGCGCGGGGCGGCGGTTGGGCCGCGCCATGGCGCTGTATTTGGCGCGGCGGGGGCATGATGTGGCGGTGCATTATGCCACCTCTGCGGCAGAGGCCGAGGCTGTCGCCGAGGAGATCCGCGCCATGGGGCGGCGCGCGGTGACGTTGCAGGCCGATATCTTGGAAGAGGCGGAGGTGGAGGCGCTGGTGCCGCGGGCGGTGGCGGCGCTGGGGCCTTTGACGGTGCTGATCAACAATGCCTCGATCTTTGAACATGACCTGATCCAGACCGCGACGCGGGACAGTTGGGACAGGCATATGGAATCGAACCTGCGCGCGCCTTATGTACTGACGCAGGCTTTCGCGCGGCAATGCCCGGACGCGCTGCCCGATGCGGCGGGGGAGCCTGTGGCCCAAGGGCTGATCGTGAATATGCTGGATCAGCGCATTCACAAGCTGACGCCGGAATTCAGCACCTATACGCTGGCCAAGATGGGGCTTTGGGCGCTGACACGGACGGCGGCACAGGGGCTTGCGCCCCATGTGCGGGTGAACGGGATCGGCCCCGGGCCGACGCTGCAAGGCGGGCGGCAGAGCGCCGAGCAATTCGCGCGGCAACGGGCGGCGACGGTTCTGGGCCGAGGCGCCAGCCCCGAAGGGATCACGGCAGCGCTTGGGTTTTTCCTCGATTCCCCGGCGGTGACGGGGCAGATGATCGCGGTGGATGGCGGGCAGCATTTGGGATGGGAAACGCCCGATGTGATGGGGGTGGAGTAGGCTGTGGCTGCATACTACCTTGACTTGTCCACTTTCGGCGGTTCGGTCACGTAGCCGTTACAAAATCCCTAATTTTTCAAGGATTTGGGGAAAATTAATAAATCTTTCAAGGTAAATCAAATAGTTGCAGTTTTGCTGGTTTTTTAGGCATCTTGAAGAAAGCGCTTTGCAGCAAGGGAAAATCGGCGCTTTGGAAAGTTTTTCCGCAGAGTTATCCACATAAATGGTGGATGTCTTTGCTCTTGCCCCCGGCCACGGATCGTTGCAGCCATGAGCAGAATCGATGACTCCGAAACCCTTCAAATCGGCACCGGCGCGATGACAGACGAGACCCAATCTGCCCCGACCGGGCAGGCCGTGATTCAGGGCTATCTCAAGACGCTGGATGGCTCGCCCGGCGTCTATCGGATGCTGAATGCCAAGGGCGAGGTCCTGTATGTTGGCAAGGCGCGGAACCTGAAGAACCGCGTGTCGAATTATGCGCGCGGCACGGGTCATTCGGCGCGGATTGCGCGGATGATCTTTGAAACCGCCAGCATGATGTTTCTGACCACACGGACCGAGGTGGAGGCGCTGCTTTTAGAGCAGAACCTGATCAAGCAGTTGAAGCCGCGTTACAATGTGCTGATGCGGGATGACAAGAGTTTCCCGAATATCCTGATTTCGAAGGCGCATCCCTTTCCGCAGATCAAGAAGCATCGGGGGAAGAAGTCGGAGAAGGGCAGTTACTATGGCCCCTTTGCCAGTGCGGGGGCAGTGAACCGAACGCTGAACCAGTTGCAGAAGGTGTTTTTGCTGCGCAATTGTTCGGATGCGATGTTTGAAAGCCGCACGCGGCCCTGCCTGCAATATCAGATCAAGCGGTGCAGCGCGCCCTGTGTGGGCAAGATCAGCGCCGAGGGCTATGCGGAGCTTGTTTCGGATGCCGAGCGGTTCTTGCAGGGCAAATCCACGGCAGTGCAGGCGGAATTGGCGCGCGGCATGGCCGAGGCGTCAGAGGCGATGGAATTTGAACGCGCCGCTGCGCTGCGCGACCGGATCCGGGCGCTGACCAATGTGCAGCAATCGCAGGGGATCAACCCGCGCGGTGTGGCCGAGGCGGATGTGATCGCGCTGCATCTGGAGGGTGGGCAGGCCTGTGTGCAGGTGTTCTTTATTCGCGCGAACCAAAGCTGGGGGAACCGGGATTTCTATCCGCGCACCGGGGCGGGGGCGGAGGAGGCGGAGATCCTGACCGCTTTCCTGACCCAATTCTATGACGACAAGGACCCGCCGAAGCTGATCCTTCTGTCCCATCCGGTGGAGGATGAGGATCTGGTCGTAGAGGCGCTGTCTGCCCGTGCGGGGCGCAAGGTGGAACTGGCCGTGCCGCAGCGGGGGGAGAAGGCGGAGCTGGTGGAAAACGCCGCCCGCAATGCGCGCGAGGCTTTGGCGCGGAAGATGGCGGAGACGAGCACGCAGAACAAGCTGCTGGCGGGGCTGGCCGAGGCCTTTGATCTTGAGGCCCCGCCCCGGCGGATCGAGATTTACGACAACGCCCACATTCAGGGCGCGGATGCCGTGGGCGGGATGGTCGTGGCGGGGGCGGAGGGGTTCCTGAAATCGCAATACCGCAAGTTCAACATTCGGGGCGAGGCCGGGCGTCAGGGGGATGACTTCGGCATGATGAAAGAGGTGCTGACCCGGCGCTTTGAGCGGCTGTTGAAGGAGGACCCGGAGCGGAAGTCCGACGCTTGGCCAGACCTGTTGCTGATTGATGGTGGCGCGGGGCAGGTTTCTGCCGTGGGAGAGATCATGGCGGAACTGGGGGTGGATGACATTCCCTTTGTGGGCGTCGCCAAGGGGATTGATCGGGATGCGGGGAAGGAAGAATTCTACCGCCCCGGCGAACCTGCCTTTGCGCTGCAACGCAATGACCCGGTGCTGTATTTCGTGCAGCGCTTGCGAGATGAGGCGCATCGCTGGGCCAATGGCGCGCATGTGGCCAAGCGGGCCAAGGCCGTGGGGGCCACGCCGCTCGACGAGGTGCCGGGTGTGGGCGCGGGGCGCAAGCGCGCCCTTCTCGCCCATTTCGGCAGCGCCAAGGCCGTGGCGCGGGCCGGGGTGGAGGATTTGAAGCAGGTGGAGGGTATTTCTGAGGCCATGGCCCAGACCATCCACGATTTCTTTCACGCCCGCAGCTAGAGGCGGGCCTTACAGCCCCGCCTCGGCGGCGATTTCTTTGGCAGATTTGCGGGCGCGTTCGGTGGCAGATTTCAACTGCCCGCAGGCGGCCATGATATCTTCGCCGCGTGGGGTGCGGATGGGGCTGGCATAGCCTGCTTTGTAAATGATGTCGGCAAAAGCCTCGATCCGTTCCCAATCGGAGCGTTCATAGGGCGCGCCGGGCCATTCGTTGAACGGGATCAGGTTGATCTTGGCCGGTATCCCCGCGATCAGCTTGACCAGACGGCGGGCATCGGCATCGCTGTCATTCACGCCTTTGAGCATGACATATTCAAAGGTGATCCGTTCCGAATTTGATAGGCGCGGATAATCGCGCAGCGCGTTCAGCAGCGTTTCGATGTTCCAGCGTTTGTTGATCGGCACGAGGCGGTCGCGCACCTCATCGGTCGTGGCGTGGAAGCTGACCGCCAGAAGGCAGCCGATTTCTTCGGCGCAGCGGGCGATTTCGGGCACGACACCGCTGGTGGAAAGGGTGATGCGGCGGCGCGAGAGGCTGAGCCCCTCGCCATCCATCACCACGCGCATCGCATCGCGGACGCCTTCGAAATTGTACAGCGGCTCGCCCATGCCCATCAGTACGACATTGCTGACTAGGCGGGTTTCGTTCTTGGGCGCGCCGGGTTCTGGCCATTCGCCAAGGTCATCGCGGGCGACCATCAACTGGCCGACGATTTCCGCAGGCGTAAGGTTGCGGACGAGTTTCTGGGTGCCGGTATGGCAGAAGGAGCAGGTGAGCGTGCAGCCGACCTGGGAGGAGATGCAGAGCGTGCCGCGGTTTTCTTCGGGGATATAGACCGCCTCGACCTCATGCCCGCCCGCGATGCGCAGCAGGTATTTGCGCGTGCCATCGGCCGAGATTTGGCGGGTGACGATTTCCGGCAGGGCGATTTCGAAGTGATCGGCCAGAAGGGCGCGGTAGTCCTTGGCAAGGTTCGTCATAGCGGCGAAATCGCGCAGGCCAAAGTGATAGACCCATTGCCAGATTTGCCCAAGCCGCATCTTGGCCTGTTTTTCCGGCGTCCCTGCCGCGATCAGTGCCGCGCGCAACTGGTCGCGCGTTAGCCCGATGATATTGACCTTGCCGCCTTCGGGCAATTTGCGCGGAAGCGTCAGGACATCTTGGGTGATGGGGGCCGAGGGAAGGGGGGCCGGGGCGGTCATGGGCGGGTCCGATGCTGGGAATGGGGGCTATATAGGCGATTTTCGCGAAAAAGGAACCGCCAAAGCAAAGCGCCCCGGACGGGCCGGGGCGTTGGGGCGCGATGTGCCGCACGATTAGCGGCAGCGCGACTCGGCTTCTTGCATCGCGGCGGTAAAGCCCCGCAGGCTAAAGGTATCGCGGGTTTCCGTGCCGCGACCCGAGCGTGCGGTCAGGATGGCGGTCTGGCCTGCCTTCATCGCGGCGAGGAGGGCGGCATCGGCCTCGGCACTGCCGGGCCATGCCCATTCGCCATCGGTGAAGAGGTCGAAATTGCGGCCATCCACATTCATCGAGACGGTAGAGCCATTGGCGAAAGGATAGCCGCCGGTAAAGGAGATTTCCCCATTCGCGCCAGAGCCGGGGCGGAAGGTGACAAAGAGGAGGATATCGCCACGGCGCACCGAAACCGGCTGGCCATTGCGCGAGTTCACTGTTTCGCGCGGCTTGGACACGCCCCAGCATTCTTTCGGGCTTTCCTCGGTGAACACGCTCCAATCCGTGCGGACGGCAACTTGGTTCGTGGATTCCTGCGCGATGGCAGGCGCGGTGCCGAGGGCGAGGGTTGCCGCCAGAATGACGCGCATGATGGAAGAAGTCATGTCGATCACAGCCTCCAAGCTGTCACTTGCCTCTGCCCGCAGGCCGCCGGGTGGACCCGGTTTGTTTGAACTGGCGCGGGGGCGTTTCTGCCGATATCCCTTTCTTAGCGCAGAATGTCCAAGTGGTGAAAGACCCATGGGCGACAAATCGCGCATGTGTGACGCGGAAATTCGGAGAGAAAGCATGCTGGCGCAGCCGATGGTCGAACTTTGGCGCGGTGGGCAAAAGGAAAGTGCCCATGCCGGACATGCCGTGGTGTGGGGGGACTCTGGCTTGCTGGAGGCCTGGGGTAACCCGGCTGAGGTCATTTTTCCCCGGTCGTCTTGCAAGATGATTCAGGCGCTGCCTTTGGTCGAAAGCGGGGCGGCCGATGCGGCGGGTCTGACCGACAGGCATCTGGCGCTGTCTTGCGCGAGCCATCAGGGGGCGGCGCTGCATGTGGGCATGGCCGCGCGCTGGCTGGCCGATCTGGGGCTTGGGGAGGGGGATCTGCGCTGTGGGGCGCATGAACCCTATGACCGGGAGGAGCGGGACCGGCTGATCCGGGGCGGTGAGGTGCCGTGCCAGCTGCACAACAACTGCTCGGGCAAGCATTGCGGGTTTGTTACCGCAAGTCGGCATCTGAAAGCGGGGCCGGAGTATGTGGAGATCGACCATCCCTTGCAGCGTGCGATCCGGCAAGCGACGGAAGAAGTGACGGGCGAGGCCGTGGCGGGCTGGGGGGTCGATGGCTGTTCGGCCCCGAATTTCGCAATGTCGTTGACAGGATTGGCGCGGGCGATGCAGGCCTTTGCCGCCGCGCGCGAGGATGGGTCGATGCGCGAACGTGCGATGGTGCGGCTGCACCGGGCCATGGCGCGGCACCCGGAACTGGTTGCGGGTGAGGGCCGTGCCTGTACCGAATTGATGCGCGCGATGGACCACCGGGTTGCGATCAAGACGGGGGCGGAGGCGGTTTTCGTCGCCATCCTGCCGGAGCGGCGGATGGGGATTGCGGTCAAGATCGCTGATGGCGCGACGCGGGCATCGGAGGCGGTGATCACGGCGCTTTTGGCGCGCTATGGTGTGCTGGAGGCGGGGCATCCCATGGCGCAGAAGCGGCTGCCAGGGCGGCAACGCAATTGGCGCGGGCGAGAGACGGGGGAATTGCATTTGGCGGCGGGGTTTCTGTGACCGGTGCGGTGAGCGCGTTCGGGCCGATCAGGGGCATTGATTTGTGCCCGCGCTGGCGTAAGCTTGCGCCATGACGGCCCAGACCCCGACCCCTTTCCCCTCTGGTGCCCACCTGGATGATCAGGTGCGCTTTGATCGGCGTGAGTTGCAGGTGATCCTTGGCCTTTACGGGCGGATGGTCGCGGCGGGAGAGTGGCGCGACTATGCGATGTCTTTCCTGCGCGATGTGGCGGTGTTCGCAGTGTTCCGGCGGACCACGGAATTCCCGCTCTACCGCATTGAAAAGCGCCCGAAGCTGCGGGCCAAGCAGGGGATATATGCCGTGCTTGGCGCGGATGGGCAGGTGCTGCGGCGTGGTCACGATCTGGAGCTGGTGCTACGTGTGCTGGAGCGCAAGTTGATCCGGTCGGTTGATGGGCTTTAGCCTGCGGGTCTGCGCCTTGCGGTGACCGGACCGCCGCCTTGGCTTTCGATGCGCTGGATGCAGGCGGTGATGGGTTCATAGGTGACGGTCATGCTGTGGCCGTTCGCATGGATCAGGGTTTGTGGATCGCTGACCAGCGCGACATGGCCTTTCCAGAAGATCAGATCGCCGCGCCGGTGAGGGGCGCTGTTGGGCAAGGGCTGGCCCACGCTCTGCTGCAAATCGCTGTCGCCGGGGCAGGGCAGGCCGCAGGCGAGGAAGGCCGATTGCACAAGGCCCGAACAATCGAGCCCCGCCGCTGAATTCCCGCCCCAGAGGTAGGGCGCGCCGAGGAAGCTTTCGGCAACGCCGACCGGATCGGTGGGGCGATCACCCATCGCGCGCAGATGGGCAAGGGGGACGAAGCCGCCCGTCACCTGCGCGAAACTGCCAGAGGTGGCTGTGACTGTGAGGCGCGCGCCAAAGGGGAGGGCGGCGATGTCTGGGGCCTGCACCTTGGGCGCAATGTAGAGATGCGAGGCGCGGGCTGCGACCCAATGGCTTGGCGTGATGGGCGGGCCGAGGGCGGCTTCGGCCAGCCAGCCGCAATAGCCGTCTTTCTCGGCCTGAACGAAGGCATGGCCATCGCGCCGGTCAATCACGGTGACCGCATCGCCCAGCAGAAGTTGACGGTCCCGCGCACCGCCGGGCTGGGTGAGGAGGTCCGCCAGCGGTGTGGCGATGGCAGCGGCCTCGCCTTCGGTGAAGGCCTCTGCTGCGATCTCTCCTCGCAGGGCGGCAAGCGCGATGCGGCCCGAAAAGGGCGTGAGCCTGCGGTCGCGCGTCACAGGCCGAGGATCCGGGGCAGGGCATGGAGGAGCGCCCGCGCGCCTTGCCCCACGCCCCCCTTGGGCCGACCGGGCAGGTCGTTCGGCGTATGGGCGTAAATGTCGAAATGCGTATAGCGCGGGTGGTCGGCAAAGCGGCGCAGGAACAGGGCTGCGGTGATTGCGCCGGCAAAGCCGCCTGTGGGGGCATTGTCCAGATCGGCAATGCCGGGTTCGAGCATCGAGTCATAGGGCGCATGGAAGGGCAGGCGCCAGACCGGATCAAGGCCCGCGACGGCCCCCGCCTCGAGCGCGGCGGAAACTTCGGCGTCATCGGTGAAATAGGGGGCGAGGTCCGGCCCGACCGCCACCCGCGCCGCGCCTGTCAGCGTGGCCATGGAGATCAGCGCATCGCTTTCCTCCTCGCAGGCGAGGGCGAGGGCATCGGCAAGGATCAGGCGGCCTTCGGCATCGGTATTGTTCACCTCGACCGTCAGGCCCTTGCGGCTGGTCAGGATATCGCGCGGGCGCATCGCCGTGCCAGAGACGCTGTTTTCCACCGCAGGCACCAGAACGCGCAGGCGAATGGGCAGGCGAAGCCGCATGATCATCAGCGCAAGCCCCATGACCGTGGCCGCCCCGCCCATGTCTTTTTTCATCAAGAGCATGCCGGTGGAGGGTTTGAGGTCCAGCCCCCCGGTATCGAAACAGACGCCTTTGCCCACGAGCGTCAGCCGCGGACCCGCATCGCCCCAGCGCATCTCTAGCAGGCGGGGCGCGCGGGCAGAGGCGCGTCCCACGGCATGGATCATGGGGAAGTTTCGGGCCAGCAGGTCATCGCCTACGATCGCCTCTGCCGTGGCGCCAAAGCGGGCGGCGAGGGCCATGAATGCCTCTTGCAATTCGGCAGGGCCGAGGTCCGAGGCGGGGGTATTGATCAGATCGCGGGTCAGGAATTCGCCTTCGGCCATGGCGAGGCACTGGTCGGCCTGCACACCCGCAGGGCATTTCAGCAAGGGCAGGGCGGGCGCGGCCTTGCCGGGGCGATAGCGGTCAAAGCGGTAAGAGGCGAGGAGCCAGCCCAAAGCCGCCTCGGTCGCGTCTTGCGGGGAAAGCGCACCTTCCAGATGCCAAACGCCCGCGGGCAGGGCATTCGTCGCGCGGGACAGGCCGAAACGGCTGCGCGCGCGGGCCTTGGGTGTACCTAGGCCGCAGACCGCACCGGCGAGACCATCCGTAGCGGGGAGGAGCCGGGTTTCGCCCAGACCTGCCTCGAACCCCGTGGTCTTGAGCCAGCCGGACCAGGCCTTGCCCGGCCCTTCGAGCCAAGCCTCCAGCCCTTCGGGAGCCACGAGGTGCAGCGGCAGGGAAGGCGCGTCATCGGGCGCGAAGGCAGGGGCGGGGCGGGGAGGAACGGACATCGGAGCCTCTTGCTTGGGTCGCGCCAAGCCTAGCCGTTCCTCTGCCGCCCGCAAGGGCACCTGTCAGTGTAGCGACCTGTCGAGCAGATCGCGGTCCGGGGCAAGCGAGCGTTCCGCGATGCGGATGAGCCGCGCCCAGACGGCGGAAAAGGCCGTGGCATCGCTGCGGCCAAGGCAAATGCGCAGATCCTGTGCCACACGGGCAAGGGACACAAGTCCGAGGTTTTCGGCCATGGACTGCAATTTGCGCAGGCGGCGCGCGAGTGCATCGAGGTCGCGGGCGCGGACCTGTGCATTGAGCGCTGCCATGGTCAGCCCCAGTTCCGTGAGCGCACGTGTCACCACCTGTTCGGCGGAGGTTGTGCCCAGATCGCGATAGAGCGAGGCGATGGGTTCCGCATCTTGCTGCACCCGTTCAACGGGATGCAGCGTGACAATTTTTTCAGCCGTCATGGCCACACCTTTCCTAGTCACACCCGAATGCGAGAAACAGCCGCGGCGCTGAAGAAAACGTTGCTGCCGCGGCAATATTCCTCTCGAATTTTCTGCGATTGCCCCGTATCACCGCGCCTAGACCCGCCCTAAGGGCGACCCGAGGACGACCGGCATGAATGCAGCCCGCCCGCTTCCCCATTATCTGATCCAGCGGTTTCATGGCTGGCGCGCGACCTCCTATCAGGACAACAAGGCGTGGTTTCGCAGGTTGGCCGAAAGTGGTCAGCATCCGCGCGCCATGGTGATTTCCTGCTGTGACAGCCGCGTCCATGTTACGTCGATCTTTGGGGCGGATGAGGGGGAATTCTTCATCCACCGCAACATCGCAAATCTTGTGCCACCCTATAATCCTGATGGCGAGTATCACGGCACATCGGCGGCGGTGGAATATGCGGTCACCTCGCTGGGTGTGGCGCATATCGTGGTGCTGGGCCATTCGAACTGTGGCGGCGTGCGGGGGTGCCATGACATGTGCTGTGGCCTTGCCCCCGCTTTGGAGGAGAAATCCTCTTTCGTCGGGCGGTGGATGGATATTCTGCGCCCCGGATTTGACCGGGTGAAAGACCTGCCCGATGCTGTGCGCCCGCGCGCCTTGGAGAAAGAGGCGGTGTTGGTGAGCCTTGAAAACCTGATGACCTTCCCCTTCGTCGCCCGCGCGGTCGAGGAAGAGCGTTTGACGCTGCATGGGTTGTGGAATGACACGGGCGAAGGCGTTCTGGAGCAATACGACCCCCTGCGCGGTTTTTCCCCGGTTTGAGTGCGTGGGACGGTTTTGCACCGTGCCGCGCTTTGCCATTTCCCTTGAAACGGAAAAAGGGGATGGCCTTTCAGCCATCCCCCCTTCCCAGAGGAACGTGTGAAACGATCAGGCAGCGTGACCAAACACGCTGACGCGACGAGGCGTGGAGTGCGAAGCCGTTGCGTCCCGCTTGGGCATCAGGGGGGCAAGCGATTCCGCATAGCGCTTGGCCGAGGGCGAGAACATTTCGGCGAGCGAGGCGAAGAGTTCTTCAGCTTTCTGGGTCATGGCGCATCTCCTTTCGCGATGATCTAGGAATAGGCTGAAGACTGCGCCAATGCACCTGCGCGAAAAGATAAGCCGTGCTTCTGGAAGGATAAGGGACACCACCTTTTGGATGGTTTCCGGATGGTTTGGGGCCATGTGCCCCTGTGTGGCTGTGACGCCTTGTTTGCTATCAGGATGCAGCAAAGCAAAAGGCCCGCCAATGGCGGGCCTCTGCTTCACGTAGGTCGAGGGCGACTCAGCCCTTTTTCAGGCAGCGGTTGCCCAGCACTTCGGCAATCTGCACGGCGTTCAGGGCGGCACCCTTGCGCAGGTTGTCGCTGACGCACCACAGGTTCAGGCCATTCTCGATCGTCGAATCCTGACGGATGCGGCTGATGTAGGTGGCACCGGGCGCTTCGCGCAGGATATCGGTCGCCTCTTCCCAATCGAGGAAATCTTCGAATTCGATGTTGATCGCCTCGGAATGGCCGACGAACACCGGCACGCGCACGCAGGTGGCGGTGACCTTGATCGACGGATCAAGGATCTTCTTCGTTTCGGCCACCATCTTCCATTCTTCCTTCGTCTCGCCCGAGTCGAGGAAGATGTCGATATGCGGGATCACGTTGAAGGCGATCTGCTTGGGGTAGACCTTGGGCGCGACTTCCTGACCGGGGACGAACAGGCCCTTGGTCTGGTTCCAGAGTTCGTCCATCGCCTCTTTGCCGGTGCCGGAGACCGATTGATAGGTGGCGACGACCACGCGCTTGATGCGGGCGCGGTCATGCAGGGGCTTGAGGGCCACCACCATCTGCGCGGTGGAGCAGTTGGGGTTGGCGATGATGTTCTTGTTCTTGTAGCGGACGATGTCCTCCGCGTTCACTTCCGGAACGATCAGCGGAATGTCCGGATCGTAGCGGTAAAGCGAGGAGTTATCGATCACCACGCAGCCTTGGCTTGCCGCCTTGGGCGCATAGACCTTGGTCGCGTCTGACCCGATGGCGAAGAGCGCGATATCCCAGCCCGTGAAGTCGAACGTGTCCAAATCCTGGGTTTTCAAAGTTCGGTCGCCGAAGCTTACCTCGGTGCCCAGCGATTTTCGGCTGGCCAGCGCGGCAATTTCATCCACGGGGAATTCGCGCTCGGCCAGGATGTTGAGCATTTCCTTGCCCACATTCCCGGTAGCGCCGACGACAACGACCTTGTAGCCCATCTGGTGCTCCTTCCGTCCAAAGACGGGGCCGCATAGCGCAAAGGGCGCGCAGGGGGAAGGGGCGCGATGCGGCAGGTGTCAAAATCACGCGTTTCGGATCTGCCTGCCTTGGCTTGCCGGTAAGGCGGGGGGCTGTCTGCCCCCCGCGCCCCCCGAGAGTATTTGGGCCAAGATGAAGGAGGACAGGAGACTTCAGGGCCGTTTCGGGACGCTGGCGAAATCGGCGGCGGAATGGCGTTCCTTGAGTTGTTCCCAAGGCTCACCCCAGGTGCGGTTGACCATGCGGCCACGGATCACGGCGGGGCGGGCATCGATGCGGCGCGCCCAAGCGAGGACATGGGTATAGCTTTCGACATCAAGGAATTCGGCGGCGTTATAGGCGCGGCCAAGGACCATGTTGCCATACCACGAGAAGATCGCGATATCGGCGAGGCTGTAGCTGGGGCCTGCCATCCAGTCACGGTCGGCGAGATGGCGGTTGAGAACGTCAAGCTGGCGCTTGGTTTCCATCGCATAGCGGTTGATCGCATATTCGATTTTCACCGGGGCATAGGCGTAGAAATGGCCGAAGCCGCCGCCGACGAAGGGGGCGCTGCCCATTTGCCAGAAGAGCCAGTTAAACATCTCGGTCCGGTCGGCGGGGGCTTGGGGGATGAAGGCGCCGCCGAATTTTTCGGCGAGATAGAGCATGATGGAGGCGGATTCGAAGACGCGCTGGGGCGGTGTGGCGCTGTGGTCCATCAGCGCGGGGATTTTGGAATTGGGGTTTATGGCGACGAAGCCCGTGCTGAATTGTTCGCCCTTGCCGATATCGATATGCCACGCGTCATATTCGGCGGCGTGGCCAGCCTCCAGCAGTTCTTCCAGAAGGATCGTGACCTTGATGCGCGTCATGGGTGGCGCCTGCAATGGGGCGGTTGATATTGGCGAAAGCGCCGCCCGAGGGCTGTTCCCATTTCCAGACTTTCGGGGGAGTGTAGTCGTTTGACATGGCGGATGCCCTTTGCTGTGGCTTTGGCCCTAAAGCTAGGCGCTGTGCGCCCGCGCCGCCAGTGGCGTGAGCCGCGGGAGGGGCCTGCGCTGGCGCACAGAAACCCCGCCCGCGGCGGAAGGTCAGATCGAGAGGCAGATGTATTTCATCTCCAGATAATCCTCCATCCCATGGCGGGAGCCTTCGCGGCCAAGGCCGGATTGCTTGACCCCGCCGAAGGGGGCGACTTCGGTGGAGATGATGCCGGTGTTCACCCCGACGATGCCGTATTCCAGCGCCTCTTGCACGCGGGTGATGCGGCCAATGTCGCGGGCATAGAAATAGGAGGCGAGGCCGAATATCGTGGCGTTGGCCTTGGCCACGACTTCTTCCTCGGTGTCGAATTTGAACAGTGGCGCGAGGGGGCCGAAGGTTTCTTCATTCGTCACCAGCATGTCATCGGTCACGCCGGTGAGGATGGTGGGTTCGAAGAAATTGCCGCCAAGCGCATGGGGCTTGCCGCCGAGTTCGACGCGTGCGCCTTTGGCGGTGGCGTCTTGGATATGTTCCTGCACCTTTTCGACAGCGGCCTTGTTGATGAGGGGGCCGAATTGCACATCATCAGACAGGCCATCGCCCACGCGGGATTTTTCAACGGCGGCGCGGAGTTTGGCGGCGAAGGCGTCATAGACGCCGGCCTGCACATAGATGCGGTTCGCGCAGACGCAGGTTTGGCCGTTGTTGCGGAATTTCGACATCATCGCTCCGGCGACCGCGGCATCGAGATCGGCGTCGTCAAAGACGATGAAGGGGGCATTGCCGCCCAGTTCCATGGAGCATTTCATCACCTGATCGGCGGCTTGACGCAGAAGGATGCGGCCTACCTCGGTCGAGCCGGTGAAGGTGAGTTTGCGCACGGTGTGGTTTTCGCAGAATTCCTTGCCGATATCGGAGGATTTCTTGGAGGTGATGATGGAGAGAATCCCCTTGGGAAGGCCCGCGCGTTCGCCCAAAAGCCCCATCGCCAGCGCCGAAAGGGGCGTTTCTGCCGCCGGGCGGGCGACGAAGCCGCAGCCTGCGGCAAGCGCGGGGCCAGCCTTGCGGGCGATCATCGCATTGGGGAAGTTCCACGGCGTGATGGAGCCGACAACGCCGATGGGTTGTTTGAGCACGGTGATGCGCTTGTCGCGCTGGTGGCCGGGGATGGTTTCGCCGTAGATGCGTTTCGCCTCTTCGCCGAACCATTCGATGAAGGAGGCACCATAGGCGACTTCGCCCTTTGCCTCGGCCAGCGGTTTGCCCATTTCGGCGGTGAGGATGAGGCCCAGATCGTGCTGGTTTTCCATCATCAACTCGAACCATTTGCGCAGGATTTGGGCGCGTTCCTTGCCGGTGCGGGCGGCCCAATCCTTCATCGCGGCATCAGCGGCGGCGATGGCGCGAGCGGTTTCGGCCCGGCCAAGGTTGGGGACATGGCAGATGATGTCGCCGCGGGCGGGGTTCACCACGGCGAAAGTATCGCCATCTTGAGAAGGGACGCGAGGTTGGTGACGGTGTCGAGCATCGGACTCTCCCATTTCGGATCGGGACATGCAAAGCATGGCGCAGGCGTCCTGTCCAGTTCTAGGGCGGCCATTTTTTGATCAAAAGAGGCGGAGATGGAATTCGCAAGCCAAGCGGACCGGGATTATGCCAATGGAGCCTTTATTCCCGGCGCGGAGGGGTTCGTGCCGAGATGGCAGGCAGAGGCAGCGGCGTTTCGGGCCGCACTGGGCGCACGGGCGCGGCTGGGGCTGGCCTATGGGCCGGGGGCGCGGCAGCGGATGGACCTTTTTTTGCCCGAAGGCGCAGCGCTGGGGGTGATGGTTTTTGTCCACGGCGGCTATTGGATGGCCTTTGGGCGCGAGGAGTGGTCCCATCTGGCGGCGGGGGCTTTGGCGCGGGGCTGGGCCTGTGCGATGCCCTCTTATACCTTGGCCCCAGAGGCGCGGATTGCGCAGATGACCGCAGAGATCCGCGCGGCGGTGGCCTTTGCGCGCGGGCAGGTGGCGGGGCCTGTGGTCATCACGGGCCATTCGGCGGGGGGGCATCTGGCGGCGCGGATGGGCTGCGCAGATGGGGCCGAGGGCGTGGTGCGGGTGGTGCCGATTTCGCCGCTGGCCGATCTGCGGCCCCTGATGGCCACGACGATGAACGAGACCCTGCGGCTGGATGCGGCGGAGGCGGCGGCGGAAAGCCCGACACTCCTGCCGCGCTGCGCGGGGGTGGAGGCGCATGTCTGGGTTGGCGGGCAGGAGCGGCCTGCCTTTGTGTGGCAGGCGCGCTGTCTGTCGGAAGATTGGGCCTGCCCTTGGACCGTGGCGGCGGGGCGGCACCATTTCGATGTGATCGACGATCTGGCCGATCCGGGCAGTGCCTTGATGGAGGCCTGTCTGGGCGGGCCTTGAGCGTTACTTCGGCGCGTCGAAACCTGCGAGGGCGACGAAATCCATGCCTTGGGCGAAGGGCAGGAGTTGGTCGGCGGGCGCGCCGCTGATGCTGACCATGATGCGGTTGTCGACCACGGTCGTCAGGCTGTTGTCCTGATCGAGCAGCGTGGCGCCGTTCACCTCGACCGTTTTTCCCATCATGGCGAGCATTTGCGGATTGCCGAACATGCCCATCATCATGGCCAGCATCGGGCTATCCATCATCATGTTGACGGTGACCGTGGTGCCATCTTCGGCAGCGTAAGAGGCTTCGGCCCCCGTTCCGCCGCCCGCTATGGCGAGATTGGCTTGAAATTCGGTGTTGATGGTTTGCGACCAGCCTTCGGGGGCAGCGGGGAGGGACTGGGCCAAAAGGGCCGATTTCATCTCGGCAATCGCCTTGCTGGCGGCGGCGAGTTCCGCGCCCGCGGTTCTAAGGTCTTGGGCATCGTAAGCCGCGCGGGCGGCGTCGATCCGGTCTGATACTTCATCCGCCTGAGCAGGCAGGGTGAGGGCCGCGGCAAGGAGAACAAGGCTTGGGAAAAGGCGCATGGGAAAGGCTCCGATGGAAAAGCGACAAGAGAGCAGTATGCGCGCTAGGCGAATTGGGGCAAGGGGCTTGATGAGGGCGTCAGTTGGTGCAGGGGCCGCGATCACGAATTGGCGTGCATCCGTTCGATATAGGCGCGCATTTCTTCGGCCTCGGCCCTTGCGTCCCGCAGGCCCTCCATCGCCGCGCGCAGCTCCGCCTCGGTCTGCGCGATCTGATTCATCAATTCGGCCTCCCGCTGTTCAAGGTAGAGGATGGCCTGATCACGGGTCTCTTCCGCTTCGTGCAGCATTTGGCTCAGTCGGTCCAGCTCACCCACATCGCCGCCGGTGACGCGGGCGAAGCGACTCATGATCCAATGCGCGAACCAGCCCAGGGCAAAGGCAACCATCAGGATGATGGCGGTGACGATGATGAATTCGGTGCGGTTCATGGTGAGTTCCGGTCAGGAGCGCTTTGCCTAGCCGTCGCGCGCTGGGCGCGCGCGCGGACGGAGGGTCATTTCGGTGGGGGCGACAGAGGGGCTGTCGTCTTCTGCTGCGGTGCCGGAGGCAGGCGCGCTGGCTGTGCCTTCGGGTGCAGAGCCAGGTGAGGCGCTGAGGGCTGGCTCGGCCGGTGCGGGCAGGCCCGTGAGCGTGAATTCAATGCGCCGGTTCGCCTCGCGCCCTTCTTCGGTGGCATTGTCGGCAATGGGCGTGCTTTCGCCATAGCCGCGGGCGGTGATGCCGCTGACATCGACGCCACGGCCTTGGAGCGCGATCTGGACTGCTTCGGCGCGGGCTTGGGAGAGGGCTTGATTACCACCCTCGGACCCTTGGCTGTCGGTGTGGCCGGCGATTTCCATTTGCATCGCGGGGCATTCGAGCAGGATTTCGGCGAGCGAATCCATGATGCCGACAGTGGTGCCGTCGATTTCGGCGGAGCCGGGAGGGAAGGTGATTTTGCGTTCTGCGATCAAAGCGCCGATGCGCTCTGCGCAAACCTCGGGTGTGGGGAGGGCAGCAAGGGGGTCGAGTGCTTCGTCGTAGCGGACAGCGACGCGGAAGGTTTGCCCTTGGCCCAGTTTGTCAGAGAGGATTTGCGAGATACGGTCGCGGGCGGATTGAGACCCGGTGACCCCGCGCACTTCGACCAGGTCGGCGCGGACAAGAAGGCTGCCTTCGACGAGGAGGGAGAGCGATTCAAGGCCCGCGAGGACGCGGATAGACCAGCCTTCGGGGAGGGCCTCGTCGAGCCGGGTCAGGGTTTGGACCGAGGCCATGCCGAAGCGGGCACGGGCGTAGCTGTCCACCGCATCGCGCAAGAGCGCATCGGTCAGCCGCCCGCGCAAGGTGACCGCGCCGCCTGCGGCAAGTTCGGCGGTGAATTCAGCGGGGCCGGAGGTGGCTTCGCTGCGTTCAAGCGTGGCGGTCAGGGAAAAGACCTCGGGCAGGGTGGCTTGGAGTTCGCCCACGACGCGGTCGAAATCAGCCTGCGCGACGCTGCTGGCTGCGACGAGCGAGACATCCGCATCGGAAAAGGTGATGGTGCCCGCCCCGAGTGCAGTGACGGCGGCGATGCCGCGCCCGACAGCATCGGCCCAAGAGGGCGAGGGAACGCCGAGGCCGATGGTGCAACTGGGCCTGCCGGGAATGCCCGCGGCGGTGCCTGCGGCGACGATGCGGTCGCGGGCGCGTTCAGTATCGGCGGCGCAGGCGTCGAATCGCGCGCCTTGGTCATCCTTGACGAAGCGCAGGGTGAAGGGGGTCAGCACCGGTCGCGGGGCGGAGATGTCGATGGCTGCGGTTAGCCCCTGCGGGCGAGCAGCGGCAAGTTCGGAAGAGAGCGCGCGCTGCTGGTCGAGGCTATCGGCGATGGCTTTGATTTCCACCCGGCCTTCGGCGATCGAAATCTTGGACCGGGGCAGGAGTCGCATCGCCTGAAGCCCGAAATCATAGGCTTGGGTCCAGCCTTCGGGGGCGGGGTAATCGGCGGTTTCGATCATGTTCGAGACGCCGGTCGTCTCGTTGAGCGCCTCGGCCTGGGTCACGAGTGCGGTCACCAGCGCTTCGGGGTCTTCGGTGGCGGGCAGGAGGCCGATGAGCTGGATGCCATCGTCGTTGCGCAGGATTTCGAGAGAGAATTTCGGCGCTTCGATGGCCGTGACGGGGGTGACATCTAGCCCGTCGCGGATGCGGGCGGCATCGATCACGCCGCCGGCGAGGTTTACGGCACGGAAGCGCGCAGCCTCGTTCGGGGCGGTGCCGGTGAGGTGGAGTTGTAGGCCATCGGCCTGCACATCGACCCAGGTCAGACCGGCTTCGAGCATGCGGCTTTGCACGGCGGCGGCAGTGCGCGATTCGATGGCGAGGGCGGAGGCCCATGCGGCAAGGCCCGCGAGGCAGGCGGCGCCGAGGAAAACCCCCGTGGCGAGCAGGCCCTTGGCCCGACGAGGGGTCAGGGCGGCAAAGTCGCGCGGCAGGCGGCTTGCCAGATTCGCGAGGCGTTCCCGTGGCAAAAGGCAGTTCCCTGGTTGGCAGCCGCCGGAGCGGCTGCGCGTTCTGGTTGGCACCCTGCTTAAGGGGGGCAGGCGCGGGGATCAATCACAGGAGTGCCGCGGCGGCAAGAAACAGCGCAGCGATCAGACCGGCGTCACGATTGGCGCGGAATTCGCGCAGGCAGATGGCGGGATCGTCGAGGTCGAGCCGGGCCATTTGGCGTGCCATGTGCCAGCCCATCGCCCAAGGGGCGGCCAGCGCCACGGCGAGTTGCAGCGGCTGGCGGTTGGGCAGGAGCGCGAGCAGAATGGCGAGCGCGAGGAAGGCCACGGTGAGGATGAGGAAGAGGCGGAGCCACCAGCCGCTGTGTTCGGCAAAGAGGCGGGCGGTGGATTTGACGCCGATCAGTGCGTCATCCTCCTTGTCCTGATGGGCATAGATCGTGTCGTAAAAGAGCGTCCAGGCGATGCCTGCGCTATAGAGGGCCACGGCGGCGAGGGGGAGCGTGCCGGAATGGGCGGCCCAGAGGAGCAGTGCGCCCCAGTTGAAGGCGAGGCCCAAAAAGACCTGCGGCCACCAGGTGAAGCGTTTGGCGAAGGGGTAGATCGCGACCAGAGCGAGCGATGCGATGCCGAGGACGATCGCGAGGCTGTTGTAGGTGAACAGGATCGCGGCGGCGACGAGGGCTTGGGCCGCCATCCAGATCAGCGCCTGGCGGGTGCTGACCTGCCCCGAGGGGAGGGGGCGGGAGCGGGTGCGGGCGACCTTTGCATCGAAGTCGCGGTCGGTGATGTCATTCCAAGTGCAGCCCGCGCCGCGCATGAGGAAGGCGCCGAGGGTGCAGGAGAGCGCGAGCCAGAGGTCCCATAGGCCGAAGCCTGAGCCAGAGGCGGCGGAAAGAGCGATGGCCCAGAGGCAGGGGATCAGCAAAAGCCATGTGCCGATGGGCCTGTCGGCACGCGAGAGGCGCAGATAGGGACGGGTGGCGGCAGGGGCGCGTGTATCGACCCAATTGCCCTTGGGCGCATCGGCCACGATGCCCGCGGGTTGCGGGGATGTGGCCTCTGGCCTTTCGGGGGAAGGGGTCATAGCTTCGGGTCCATGGAAGCGAAAATCCGTTTGTATGTAGAGCAACCGCTTGGGCCGGGGCAAGCCGTGGCGCTTGGCCCAGAGGCGGCCAATTATCTTTTCGCCGTGATGCGGCTTGGCCCCGGCGATGGCGTGCGGCTGTTCAACGGGCGGGATGGGGAATGGATCGCACGGGTGGAGGATGCGGGCAAGCGCCGGGGTGCGCTGCGCGTGGAGGCGCAGAGCGGGCCTCAGGTTCAGCCCGCCGATCTTTGGTTGGTCTTTAGCCCGGTAAAGAAGGAACGGACGAATTTCATCGTGGAAAAGGCGGTGGAATTGGGCGTGGCGCGGGTGGTGCCCGTGACGACGCGGTTCACCAATTCCGAACGCTGGCGGCAGGACAAACAGCGCGCCCATGCGATTGAGGCCGCCGAGCAATGCGGCGCGACCTTTGTGCCAGAGGTGGCAGAGGTGCAGGCTTTGGATCGGCTTTTGGCTGCTTGGCCCGAGGGGCGGCTTCTCTATTGGGCGGATGAGCGCCTTGCGCGCGAGGACGCGGGGGGTGCGATCCCTGTGCCGGGGGAGGCGGCGGCGATTCTGATCGGGCCGGAGGGTGGGTTTTCCGAGGAAGAAAAGGCGCGGCTTGGAGGCTTGCCCTTTGTCCGCGCGCTGCGGCTGGGGCCGCGCATCCTGCGGGCCGAGACAGCGGCGGTGGCGGCCATTGTGCAATGGCAGGCGGCTGCTGGGGATTGGCGATGATCCGGCCAGAGTTGCGCGCGGTGCTCTGGGCTTGGCGCGAGGTTCTGGTGGCGGGGGCGGTGGTCTGCCTTGGCGCATGGATCGCGGCGCAGGGGGGCTATTTGCTGGTGCCCTTGGGCGGAGTGGCGGCGCTGGCGGGGCTTGGCATGGGGGTTTTGGCCTGGCGGCGGCGGCGCTTTGCCGCCAAGGGCGATGCGCCGGGCGTCGTACGGGTGGATGAGGGGCAGATTTCCTATTTCGGGCCAGAGGTGGGGGGCTTTGTCAGTCTGCCCGATCTGGTGGAAATCCGGTTGATCCGGATGCGGGGGCGGCGGCTGTGGCGCCTGAAACAGGCGGATGGGCAGGCGGTGCTCATCCCGCTTGATGCGATGGGGGCGGAGGCTTTGTTTGATGCCTTCGGGAGCCTGCCGGGGCTGACGAGCCGTGCTTTGGTGGCGGCCTTGGAAGAGGCCCCCAGCGGGCCAGGGCTGGTGGCGGAGGTGGCGGAAAACCGGGTGATCTGGCGGCGTGAGGGGCGCGGCGTGGTGCGCGCCTGAGCCTTTGCGCAGGGGCGGCTTTGCAGGGCCGCACGCTTGGGCGTCTTGACTCGGGCGGCTGCACGTTTCACCTGTTGGCGCCTGACGGGCCAAGCCGTCTGGTCCCAAACGGAGCCTCCCCCATGTCTATTCCTCAATCCGGCGGCGGGCCGATCGAACATCCTGACCAATTGGCGGAACTGCTCGAATCAGGATGCAAGCCCAAGGCGGCGTGGCGGATCGGGACGGAGCACGAGAAATTCGGCTGGCTGACCGACAGCCGCGCGCCTTTGCCCTTTGCAGGCGAGCGGTCGATCAGCGCGATTTTTGCAGGGTTGCAGGCGCGGTTTGGCTGGCAGCCGGTCTATGAGCAGGATCATGTGATCGGGCTTTCGCGGCAGGGGGCGAATATCAGCCTTGAACCCGGCGGGCAGTTCGAGCTTTCGGGCGCGGCGGTGGAAAACCTGCACGAGACAGCGGCGGAGTTGCGCCAGCATCTGGAAGAGGTTGCGGCGATTGCCGGGCCTTTGGGCGTGCGCTTCA
The DNA here is from genome assembly GCA_025458085.1 of Cypionkella sp. GTDB lineage: Bacteria > Pseudomonadota > Alphaproteobacteria > Rhodobacterales > Rhodobacteraceae > Pseudotabrizicola. The sequence goes on along the minus strand of JALOTC010000010.1, from coordinate 14,737 downwards.
TGGGGCTGGGCGCGGCCCCGGAATGGCGGCACGAGGAGATGCCGGTGATGCCCAAGGGGCGGTATCGGCTGATGACCGATTACATGGGGCGCGTAGGCACCCACGGCACGCAGATGATGTATCGGACCTGCACGGTGCAGGTGAACTTGGATTACGCATCAGAAGCCGACATGGTGAAAAAGCTGCGCGTGGCGCTGGCTTTGCAGCCGGTGGCAACGGCGCTTTTCGCCTCTTCACCGTTTTTCGAGGGCAAGTTGAATGGGCATCGCAGTTGGCGCAGCCGGATTTGGCGGGGGTTGGATGCCAGCCGGACTGGGATGCTGCCCTTTGCCTTTGAGGGCGACTTCGGTTTTCAGAAATATGTCGATTGGGTTTTGGATGTGCCGATGTATTTCGTCTATCGCGACGGGGTCTATCACAACGCGCTGGGCCAGAGTTTCCGCGATTTCCTGAAGGGGGAACTGCCTGCGCTGCCCGGCGAAAAGCCCACCCTGTCGGATTGGGCGGACCATCTGACCACGGTGTTTCCCGAGGCGCGGGTGAAGAAATATATCGAGATGCGGGGCGCGGATGCGGGTGATGAGCCGCATTTGAACGCGCTGCCCGCGTTTTGGGTGGGGCTGATGTATGACCAGACCGCGCTGGATGCGGCATGGGATTTGGTAAAGGGTCTGGATACCGAAACGCGCGAGGGGTTGCGGGTCGCAGCCTCGGTTTCCGCGCTGCGGGGCGAGGCGGGCGGCGTGAAACTGTGGGATCTTGCGCGGGCGGCAGTGGGGCTTTCCCATGCCGGATTGGCCGCGCGGGGCTTGGGCGAGGAGGCGCTGCTGGCGCCCCTGATGCCCAGCCTTGAGACGGGCGAGGTGCAGGCGGACCGTTGGGCGCGGATGTTCGAAACGGAATGGTCCGGGTCGCTTGCGCCGATCTATGTGGCGTCGAGCCTGTAAGCGGATGTTCGGATGTGAAAAGGGCCGGGGTTTCCCGGCCTTTTCACTTTGCGGTGCGATTAGAGTTTCAGCGCCGGGATGATCTGTTTTTTCCGGCTCATGATGCCGGGCAGGACGACGGTATCACCCGTCACCTTGCAGCCAAAGCTGGCTTCGGCGATCTGGCGCACGAGGTCGTTCGGGACGAGCAGGGTTGCCTCTTCGCGCAGGATATCGACGACGAAGAGAAGCACTTGATCGGCCCCGTCTTCGCGGGCGACATCCACCATGGAGGCCATGAGGCTGGACTTGCGGTCAAGGATCAGCTTGGGCGCGGTGGTTTCCAAGACCGAGACGCGGAGTTCCTTGCCCGCGACGGTGTATTCTTTGGAATCCATGCGCAGAAGTTCGGCATCCGAGAAGGCGCCCACGTCGGATTTCGCCTCGAACAGTTCTGCCGCATAGGCGGGGATGGCGATGCCAAGGTCGGCAGCCAGTTTTTCGGCCACGGCGCGGTCATGGGCGGTGGTGGTGGGCGAGCGGAATTCGAGCGTGTCGGACAGGATGCAGGAGAGCATCAGGCCCTTGACCCAAGCGGGCATGGCCGCCGCATCCGCGCCCATCAGGTCATGCATGATGGTGGCGGTGCAGGCCAGCGGGCGGATGGTGATGTCGATCGGGCCTTTGGTTTCCAGCCCGCCCACAAGCTTGTGGTGGTCGATGATCGCGGTGATATCGAGCGCGTTCACATTGGCGGGCAGTTCGGCGGGATTATTGGTATCGACGATCACCACTTTGGTGCCATCGGCAATCTCGGTCACGATGCGGGGCTTGGGGCAATCCCAGCGTTTGAGGACAAAGGCCGCTTCTGTATTGGGTTCGCCCAGAAGCACGGCCTCTGCCTTGGTGCCTTTTACCTCGTTCAGATACCAGGCCCAGATGATGGGCGAGCCGGTCGAATCGGTATCGGGGGATTTATGGCCGAAAACGAGCGTGGTCATGGGGCACCTGTAGCGAAAGGGAATTTTGCGCGGCTTATAGGCGGGGGCTTTGAGATTGTCACGTGGGCCGCGTAATGCGCGTGGCTGCGCCGATAGAACGAGCCTGCATCGGCCCCTTCATCTGTTTCCAAATATCCTCGGGAGGGGTCCGGGGAGGGCAGACAGCCCTCCCCGGGGTATATCCAAGAAAGATCTGGGTCGGGCAGACAGCCCACTCCGGGGTAAATCCAAGAGTGCAAAGGGTCGGGCAGACAGCCCTCCCCGGTATGAAGCCAAGAGTGCAGGGGTCGGGTAGGGTGCCACCCGGGGGTAACGCACGAAGGCGGAGGTTCAGGGCATGGGCAGAGGGGTCAGGGTCCAGCCATTGGCCTGAAGGAGATTGGGCACGCCTTCGGCCCCCGGCAGGTGGAGCGCACCGAAAGCGGCGAGGACGGGGCCCTGCGCCGCGGCCTCTTCGATCACTGAGATCCAAGCACGGTTGCGGGCGTTGATCATGGCCTCTTCCATCACGGCGAGGTCTTGCTCCACTTCTTCGGGCGTATAGCCGGGCAGGCGGAGGCTTTCGTAGCGCATGAGTTCCCAGATCAGCCGCGATTCGCCTGCGAAATAGGTATCGGCCAAGGTGACGGCGAAATCCTCGGCGCGGTCCTCCATCGCAAGGGTGCTACGGATCAGGGCGATCTGATCTTCGCGCGGGATGGCGTCGAAGATGCGAAAGACCGTATCGAAGGGTTCCAGCGCGCGCAGGGGCGTGCCCTTGGCGTTAGCGAATTCGATGATACGGGCATCCAGCCCGTTTTCCAACTGGGCGTCCGCCAATTGGCAGGCGGGGATGGCGAGGAGGAGGGTCACATACCACGGCTGGAACTTCGCTCCCATGAAGGGGGGGATGCCGCGGGTGGTGAGCGCGGCGGCAAGCGCCTCCCATTCCTCGGGCGGGAGGATGTCGCGGAGCGAGGCGTCAGACATGACCATGAGCGAGGGGTCATTGGTCATGCGGGCCATAAGAGCGGCTTCTTCCTCTGGCCCTGCCTCGACAAGAATGGTGGCGGCCTTGTCCAGATGGGGGGCGATGGCGGCAAGCGTGGCATCGTGGCGGGCATCGCCAAGATGATAGGTGCCGACCAGCGTGACCATCTGATCCTCGCGCCGGGCCTGCCAGAAATTGCCACGCGCGAAGGGTTGGGCATCGGCGCGGGCGCGCAGTTCTGCGCTTTCCTCGGGCGGCATGGTGGCGAGGATATTGGTGCCTTCGCAGCCTGCATGGGCCGGAAGGCCGATCAGAGAGAAGAGGAGAGGCAGGAGAAGGGCAAGGCTGCGCATGGGGCACCGAAACAGGGGAACGTGGCAAGGGTTGCATCCCGTAGTCTTGGGGGCAAGGGCGAAGCGTTCAAGCTTCTGCGCGCGGCGGAATCTTTGTTGGTCCTTGGGTCGGGGTGTTGACAGGTGGGGCAGGCTTACCTAATTCATGCGGCGTTAGCACTCAGATTGATTGAGTGCTAAAAGTTTCAACCTGGAACCTAGGGAGTGTTCTCAGATGGCATTCAAACCGCTGCATGACCGTGTGCTGGTTCGCCGCATTCAGAGCGAAGACAAGACCAAGGGCGGCCTGATCATCCCCGACACCGCCAAGGAAAAGCCCGCAGAGGGTGAGATCGTTGCCGTGGGCGAAGGCGCACGCAAGGATTCGGGCGAGCTGATCGCACCGTCGGTCAAGACTGGCGACCGTATCCTGTTCGGCAAGTGGTCGGGCACGGAAGTGACGCTGAATGGCGAAGAGCTTCTGATCATGAAGGAAAGCGACATTCTGGGCATTATCGCCTGATTTCGCGCCTTTTGTTTGAAACCTGAGAAATTCGAGGAGTAGCACGATGGGTGCGAAAGACGTTCGTTTTGATACCGATGCCCGCGACCGCATGCTGCGTGGCGTCAACGTTCTGGCCGATGCGGTCAAGGTGACGCTGGGCCCGAAAGGCCGCAATGTGGTGATCGAGAAGTCCTTCGGCGCGCCGCGCATCACCAAGGACGGTGTTTCGGTGGCCAAGGAGATCGAACTTTCCGACAAGTTCGAGAACATGGGCGCGCAGATGGTGAAGGAAGTTGCTTCCCGCACCAATGACGAAGCTGGCGACGGCACCACCACCGCCACCGTTCTGGCCCAAGCCATCATCAAAGAAGGCCTGAAGGCTGTGGCCGCGGGCATGAACCCGATGGACCTCAAGCGCGGGATCGATCTTGCGACCGCCAAGGTCGTGGAGCAGATCAAAGCTGCTGCCCGCCCGGTGAAGGATTCGGACGAAGTGGCGCAGGTTGGCACCATTTCGGCCAATGGTGAGGCCAAGATTGGCCGCTTCATCGCGGATGCGATGCAGAAAGTGGGCAACGAGGGTGTGATCACCGTCGAAGAGAACAAGGGCCTTGAGACCGAAGTTGAGGTCGTCGAAGGCATGCAGTTCGACCGCGGCTACCTGTCGCCCTATTTCGTCACCAACGCTGACAAGATGATCGCTGATCTGGAAGATGCGTTCATCCTGCTGCACGAAAAGAAACTGTCGTCGCTTCAGCCGATGGTGCCGCTGCTGGAAGCCGTGATCCAGTCGCAGCGCCCGCTGGTGATCGTGGCCGAGGATGTGGAAGGCGAAGCCCTTGCCACGCTGGTCGTGAACAAGCTGCGTGGTGGTCTGAAGATCGCTGCGGTGAAGGCTCCGGGCTTTGGCGACCGCCGCAAGGCCATGTTGCAGGACATCGCTATTCTGACCGGTGGTCAGGTGATCAGCGACGATCTGGGCATGAAGCTTGAGAATGTCACGCTGGACATGCTTGGCCGCGCCAAGAAAGTGTCGATCAACAAGGACAACACCACCATCGTCGATGGCGCTGGTGACAAGGCCGAGATCGAAGCCCGCGTTGCGCAGATCCGCACGCAGATCGAGGAAACCACCTCGGACTACGACCGTGAGAAGCTGCAAGAGCGTGTGGCCAAGCTGGCGGGCGGCGTTGCCGTCATCCGCGTGGGCGGCATGACCGAAGTGGAAGTGAAAGAGCGCAAGGACCGTGTGGATGACGCGCTGAACGCGACCCGTGCCGCTGTTCAGGAAGGTATCGTTGTCGGCGGTGGCGTGGCGCTGGTTCAGGCTGGCAAGGCGCTGGACGGTCTGAAGGGTGCGAACAGCGATCAGGATGCAGGTATCGTGATCGTGAAGCGCGCGCTGGAAGCGCCGCTGCGGCAGATTGCCGAAAACGCAGGCGTCGATGGCGCCGTGGTTGCTGGCAAGGTGCGTGAGTCCTCTGACCTGTCCTTCGGCTTCAACGCGCAGACCGAAGAATATGGCGACATGTTCAAGTTCGGCGTGATCGACCCGGCCAAGGTGACGCGGACCGCTCTGGAAGATGCGGCTTCGGTTGCCTCGCTCCTCATCACCACCGAGGCGATGATTGCCGACAAGCCGGCTGACAAGGCTGCTCCGGCGATGCCGGGCGGTGGCGGCATGGGCGGGATGGATTTCTGATCCGGTCGTCAGTGACGAAAGAGAGGGCGGTCCTTCGGGGCCGCCCTTTTCATTTGCCCCTTTGGGGCGGAAATTGGGGGGGAGAAGGTGCGAGAGGTCTGGCATGCTGTCTTTGCTTTTGCGCGCTTCTGCGTCTGCGATCTGCCTGCCAGATGGGGGGCCTTGGCGGGATGCGAAATGTTCAGATGCTCTGCGCGTCCATGCGAACCCTTCGTGCCGCTACTTGGAGGCGTTGAGGCACGCGATACCGGTGGTTGGCTAGGGCAAGGCTGGTGACGTTGCAGGCTGGTGTATCGGGAGGCGGCCACATGGTGCCGATGGGGAATGTGGCTGCCTTTGCGGAGGCTCTTGCCGCGTTGGGAAATGTGCCCGCAGTGCGGGCAAAGGCCGCGCAAGCCGGGCTTTCGGTGCTTTGCCTCTTGGTTTTGCCTCTGAATTCGGACGCAGGTTTGACCATTTTCGGGCCTGTCCAGAGAGCCAGCGCACGGTCGTCTGAGCCAGCGTTAACCCTTTGCCCATAGGTCTTGCCGGACAAGCATCGGCACCGCTGGGCGGTCGCGGATGGGGCCAAGCGAGGGTTGCGAAGATGAACAAGGCGATTACCGACGGGCTGGTGCTGATGCCGCCGCCCTTTGCGGCGGGGCTGAACCTTTGGTCGCGCGAAGATGGTCTGCCGGGGCAGGGGTCTTATGCGGGGCAGGCCAACGCAGCCTTTGTGCCGGCCGATCAGGACTTTGGTGGCGCGCTGGAGTTGCAAAAGACGCAAGCGGTGCAAAGGCTGCGCTGTTTCCAGCAGATACCGATGATGCCCGGCCTTTATCTGCGGGTGACGGTGCGGGTGAAAGCGGTGGCAGGTGACATGCCTGCCGTGCGGATCGCGGGATGGGCAGGCCGTACCAATGGGACGAATGTTCCCGGCGTTGTGCAGGCGGGGCCATCGGTGCAACTGACGAATTATGGCCAACCGGTCACGGTGACGGCGATCATCGGCGCAGGTCTGCGTGGGGGCGTGACGATGGCTTGGGGCGCCACCGCGGCTTATGCCCATATCGGGATTGACCTGACGGGGCCTTTGGGTGGGGTGGTTCGGATCGACGATATCGAAGTGGAGGATGTGACGGGGGTTTATCTTCGTGACATTTTCGACGCGGTGGATGTGCGGGATTTTGGCGCGCGGGGGGATGGGGTTGCCGATGATACCGCAGCCTTTGTTGCGGCAGATGCAGCGGCAGAGGGGCGCACGATCACGGTGCCGATGGGAACGTACCGGATCAACGGCAATTTGACGATTCAGAATCCGATCCGATTTCAAGGCACCTTGGTCCAGCCTGCCAATGTGCGGCTTGCGCTGACGCGGAACTATGATCTGGATACCTATACGAGCGCCTTCGGGAATGAGCTATTGGGCTTTCGTAAGGCGTTGCAAGCGTTGTTTTATTTCACCGATCACGTGGCTTTGGATCTGTCTGATCGGCGTGTCGATCTGACTGAGCCTGTCGATGTCGCGCAAATCAGTGGCCTGACGACATTCTCACAACGTCGTTTTCTGACGAATGGGCAGTTGAATGCGGTGCCGGGACCGGGGTGGGATACGGAGCAAGTCTCGGCGACTACGACCTATAATCCTGCCAATCCTGTGACCTTGACCAATGTCTCGAATGTGTCAGCGATCCAGATCGGGTCTTTGGTGACCGGGCCGGGAGTTGGGCGCGAGGTTTATGTGACGGGGCGGAATGTGGGGGCGGGCACGCTGACGCTCAGCCAGCCGCTTTGGGGCGGAGCGGGGACGCGGACTCTTGTGTTCCGAAGGTTCCGCTATTTGCTGGATTTCTCGGGTTTTGCCGATCTGAGCCGGTTTGAATGCGACCGGATGGACTTTAACTGCAACGGGGTGGCAAGCGGGGTCTTGCTCCCGCGTATCGGGCTGACACTGACTTTTTCGAACTGTGTCTTTAACCGGCCGAGGGATCGGGGGATTACATCTTTTGCGGGGGGCTGCCAGGGGTTGATCGTGGACAGTTGCCAGTTCTGGTCGAATGAGCAGGCAATCCCTGCGCAGGACCGGGTGAGCATCGGGCTAAATCTGAATGCCAATGATGCCAAGATCCGCGACAACCGGGTGGTGCGCTTTGCGCATTTCATGGTGGCGAATGGCGGCGGGCATCTGATTCTTGGCAACCATTTCTTCCAAGGTGATACGGTGGCGCAGGGTGTCCGGCGCGCGGGCATCGTGATTACCCAGACCAACCCGCGGTTGACGTTCAGCGGAAACTACGTCGACAACTGCTGGCTGGAATGGTCGAATGAACATGATGCGAACCCAGACTTCACCTCTGGCTTCAGTTTTGGTGGCATGTCGATCGTGGGCAACCATTTCTTTGCCAGCGATATGGCTTCCTTCTTTCGTTGGATCGTGGTCGCGCCCAAGGGGGCCGGACATTTCTTGTTTGGGGTCAGCATCACTGACAATGTCTTTCGAACGGTCGGGGGCAGCGTAGACCGCGCCGAGGCTGTGGATACAACCCATGCGTCGCTGGACTATGGCAGACTAAGGAACGTGACCTTTGACGGGAATGCATTCAACGGCGTTTCACAGATTGCGATGAACCCCTTGGTGATCGAGCACAATCAGGCCAGCGCGGCGACGGTCTGGACGATTGATGCGGGGCCTTTTCTCCCCTTTGGGGCACGGGCGCGCAACACGACATCAATCGTGTCGAAGGGGGCAATTGTGGCAAGTGGGGGCGCGCCGGACTATGCCATGCCTCATGCGGTGAATGAAATTGGCACTGCACGAAACCGGGTAGAACTGCGCTGGCCGAATGCGGTCCGAGGGCGGGTGTTGGCAACCATTCGATGCGACACGCCGACCTGAACCCTTAAGCGGCGAGATCCTGTGCTGTGAGGCGATAGGCCCGGGCAAAACCAGCGTTCAGAAGCGACTCTTGGGGGGTAAAGAGGACGAAGGAGAAATCGGCGAAGTCGATGTAGAGTTTCGACTTTGGGTGATGGGCCAGCCAGTGGTCGCGCAAGGCAGGGCGGGCCGGATCATCAGGGGCAATGAACCGGGCCGTGGCGCGGATCATCAGCCGGGGGTGGGTGAGGGGATCGCCCTTTTCCCCCGGCTCGCCCAGCATCAGCGCGCAGGCGGGTTGTGCCTGAAGCCCCGCGACATGGGGCGCAAGGGCCGAGATCAGCGTCATCGGTGTGCCATCGGGCGCACGGCCAAAGGCGATGCGGCTGATCGCAGGCAGGCCGGTGGCGGCATCGGCATAGGCGAGCGCGGCATGGCCGAGAGAGAGGAGATCGCGGGCGATGGCGCGCGCCTGAGCATCCGCAGGAGCGACGGGATCGGGGCGAGTGGCCATTTGCCTGTTCCTTATGCAGTTGACAGAGACGGGCCGGCGGACGTTTGCTGCTGCCAAAGATGGCTACAGCCCGAAAATGACACAGACAAGCGCGCGCCCCCCCGAATTCCTGCCCAAACTGATCACGGTTTTGCGCGAAGGCTATGGCTTAGCCGATCTGCGCGCCGATGTGATGGCGGGCCTGACCGTGGCCATTGTGGCGCTGCCCCTTTCCATGGCGATTGCGATTGCCAGTGGCGTGGGGCCGGAGCGTGGGCTTTACACCGCGATTGTGGGCGGTTTCCTTGTTTCTGCCCTTGGCGGAAGCCGGTATCAGATTGGCGGTCCGGCGGGCGCCTTCATTGTGCTGGTTTCCGCCTGTGTCCTGGCGATCGGGGTGGAGGGGTTGATCCTTGCCACTTTCCTGTCGGGGTTCTTCCTGATGCTCGCGGGGGTCTTGCGGCTTGGGACCTATATCAAGTTCATCCCCTATCCGGTGACTGTGGGTTTTACCGCGGGGATCGCGGTCATCATCTTTGCGAGCCAGATCAAGGAACTGTTCGGCCTGACCTTGGCAGGCGGCGAGCCTGCGGAGATTTTGCACAAGGTGGAGGCGTTATGGGTCGCGCGGGGCACGGTGAGTTGGGCGGCCTTTGGCATCGCGGGGCTGACGATTGTTTTGGTCGTGGGGATCAAGCGGCTGCGGCCCGGCTTGCCCAATATGCTGATCGCGGTGGCGGTGGCGGCGATGGTGGCGGCAGTGCTTGGCCTTCCGGTCGATACGATCGGGAGCCGGTTTGGCGAATTGCCGCGCGTCTTGCCGATGCCTGCCTTGCCCAGTTTGAGCGCGGAGGCGGTGCTGGCGGCGCTGCCTTTCGCGCTGAGTTTCACGTTGCTGGGGGCCATTGAGTCACTTTTGTCGGCGGTGGTGGCCGATGGGATGAGTGGGCGGCAGCATCGCAGCAATGCCGAACTGGTCGCACAAGGAGTGGCCAATGTGGGATCGGCGCTGTTTGGCGGGTTCTGCGTGACGGGGACGATTGCGCGGACCGCGACCAATGTGCGCGCGGGCAGCCGGGGGCCGGTCTCGGGGATGCTGCATGCGCTTTTTGTGCTGGGCTTCATGCTGGTGGCGGCTCCTCTGGCGGCCTTTATCCCTTTGGCGGCGCTGGGCGGTGTGCTTGCGGTGGTCGCTTGGAACATGGCCGAGAAGGAGGAATTCTTGAACCTCGTCAAATCCTCACGCGGGGATGCGATGGTGGTGATCGTGACGTTCCTTCTGGTGGTGTTCCGCGATTTGACCGAGGGGATCGTCGTGGGCTTTGCGCTGGGGGGGCTGGTGTTCATTCGCCGCATGTCAGAGGCAGCGCAGGTGGAGCCTGACCGGGATGAAGGTTTCGCCCCCGGCGTGGCGGCAGATGATGCGCGCGTGACCTATCGTCTGCGTGGCCCCTATTTCTTTGGCGCGGCGGCGCGGCTTGGGTCTGTGCTGGACCGGATTGCCGATCATCCGCGCGCCTTTGTTGTGGATTTCGCGGATGTGCCTTTCATCGATTCGTCCGGGGCGCGGTCTTTCGAGCTTTTGGCGCATAAGGTCGCGCGCAAGGGCGGGCAGCTTTATCTGGTGGCAACGCGGCCAGAAGTCCGCAAGGTTTTGATTGCGCAAGGGGCGAAAGAGCCGCTTGTGCGCTTCTTGCCCGATTCCCAGACCGTGGACGAGATCGAAGCGCAGCGTTAGCGCAACCGTGATTCGTAGCCCCCTCCACCGAGACGCGTGCGGGGTGATCTGGGGCGGTGATCGCCGGATTGCGGCAATTTGCACCAGAAGCCGTTTGCCTGCCTTTGACCGGCATCTTCACCGCTGCGTGAACGGCAGAGGGTTGAAAACTCTTGTCAAATTGGGCGGATTTTTGCCGAAGTTTTCAAATTCACAGATAATTAGTGAATAAATTTACAAAAAAACGCTTTGCTTAAAGAGGGTTATCAAATCATTGACGAGAAGCTACAGTGTAGCGAAGGGTAGGAGCAGCCGGCGCGATGCGCAGGCGATTTATGCGGGCATTGGCCTGTCCGCTTCGAAGGAGGAACCACATGTCGGATCAGGGTGCAGCTCAGGGCGTTTACTCGGCCTCGCAGGATTTCATCGCGAAGGCCCATGTCGATGCCGAGGGCTATGCGCGGATGTATGCCGCCTCGGTGAAGGACCCGGAGGCCTTTTGGGCCGAACATGGGCAGCGGATCGACTGGATCCGTCCTTTTTCCAAGGTGAAGGACACCACCTTTGATTACGGCAAGGTTTCGATCAAATGGTATGAGGATGGCACGCTGAACGTCAGCGCCAATTGCATCGACCGGCACATGCTGACGCGCGCCAATCAAACGGCGATCATCTGGGAACCCGATGATCCCAAGACGCCCGCCCAGCACATCACTTATGCCCAACTTTTGGAACAGACGAGCCGCATGGCCAATGTGCTGAAGGCGCATGGCGTGGGCAAGGGTGACCGGGTTGTGCTGTACCTGCCGATGATCCCCGAAGCGGCTTATGCCATGCTGGCCTGCGCGCGGATCGGCGCGATTCATTCGGTGGTTTTCGCGGGCTTTTCGCCCGATGCCTTGGCGAACCGGATCAATGACTCGGAAGCCAAGGTTGTCATCACCGCCGATTATGCGCCGCGTGGTGGCAAAAAGACGGCGTTGAAGTCGAATACGGATAAGGCCCTGTTCGATTGTTCGGACAAGGTGAAATGCTTGGTCGTCAAGCATACGGGCGATCAGATTTCTTGGGTCGACGGGCGCGACATCGACCTGAAGGCCGAAATGGCCGAGGCCAAGCCCTATTGCCCCTATGTCGAGGTGGGGGCCGAGGACCCGCTGTTCATCCTTTACACCTCCGGCTCCACCGGGCGGCCGAAGGGGGTTGTGCATACCTCGGGAGGGTATCTGGTCTATGCGTCGATGACGCATCAATACACCTTTGACTATCAGGACGGCGACATCTTCTGGTGCACGGCGGATGTGGGTTGGGTGACGGGCCACAGCTATATCGTCTATGGACCGCTTGCGAATGGCGCGACGACGATCATGTTCGAAGGCGTGCCGACCTATCCGGATGCGGGCCGCTTCTGGGAAGTTTGCGCCAAGCACAAGGTGAACCAGTTCTACACCGCGCCGACTGCGATCCGCAGCCTGATGGGCCTTGGCGCGGAATGGGTGGAAAAGCACGATCTGTCGTCGCTGAAACTGCTGGGGTCGGTGGGCGAGCCGATCAATCCAGAGGCGTGGAATTGGTACAACACCCATGTCGGCAAAGGCAAATGCCCGATCGTGGACACCTTCTGGCAGACCGAAACCGGTGGTCACCTGATCACGCCCCTTCCCGGTGCCATTCCGCAGAAGCCCGGTTCGGCGACCAAGCCCTTCTTCGGGGTGAAGCCTGTGGTGCTGGATGCCAATACGGCAGCGGTGCAGGAAGCGACCGAGACGGATGGCGTGCTGTGCATCGCCGATAGCTGGCCCGGCCAGATGCGGACGCTTTGGGGCGACCATGAACGCTTCCAAGAGGCCTATTTCGCGCAGTATCGCGGCTATTACTTCACGGGTGACGGCTGCCGCCGCGATGCGGATGGCTATTACTGGATCACGGGCCGCGTGGATGATGTGATCAACGTCTCGGGCCATCGGATGGGGACTGCGGAAGTAGAGTCCGCGCTTGTGGCGCATGAGGCTGTGGCTGAGGCTGCCGTGGTGGGCTATCCCCATCCGATCAAGGGGCAGGGCATCTATGCCTATGTCACCCTGATGAACGGCGTGGAAGCGACCGATGGCCTGCGCAAAGAGCTTGAGGCTTGGGTGCGGACAGAGATTGGTCCGATTGCCAAGCCCGATCTGATCCAGTGGGCGCCGGGCTTGCCCAAGACCCGTTCGGGCAAGATCATGCGCCGCATCCTGCGCAAGATTGCCGAGAATGACTATGGTGCCTTGGGCGATACCTCCACGCTGGCCGATCCTTCGGTGGTGGATGAGTTGATCGAAAACCGGATGAACCGGGCCTGATCGGTGGGGGATGTCATGACCCAACCCGCCGTTCTGATCCTTCTTGGCCCTCCGGGTGCCGGGAAGGGCACCCAAGCGCGGATGCTGGAGGAAGATTTCGGTCTGGTCCAGCTTTCAACCGGCGATCTGCTCCGCGCCGCTGTGGCTGCAGGCACCGAGGCCGGGAAGAAGGCCAAGGCCGTGATGGAAGCGGGGGCGCTTGTCAGTGACGAGATCGTTCTGGCGATCTTGAAAGACCGGATGGCCGAGCCGGATGTGGCCAAGGGCATCATCCTTGATGGCTTTCCGCGCACCGATGGGCAGGCTGCCGCGCTGGACGGGTTGCTGGCGCAGGCTGGCCAGCGGGTGAATGCCGCGATCAGCATGGATGTGGACGACGAGGCCATGGTGGGCCGGGTGTCGGGCCGCTATACCTGTGCCGGCTGCGGCGAAGGCTATCACGACGAATTCAAGCAGCCTGACAAAGCGGGCGCTTGTGACAAATGCGGCGGCACGGTGTTCAAGCGCCGGGCTGACGACAATGCCGAAACGGTGCGCGAAAGGCTGAAGGCCTATCATGCCCAGACGGCGCCGCTGATCACCTATTACGAGGCAAAGGGCGTTCTGCAACGTGTCGACGGGATGGCGAGCATCCCGGCGATCCGTAGCGCGCTTGCCGACATCGTGGGCAAGATCACGGCTTAAGGGGAGGCTTGCGCCCCAGCCAAGGGGCGCAGGTGTGGAGAGAGAGAAACCTCAGGGAGTAGCACTCATGGCGGACAAATCATCGTCCAACGCCTATTGGGCCGCGAACATCCGGGTCATCACCATTTCCATGGTGATCTGGTTCGTGTGCTCATTTGGCTTGGGCATCCTGCTTCGGCCGGCGCTGTCCAGCATCCATATCGGCGGTGCCGATATCGGGTTCTGGTTCGCGCAGAACGGATCAATCTATGTGTTCCTGATCCTGATCTTTGCCTATGCAAAGATCATGAATGGGATCGACCGCGCCCATGGCGTGGATGAATAAGGGACGAGGGACAGATGGATCAGTTTACCCTTAACCTCATCGTCATCGGCCTGTCCTTCGCGCTCTACTTCGGGATCGCGTTCTGGGCGCGCGCCGGTTCGACGGCGGAGTTCTATGCGGCCGGTCAGGGCGTGGGCCCCGTGGTCAACGGGATGGCGACGGCAGCGGACTGGATGTCGGCCGCGTCTTTCATCTCGATGGCCGGTCTGATCGCCTTCGGCGGCTACAACAACTCGGTCTTCCTCATGGGCTGGACCGGCGGCTACGTGCTTCTGGCGCTGCTGCTTGCGCCTTATCTGCGGAAATTCGGCAAGTTCACCGTGCCGGAATTCGTGGGTGACCGCTTCTACTCCACCTCGGCCCGCATGGTCGCCGTGATCTGCCTTCTCGTGATCTCGATCACCTATGTGATCGGGCAGATGGTCGGCGTGGGCGTGACCTTCGCGCGCTTCCTCGAAGTGTCCACGACGACCGGCCTTCTGATCGGCTCGGCCGTGGTGTTCGCCTATGCGGTGTTCGGCGGCATGAAGGGCATCACCTATACCCAGGTGGCCCAGTATGTCGTGCTGATCATCGCCTACACCATCCCCGCTATCTTCATCTCGCTCAACCTGACCGGTAGCTTCCTGCCGCAAGTTGGCCTGATCAGCGGTTATGCGCCGCAGGGTGGCGAAGTGGCCTTCCTCGACAAGCTTGATCAGGTCGTGACCGATCTTGGTTTTGCAGCCTACACGGCCGACACGTCGAACATGCTCAATATGTTCCTTGTGACCATGTCGCTGATGATCGGCACCGCGGGTCTGCCGCACGTGATCATCCGCTTCTTCACCGTGCCGAAAGTGTCGGATGCCCGCGTTTCCGCTGGCTGGGCGCTGGTCTTCATCGCGCT
>JALOTC010000009.1 GCA_025458085.1 Cypionkella sp. | reverse complement strand
CCTTTGCCGATGAACCCGGACGCGGGCTGGAGGCCTGGCATGCGCGCAAGATCGAGGAGGAGAATCTGGCGCGTGGCCCCTTGAGCGGCTAGGCTGATATGCTGGCGCATCATCAGCCACTTCCGACCAAAGGGGCGCGGCTGAAGGCTGACCGTCTGACCTCGCGCTTATGGATCAGCCACAGAGGGGGCTGTCTGCCCGACCCCCATCTCTCTTGGACATATCCCGGGGAGGGCTGTCTGCCCGACCCCCATCTCTCTTGGACATACCCCGGGGAGGGCTGTCTGCCCTCCCCGTCCCCCTCCCGAGAGTATTTTTGCCAAGATGAAGGAAGGCTTATTTTTCGAGCGCGCCGAGCAGAGAACAGATCAGCCTCGCGCAGGAAAGACAAAGCAGCGGTCGCGGCGGATCATCAGCCAAAGCGCGGTACCCTTTTGAGGCAGAAAGACGCCCGGCACACTGGCCGTCAGGATGGAGCCATCGAAATCCATGCGGAAATCGACAAGGCTTTCGCGGCCGAGGTAACGCGCACGGGCAACGGTGCCGCGGGCGGGCGTGCCATCTTGCGGCGTGGGATTGGGGCCGCGCCCCGCCCGATCGAAATCGATCTTCAGATGCTGAGGGCGGATCACGATATCCACCGCCGCGCCATCGGCGTGACCAGGGGTCAGGAAGGCGCCAAAGGGGGTTTCTGTTAGCGCCCCCTTGGAAACGCCACGGATCACGTTGATATCGCTGAAAAACGCGGCGGCAGCCTTGTCCACCGGGGCGTTATAGACGTTATAGGGCGCGCCGCGCTGCACCATCCTGCCGCCGCGCATCAGCACGATTTCATCGGCCATTCGCATCGCCTCGTCCGGCTCATGCGTGACGAGGACGACAGCGGCCCCTTCTTCTTTCAGGATATCCAGCGTGGTGTCGCGGATGCCGTCGCGCAGGCGGTTGTCGAGGCCCGAGAAGGGTTCATCCATCAGCATCACGCGGGGCCGGGGGGCGAGCGCGCGGGCCAAAGCCACGCGCTGCTGTTCGCCGCCTGAAAGCTGGTGAGGGTGTTTGTCGCCAAAACCTGCGAGGTTGACGCGTTCCAGCAACTCGCCCACGCGGCGGGCGCGGGAGGCGCTGTCGCCTTTCAGCCCGAAGGCCACGTTTTGCGCCACGCTCAGATGCGGGAAAAGCGCGAAATCCTGAAACATCAGCCCGACAGAGCGCCGTTCAGGGGGCAAATGCAGGCCGGGGGCGGCGACCGTTTCGCCGTCAATCTCTACCCTGCCCCGATCCGCGGTTTCCACCCCGGCGATGATGCGCAATGTGGTGGATTTGCCGCAGCCAGAGGGGCCGAGAAGGCAGGTCACCTGCCCTGCGGCGACCGAGAGTGAAATGTCGCGCAGAACTTCTGCCTGCCCGAAACTGCGGCAAAGCCCCTCGGCAAGAAGGCGCGGCGGGAGGCTGCCGGTCGGATCGGGGCGGGTCTGCGACATCGGGCGCGGGTTTCCTAGCGTTTCGCTCGGGCTTTCCCTAGCAGGCCGGGCGCGGCCCGTCCAGCCCGCGCCCCGGCGCCTCAGGTCACGACATCGGGGGTGGTGCGCCCGGTGAAGCCATTGATCCGAGCGAGCGCATGGGCCGCCCTGATGACGGGGGCGAGCGCCACCTGCGGGTCAAGGTCAAGCCCCTCTGGCCCCGGTGCGAAGCGTTCGAGGTAAAGCCGCAAAGTGGCCCCTTCGGTCCCCGTGCCGGAGAGGCGAAAAACCATGCGGCTGCCATCTTCGAACAGGACACGCATCCCCTGCCCCCGGCTGACCGAGCCATCGACCGGATCGGTATAGGCGAAATCATCGGCGGCGGTGACGGTCATCCCTTCCAGCACCTGCCCCGGCAGGCTGGGCAGGCTGGCGCGCAGCGCCGCCATCATCGCATCGGCCTGCGCGGTGGGAAGCGCTTCAAAATCATGGCGGCTGTAATAGTTGCGGCCATAGTTTTGCCAATGGTCGTGCAGGATGTCGGCCACCGATTGGCGGCGGGCGGCAAGGATGTTGAGCCACAGAAGGATAGCCCAAAGCCCATCCTTTTCCCGCACATGATCTGACCCGGTGCCAAAGCTTTCCTCGCCACAGAGCGTGGCGCGGCCAGCATCGAGCAGATTGCCAAAGAATTTCCAGCCTGTTGGCGTCTCAAAGCTGCCAATCCCCATCCGTGCGGCGACACGGTCGGCGGCGGTGGAGGTGGGCATGGAGCGCGCCACGCCCGCAAGGCCCCGCGCATAGACCACCATGTTGCGGTCGCCATCGCCATCGCTGGCCGCGCCGAAATCAGGCGCGTCTGGCCCCATCATTTCCTCCATCAACTCATGCGCCCAGGTTGGGTTCGGGTCGGGGTGCATACCGCCGAAGTCGGGCAAGGGCGTGGCATGAGTGACAGTTCCCTTGGCAGCGCCAAGGCGGTTTTCAAGGATCTCCACCGCATAGGGGCCGGTGATGGCGCACATGCTGTCCATCCGCATGCGAAAGCCATCTGCGAAAAGTGTGCGGATGGCGGCGAAGTCAAAGAGCGACTCCATCAGCGTGGCATAATCGGCGACGGGGTCGACCACATCCACCACCATCTCGCCCAGATGCTGCCGCCCGATCCGGGAGAGGTCCACATCCTGCGCGGTGAGGATACGGTATTCGGTGATCTCTTCCGTGCGGCGGAACATGGCTTCAGTCACGGCCTCGGGCGCGGGGCCGCCGTTCGGCATGTTGAACTTCACGCCGAAATCGCCCTCTGGCCCGCCGGGGTTGTGGCTGGCAGAGAGAATGATCCCGCCATCGGTTTTGTTCAGCCGGATCAAGTGGCTGGCGGCGGGCGTAGAGAGCAGCGCCCCCTGCCCCACGATCACCCGCGCCGCGCCATTGGCGGCAGCCATACGCAAGATCACCTGTGCCGCGCGGTCGTTGAAATACCGCCCATCACCGCCAAGGACGAAGGTCTTGCCCTTTGCCCCCACCACATCGAAAATCGCCTGCACGAAGTTTTCAAGGAAATGTGCCCCCATGAAAACGGCGGTCTTCTTGCGCAGGCCACTGGTGCCGGGCTTTTGACCTGCGATCGGGCGGGTTTGAACGGTGGTGATCATGCCTTCACTCCCTCGGGGGCGGATCGGAACAATAAAACGGATTGCGTGGGCAGATGCCTGGGCGCGGGGCCATGCGTCAGGTCGGGGCGCGTGGTGTCGAGAATAAGCAGCCACTCTGCGGTGTCGGGCAAATGCAGCGGCACCTCTGGCCCGGTGTTGAACCATGCCAGCACCGCGCCCGGTGCCACATCGCCCCCTTCGGCGGCCATGCGCAACTCCACCCCCAAAGCGCGGAAAGCGGGGTCGTGCCAATCGCGCGGCTGCGGTTCGTGCCCATCCGGC
The DNA here is from genome assembly GCA_025458085.1 of Cypionkella sp. GTDB lineage: Bacteria > Pseudomonadota > Alphaproteobacteria > Rhodobacterales > Rhodobacteraceae > Pseudotabrizicola. The sequence continues at coordinate 27,626 of JALOTC010000009.1, read as the reverse complement.
TTGCGCCAGATCACATCGCGCAGACCATCGGCCGCGCGTTTCTTGCCATGCAGGAAACGCCGTTGGCTCAGTTGTGGCAAGTCGCGGCGGAGCGCGGCAAGGCGCGCGACAAAAGCGATCAGCCCCGCGTCGCCCTTGGACCAATCAAGCCAGGTGGTTTCATTGTCCTGCGCATATGCGTTGTTGTTACCACCTTGGCTATGGCCCAACTCGTCGCCCGCAAGGATCATCGGCACGCCTTGGCTAAGGAACAGGGTCGCCAGAAGGTTGCGCTTGCGCAGGTCGCGGGCGGCACGGATGGCGGGGTTTTCGGTCGGCCCCTCTACCCCCAAATTGTCGGCGTGGTTTTCATGGTGGCCGTCGCGGTTTTCCTCGCCATTCGCCCAGTTGCGCTTGACTGTGAAGCTGACCAGATCTTCCAGCGTGAAGCCATCATGGGCGGTGATGAAATTGACCGAAGAGGTCGCGGCCCGCCCCGAATGGTCAAAGCGTTCCGCACTGCCAAGGATACGGCGCGACAGGTCCGCGGTTAGGCCCGGATCACCTTTCCAGAACCGCCGCACCCCATCGCGGAACTGGTCGTTCCATTCGTGGAACGGATGGGGATATTGACCCAGCTGATAGCCGCCGGGGCCGATATCCCAGGGTTCGGCAATTAGCTTGACGCGGGACAGGACCGGGTCTTGCCGCACGGCATCGAAAAACCCGCCGTTTGCGTCAAACCCTTGTGCCTCCCGCCCCAGAACGGTGGCAAGGTCAAAGCGGAAGCCGTCGACATGGCAGCAATCCACCCAATAGCGCAAGCTATCCATCACCATGCGCAGCACCATCGGATGCGTCAGGTTCAGCGTATTTCCGGTGCCGGTGTCGTTCACATAATGCCGTCCGCCATCGGACAGGCGGTAGTAACTGGCATTATCCAGCCCCCGGAAGCTGAGCGTCGGGCCCCATTGGTCGCCCTCACCCGTGTGATTATAGACCACGTCAAGGATCACCTCGATGCCTGCGCTATGCAGGCGGCGGATCATGGTCTGGAATTCCCAGAGCGCGCCTTTGGTCATGTAGCGCGGTTCGGGGGCAAAGAAGGCGATGCTGTTATAGCCCCAATGGTTGCGCAGCCCCTTGGCCACCAGAAAGCGGTCATCGACAAAGGCCTGCACGGGAAGCAGTTCCACCGCCGTCACGCCAAGGTGCAGCAGATGGTCGATCACCGCATCGGCGGCAAGGCCAAGGAAACTGCCCCGAAGCCCCTGATCCACGCCGGGGTGGAGTTGGGTCAGCGCCTTCACATGCGCCTCGTAGATCAGCGTCTCCGACCGCGGGCGGCGCGGTGGCTGGTCATTGCCCCAGTCAAAGGAGGGGTCCGCGACCACAGCCTTGGGCACGGCAAAGGCGCTGTCGCGTGTGTCATAGGAAAGATCGCCCCGCGGGGAGCCTACGCGGTAGCCCATCACCGCATCCGACCACCTGAGCCGCCCCTCGAGGGCGCGGGCGTAGGGATCGAGCAGGAGCTTATGCGGATTGAAGCGATGCCCCTGTTCGGGGGCATAAGGCCCATGCGCGCGAAAGCCATAGACCGTGCCGATGGTCAGCCCGCCCACATGCATGTGCCAGATATCGCCATCGCGTTCCCGAAACGGCAGCCGCGCCAGTTCCTTGCGCCCATCGGGAGAGAAAAGGCAAAGCTCCATCCGCTCTGCATGGGCGGAAAAGACCGCGAAATTGACCCCCTCGCCATCGAAAGAGGCACCCATCGGCCACGGCCGCCCCGGCCCGATCGCATGGCCCGTGGCGCGGGGGGCAGTCGCATAGGTCACTTCGCGACCTCGGCATAAAGTTTGGCATAGGCGGCGGCAGAAGCCTCCCACCCGACAGGATGGGCCATGGCATTGGCCATCATCCGCGCCCAGACCTCTGGCTCCGCATACAAGGCCAGCAGCTTGCGCAGCGCCTGCCCCAAAGCGATGGAATCAGTCGGGTGAAAGACCACACCTGTCGCGACACCTGCGGCGAGTGTGGCAGGGCTTGCGCCGATCACCGTATCAGCAAGCCCCCCGGTCGCGGCCACAACCGGCAAGGTGCCGTAGCGCAGTCCATACATCTGCGTCAGCCCACAGGGCTCAAACCGCGATGGCACCAGCACGGCATCCGCCCCCGCGAACATGCGGTGGCTCAGCCCCTCGTCATAGCCAAGGCGCAGCGCCACGCGGCCCGGATGGGCCTTGGCAAGATCGCGCATCGCGGCCTCTAGCGCGGGGTCACCCGAGCCCAAGATGCACAGCCCGCCACCACCGGCCACAAAATCGGGGATGACGGAGGGCAGCAGGTCGATCCCCTTCTGGTCGGTCAGGCGGCTGACGACGATGGCCAAAGGCCCCGGCACATCGACGCCGAATTCCGCGCAGAGCGCCCCCCGCGCGGCCGCTTTGCCGGAACGATCACGGGCAGAATAGCGGTGCGTCTCTGCCTCGGGGTTCCAAGCCTGGGTATCGACGCCATTGAGGATACCCGTCACATCGCCCCCCCGCGCGGCGATGACACCCTCAAGCCCCATGCCGAAAGCCGGGCGCAGGAGTTCTTCGGCATAGGTGGGCGAGACGGTGGTGATCCGGTCTGCCGTGACAAGCCCTGCCTTCAGGCTGGAGAGGCCGCCGTAATACTCCAACGCGCCAGGGTGGAATTCCGCCGCAGGCAGGCGCAATTCGGCCAAAAGGCTGGCCGGCGCCCAGCCCTGAAAGGCGATGTTGTGGATCGTCAGAACGGACCCCACGCCTCCCGCGCCCTGGTAGCGCAGATAGGCGGGGGCGAGACCGGCCTGCCAGTCATGGGCATGAAGCACATCGGGCTGCCAATCAGCAAGACCTTCCCGCGCAATCCGGGCCGCAACCCAAGACAGCGCCGCGAACCTTTGAGGATTGTCCCACCAATCGCCACCCGGCCCGTTATAGGGGCCGCCATCGCGATCAAACAGATGGGGGGCATCCAGCAGCAGAAGGTCAACCCCCGCCTGCCGCCCGGAAAAGACCCGACCCACGCCCCCAAACAGGCCCGGTTCGTGCAAAACCTCGACCATCTCGTCCAGCAAGGGGCGCAGGCGGCGATAGGCGGGCAGCAGCACCCGCATCTCCCACCCCTGCCCGGCGAGCGCCGCGGGCAGCGCCCCGACGACATCGGCCAACCCCCCGGTCTTGATGAAAGGCACGCATTCCGACGCGACCGAAAGCACCCGACCCATCCTGACGTCCCTTCCTTGCGGTCTCTTCATCTTGGCTCAAATACTCTCGGGGGGTCCGGGGGGCAGACAGCCCCCCGGGCGGTGGCCCCATCCTCGCCCTTACCCCAACTTGGCGGCCCGCGCATCCAGCATCGCCTGCGTGATCAGCACGATGCCCGACTCGGTCCTGCGGAACCATTTCGCATCTTCCTCCGGGTCTTGGCCAACCACCAGCCCCTCGGGGATCACCACACCCGAGTCGATCACGCATTTCGTCAGTTCCGCCTTGCGATGGACCACGACGCGCGGCAGGGCCACGACATATTCAAGCGCCGAATAGCTATGCGTCCTGACCCCGGTGAAGAGCAACGAATTGCGCACCTCGGACCCCGAGACGATGCAATCGCCCGAAATCAGAGAGGAAATCGCCATGCCCCGCCGCCCATCCTCATCATGGATGAATTTCGCAGGCGGCACGATTTCGGAATAGGTCCAGATCGGCCAGCTATTGTCATAAATATCCAGCTTGGGCGTGAAATCGGTCAGGTCGATATTGGCCTGCCAGAAGGCATCGATCGTGCCGACATCGCGCCAATAGGGTTCATCCTCCAGCCCCGATGTCACGCAGCTATCGGCAAAGCGATGCGCCATGGCCTTGCCGTTCTTCACGATCTCGGGGATCAGGTCATTGCCGAAGTCATGGCTGGAATTCGGATCCGCCATATCGCGCAGAAGAAGATCGCGCAGGAAGGCCCAGTCAAAGACATAGATCCCCATGGAGGCCAGCGCATGGGCCGGATCTCCGGGAATGGCGGGTGGGTCTTTCGGCTTTTCAAGGAAGGCGGTGATCCGCATCTCCTTGTCCACATGCATCACGCCAAAGGCGGTGGCTTCCGCGCGCGGGACGGTCAGGCAACCGATGGTTACATCCGCGCCGGTGGCGACATGCTGTTGCAGCATGATTTCGTAATCCATCTTGTAGATATGGTCACCCGCAAGGATCACGACGTATTTGACGTTGTAACTATCAACGATATCAATGTTTTGGGCAACCGCATCGGCCGTGCCCAGATACCACTTCGTCTCGTCCACCCGCTGGCTTGCGGGAAGGATGTCAAGGTATTCGTTGCGTTCGGCCCGAAAGAAGTTCCAGCCGCGCTGGCAATGGCGGATCAGGCTATGCGCCTTGTATTGGGTGGCAATCGCCATCTTGCGGATGCCGGAATTCAGCGCATTTGACAAAGCGAAATCGATGATCCGCGTCTTGCCGCCAAAATAGACGGCTGGCTTGGCGCGGCGGTCGGTCAATTCCTTCAAGCGGCTGCCCCGCCCGCCCGCCAGCACGAAGGCCATCGCCTGCGACGATAGTCTCTGGTTCGGTCTTGCCTTCATTTTCCCCTCCCTGATGAGCCTTAGGCCCTTAGCTTTTTGTGAAATAGAGTGCCGATAAGGGCGGCAGCGTGACAAGGGCAGACTGCGCCTGCCCATGCCACGGCACATCCTCGGCCGTGATGCCGCCCAGATTGCCGCGATCCCCGCCGCCATAAAGGCCCGAGTCGGTATTGAGCACCTCTGCCCAATGGCCCGGGCCCGGCAGGCCAAGCCGCCATCTGCGCTCCACCGGAGTGAGATTGACCACCGCCACCACCGGGGCATCCCCGGCCCGCCCCTTACGCTGCCAGGCATAGACCGACGCCTCGGCATCATTTGCCTCGATCCAGTCAAAGCCTTCGGGGCGGCAGTCGTGGACATGCAGCGCGGGCAGGTCGCGATACAGGCGGTTCAGATCGCGGATCAGGCGCTGCATTCCGGCATGGGGGGCGTGGTCCAGAAGGTGCCAGTCCAGGCTCTGGTTGTGGTTCCATTCGCGTCCTTGCGCGAATTCCTGCCCCATGAAGAGCAGTTTCTTGCCCGGATGCGCCCACATGAAGCCGTAATAGGCGCGGAGGTTGGCGAATTTCTCGGCCTCCCCCCCCGGCATCTTACCCAGCATCGACCCTTTGCCATGCACCACCTCGTCATGGCTGATGGGCAGGATGTAATTCTCGCTCCACGCATAGTGCAGGCCAAAGGTCATCTGATGGTGATGCCATTTGCGGTGGATCGGGTCTTTGGCCATGTAGCTGAGCGTGTCGTTCATCCAGCCCATGTTCCATTTGAAGCCAAAGCCAAGGCCGCCATGATCCACAGGACGCGAGACGCCGGGAAAGGCCGTGCTTTCCTCGGCCACCGTCAGGATGCCCGGCACCTCGCCATAGGCGATGGCGTTCATCCGTTGCAGCATGGCGATAGCTTCATAGTTTTCGCGCCCACCGTGCTGGTTCGGGACCCATTCCCCTTCACGCCGGGAATAGTCGCGGTAGAGCATGGAGGCGACAGCATCCACGCGCAGGCCATCGACGTGATATTCCTCCAGCCAATAGAGCGCGTTGGAGACGAGGTAGTTCTGCACCTCGGTCCGCCCGTAGTTATAGATCAGCGTGTTCCAATCCTGATGAAAGCCCTCGCGCGGGTCGGCATGTTCGTAAAGGGCGGTGCCATCAAACTGGCCCAAGCCATGGGAATCTGTGGGAAAATGGCCGGGCACCCAATCAAGGATCACACCTAAGCCGCGCCGATGGGCGGCATCCACCAATGCGCGGAACTCGCCCGGTGTGCCATGGCGAATGGTCGGCGCAAAAAGGCCCACGGGCTGATAGCCCCATGACCCATCAAAGGGGAATTCGGATACCGGCAGCAGTTCCAGATGGGTAAAGCCCATATCGGCTGCGTAATCAACAAGTTGCTCGGCGAGTTCAAGGTAAGAGAGCATCCTGTCGCCCGCCCGCCGCCAAGACCCCAGATGCACCTCATAGACCGAGATCGGCGCATCAATGGCATGGCGCGCGGCGCGGGTCTGCATCCAGTCGCCATCGGCAAAGCTTCCCGAGATTTTCCTGACAACAGAAGCGTTTGCGGGGGGATGTTCAGACCCGAATCCAACTGGGTCGGCCTTGAGCGGCAACAGCACACCGCCCGGACCGCGGATTTCGTATTTGTAGGTCGCCCCTTCGCCAAGACCGGGGATGAAGATTTCCCATACCCCCGTCGGGCCGCGCCGCCGCATCGGGTGGCGGCGACCATCCCAGATGTTGAAATCGCCTACCACACTGACGCGTTCTGCATTTGGCGCCCAGACCGCGAAATGGGTGCCATCCGCGCCTTCATGGGTGAGGACATGCGCGCCCAGAACCTGCCAGAGCCGTTTGTGCGTGCCTTCGCCCAGCAGGTATTCGTCCATCTCGCCCAGAACGGGGCCAAAGCGGAACGGGTCCTCCCATTCCCATGCCGCCCCATGCCCTTCGGCACGCAGGCGATAGGCGGATTTGCGCGCCAGCGGGCAAAGGAAAAGGCCATGGCCCCAAGCTGCTGCCTCGGTCACGCCGGACTTGCCGGTCAGCACCCAGAGTCGTTCCGCCCCCGGCGCAAAGGCGGTGACGACCCATTTCCCAGCCCGTTTGTGCAGACCCAGCACGGAAAAAGGATCGCCATGGCTGCCTTGCACGATGGACTGTGCCGCGCCTTCGTCGATCAGGGCCGTGATTTCGCTCTGGTCCATCACAACTTCCTCCTCAAGCCTGTGGTGGTTGCCCCGCTACAGTGCGGGGCTGACGTCCCATATCTCGGCCATATAGCCGCGGATCGTGCGGTCCGATGAGAAGAAGCCCGACCGCGCGGTGTTCATCGCCGCCATCCGCGCCCAAGCCTCCGGGTCGGCATAGGCCGCATCGACACGGGCCTGTGCCGCCTCATAGGCCGCAAAATCGGAAGCGACGAGGAAGTAATCCCCGTGCCACATATTGTGGACCAGGCCGTGGTAGCGCTCCGGCTCATCGGGCGAAAAGCGGCCTTCGGCAATCATTTGCAGGACGTCTTGCAGGGATTGGCTCGCTTCGATCGCATGACGGGCATGTTGCGGATCGCGGCGGCGTTCGATCACCTCTGCGGCGGTCAGGCCAAAGAGGAAGAAGTTTTCCACCCCGACCTCGCCCAGAATTTCGACATTGGCCCCGTCAAGCGTGCCAATGGTCGGCGCGCCGTTCATCATGAACTTCATATTGCCGGTGCCAGAGGCCTCTTTTCCGGCGGTGGAAATCTGTTCAGACAGATCCGCCGCAGGGATCAGCCGCTCTGCCATGCTGACGTTGTAATTGGCGGGATAGACGATCTTGAGCCTATCCCCGGTGATGGGGTCGTTGTTCACAACCTGCGCCACATCGTTGATCAGGCGAATGATTTCCTTTGCAACGAAGTAACCGGGCGCGGCCTTGCCACCGAAGATCTTGACCCGCGGCACCCAGTTTGCTTGCGGGTTCCGGCGGATCGCATGCCACTGCGCGATGGTTTGCAGGATGTTCAAAAGCTGGCGCTTGTATTCATGGATGCGTTTGATCTGCACATCAAAAAGCGCATCCGGGCTGACCGCGACCCCTTGTGTCTGACCGATCCAGTTCGACAGCGCCACCTTGTTCGCCCGCTTGGCATCTTGAAAATCAGCTCGGAAAGCTTTGTCCGAGATGAATTTTTCCAAATCGCGCAGACGATCCAAATCTGCTTCCCAGCCGCTTCCGATGGCATCGGTGATCAACCGCGCCAGCGGGCGGTTGCACATCTTCAGCCAGCGGCGCGGCGTCACGCCATTGGTCTGGTTGACGATGCGCCCCGGATGCAGGCGGTCGAGTTCAGGGAAAAGGTTTTGCCGGACCAGATCGGAATGCAGCGCGGAAACCCCATTCACCTTATGCGCCATGACGAAGGCAAGCTCCCCCATCCGCACTTCGTGATGCTTCACGATCCCGACATAATGCGGGCGGTTGGGATAGCTGCGGCGGTGCCAACTATCGATCTTTTCGACAATCTGCATGTGGCGCGGCAGAACATTGCCAAAGGTGAAGGTGGCCCATTTCTCCAACGCCTCGGGCAGAAGCGTGTGGTTGGTATAGCCAAGGCAGCCGCGCGCTATGGTCAAGGCATGGTCGAAATCGACGCCATGGACATCCATCAAAAGCCGCATCAGTTCCGGCCCCGCGATGGCGGGATGGGTGTCGTTCATCTGGATCGCCACCTTTTCCGGCAGGCGGTTCAGATCAGAATGCGATTGCAGGAAGCGGCGCAGGATGTCTTGCAGCGCGGCAGAGGTCAGGAAGAATTCCTGCTTCAGCCGCAATTCCTTGCCCTGATAGGTGGTGTCGTCGGGGTAAAGCACACGGCTTAGCGTGCGCGCCAAAGCCTCTGGCTCGGCAGCCGCTGCGTAATCGCCGCGGTTGAACCGTTCCAGGTCAAACATCGTTGTCGGCTGCGCCCCCCAAAGGCGCAGCGTATTGGCCCATTTTCCCTGCCAGCCCACGACAGGCGTGTCATAGGCGCTTGCGATCACGGTTTCCCCGGGCACCCAGACATCCCGCCCGTCCTGCGTTTCGACATGGCCCTTGAAGGGAATGGTATAGGCCGCCTCGGGCCGGGCGAATTCCCATGGATGGGCCTGTTTCAGCCAATCCTCTGGTGTTTCGACCTGCCGCCCGCCTTCAAACCGCTGACGGAAAAGGCCATGTTCATAGCGGATGCCATAGCCATAGGCGGGGCAACCCAGCGTGGCCATCGACTCCATGAAACAGGCCGCCAACCGACCAAGGCCCCCGTTCCCCAGCGCGGCATCGGGTTCATCCTCTACCAAGGTGCGGAACGACTGCCCGCACCGCGCCATCACCTCTTCGGCCATATCGCCAAGACCAAGGTTGATTGCCGCATCTTCCAGCAGGCGACCGATCAGAAATTCCATCGACAGATAATGGACCCGCTTGTGATCCGCCGCCCATGTCTTGCGGGTCGAGGCGAACCATGGCTCGACAATGCGGTCACGGATCGCGAAAGACAGCGCCATCCGCCAGTCATAGGTGCTTGCATGGTCTGCATCTTTGCCCAGCGTAAAGGTTAGGTGCCTCAGAACATCCGCTTCGAGGCTGTTCGGGGTCAGGGTCATGCTATTCACGGGCCAATTCACCTTCTACCATCAAGGGCGCAACGCAACGGCGGACCCATCGGGCGACGCCGTCACCGCAAAGACCAGAGATCGCCATCACGCGACCAAAGGCCCCGCCCCTCTTGTCATCAGTGTTATCGCAAACATGGCCCAAAATCACGCCGATAAAGAGGCGTAAAAACAACAAATTACAATTTTCAAAGCGCTTTGGAGGGCCTTGAGGACACGAAAGCCTGCGCAAAAAGGAATCCCCGGGCGCTGGGGGCGCCCGGGAACCCTCTGCCTGCCGGTCAGGCCCTAGCCTGCCTTTCGAAGCAGAGATTGTGCCGTGTAGACAAGAATGGCGAGCCCGACGGCCCCGATAGCAGCCACGCCCAAAAGGATGATCACATCCACAGGCCCGCCAATATCAGACAGGCCGGAATTGGTGATCTGCCAGACAAAAACCACCGCGGCGATGGCCCCAAAAGGCATCGACAGCTGGGCCACAAGGAACTTGCGCATCGACAGGGCACGGTCGCGGATGAGCACATAAAGATACGCTGCGGTTATACCAGCGGCCAGCGCAACCATGAACCAAAAGAGACCGGAACCGAACATCTCTTCAAACACGGCCAAAAGGGTTTCGAACGTCAGTTCTTTCATGATGGTGCTCCTCAGGCCTTGCCGCGCAGCATTGCGTTATAGGTGGGCTTCAGGCCGATTTCCTTCATCAGCCAGCTGATCCAGAGTTCTTCCAAGGGAGCGATGACGCCGGGGAAGCTCGGCACGAGATTGTCCTTGTAATCGAATTCGATCAGCATCGCGCGACCGATCTTGGTGATCATCGGGCAAGAGGTGTAGCCATTGAAGGTTTGCGTCCCTTCCTTGCCTTCGATCATCGCGACGAGGTGATCTTCGACCACCGGCAAGTGCCATTTCACGCTGGCCGCCGTCTTCCCCTTGGGGACTCCATTGATATCGCCGATGCCAAAGACATTGGGGTAGCGCAGGTGGCGCAGGGTGGATTGGTCCACTTCGATCCAGCCTTGACCTACCCATTTATCCGCCCAAGACAGGCCAGAGTCGCGAATGACCTGCGGCGCGATCATTGGCGGGATGACATTGATGAAGTCGAAGGCGATCTTTTCTTCCTTGGCGGGCGTCACGACGATCTGCCCGTCCTTGATCTCCTGCACTTCGGGGATCGTGTAGGTCGCCGTTTTTGTTCCAAGGTCAATGCCCTTGAGAACATGACTCCAACGCACATCCACGCCGCGGTCGTTGAACAAAAGCTTCACCTTCTCGTTCACGATCGGCACGCCGAAAAGCGCCTTGTTGTTGGCGGCATAGATGAGTTGCGACTTCTCTCTTGTGCCTTTGCGGCGCAGATAATCATCTGTCAGGAAAGTGTATTTCAGCGGTGCGCCCGCGCATTTCATTTCGGTCGCCGGGCGACCGAACAGCGCCACACCGCCTTTGTCGGTGAAGGCATCCATTTCGCGCCATGTGGCCTCTGCCTGCTCGGGACCGGCATAGACCGCGCCGATGCCATCCTTTCCCACCATGGACAGGTCAAAACCTTCGACACCTGCCCAATTGAGTGTAAGGCCCGAGGCCACGATCAGGAAATCATAGTCCAGCTTCGTACCGCCTTCGGTGGTGACGGTCTGCGCTTCTGGATCGATGCCTGCGGCATATTCCTCTACCCAGTTTACGCCCTGCGGCAGCCAGTCACCCGTAGCAGAAACAGAATAGGAAGCAGGCTTCAGCCCCGCTGCGATCAGCGTGAAGCCCGGCTGATACCAGTGCTGCTTGCGCCCATCGACAATGGTGATTTCCGCCCCAGACAACCGGGCAGCCAGCTTGTTGGCTATACCCGTTCCGCCTGCACCTGCGCCGACGATCACAATGCGCGCCTTGGTCTGCACCATTTGCGCGCGGGTTTGCCCAGCACCGGCAGCCAGCAGCGCGCCACCGGCCGCCAAACCCAAAAATCCTCGACGTGAGGCGATGATGGGCTTTCGTTGATCCTGCTCGAACATGCGCGACCCTCCCTTAACATTCTTAAATATGAATTTATTTTGTGGCCTGTGATTTGATCTAGATCAAACAGGCAGCACCGGTCAAAAATGCCGCAGTGGCGCCATATCTTTTGCCGCCCAGGACCGCCTTCGGATGATCTGGATCAAGGCGGCTGATCACGAAGTATCGCTTTCTGCGCAAGTCCGCGCCCAGTCAGGGTCACGAGGCGGATGAGAAAGGTCTTGCCATGCGACTGACCACACGCACCAATCTCGCGATGCGCACGCTCATGTTCTGCGCTGCCAATGAGGGCCGGATCGTGCGCAAGCAAGATGTGGCCGAAACCTGCAATGCCAGCGAGAACCATCTGGCGCAGGTCATCCACCTTCTGGCGCAAAAAGGCTTTCTGAAAACGGTCCGGGGGCGCGCAGGCGGTTTGATGTTGGGACGCCCGGCAGATCGGATCACGGTGGGCGAGGTTTTTCGGACATTCGAGGCCGTACTGCCCTTTGCCGAATGTTTCGCAGGCACCGAGAACCATTGCCCGCTTGTCGGGGCCTGCCGGTTGAAATGCGTGCTGTCAGAGGCGCTGGATGCCTTTTATGCCAAGCTCGATTCCGTTTCGGTCGCGGATCTCATGTGCGGCAATGACGATTTGCAGCACATTCTGAAAGTCGCCTGAGCGCCGCGAGCCATTCCGTCAATGGCCCGCCGCCCGCCCGCCGCGCAGAGCGCCCATTAAGGGCGCGATAAGCCGCGTCACAATCGGGATGAGCAAAAGGCCAAGGGCAAGCCCCGCGATCCCGTCGAGCGTGGCGGTGACCAGCCAGCCGACAAAACCTGCCGCCTGTGGCAAAACATGGGCCGCCACCTCGGCCAGATGATGAATCTGGTCGTAAAGCCAAGAAGCGCCCAGAACATCGGCCCCGTGGATCACGATATTCCCGCCGACCCAGAGCATGGCAAGCGTGCCGACCATGGACAGAACCGCCAATAAACGCGGCATCCCGGCCACCAGCCCCCGCCCCAAGCCCCGCGCCACAGCACTACCTGCGGTCGCGGCCAGATGCAGCCCCACATCATCCATCTTCACGATCAACGCCACCGCACCATAGACGGCGACAGTGATCAGAACGCCCACCACGGCCAGCGTTACCGCTTCCATCCAGATCGTGCTTTGGGGGATGGCGGCAAGGGCGATGGTCATGATTTCGGCCGAGAGGATGAAATCGGTCTTGATCGCGCCGGCGACCTTTTCCTCCTCCAGATGGGCAGGGTCACCGGTGGCGAAATCGGCCTCCACCCCGGCATCCCCATGGGGAAACAGAAGGTGAAAGACCTTTTCCGCGCCTTCAAAGCACAGATAGGCCCCGCCGAGCATGAGCAGAGGCGTGATCGCCTGCGGCAGAAAGGCTTGCAACAGCAAAAGGCCGGGCAAGAGGATCACAAGCTTGTTGCGGATGGACCCAAGCGCAATGCGCCAGATGATCGGCAATTCGCGGTCGGCGGAAAAGCCTGTGACATATTTTGGCGTCACGGCGGCATCGTCGATCACCACGCCTGCGGCCTTTGACCCGGCCTTGGCCGCGGCGGCGGCGATGTCGTCGACCGAAGCCGCAGCGACTTTGGCAATCGCCGCCACATCGTCCAGAAGTGCAATCAGCCCACTCATTCCCGCCCCCGGTGCTTTCTCGCTATCTAACCCGGCGGGGGGCAAAGCACCAAGCCCCGCTTTGCCGCAGCCCGGAACGACCGTTAGCGCAACCATCCACAGTTTGCGCTAACATCCTGAAAATGCGTCGTTTTCGTGCTTTGAATACGGCGGCATACCGGGTAAGGGACCGCCAAGGATTAGATCACCACAGGAGTCGCGCATGACCATCACCGTCGGGATCAATGGATTTGGCCGCATCGGGCGCTGCACGCTGGCCCATATCGCCGAGTCGAACCGTAACGATGTGCAGGTGGTGGCGATCAATGCGACCGGCCCGGTGGAAACCAACGCGCATCTTCTGAAGTATGACAGCGTTCATGGCCGCTTCCCCGGCACGGTGCGCGTGACCGATGGGATGCTGGACCTTGGCCGAGGCCCGATCCGCATGATGTCGACCTACAATCCCGAGGAACTGGATTGGGACGGCGTTGACGTCGTGCTGGAATGCACGGGGAAGTTTAATGATCGCGCCAAGGCGGCGGTGCATCTGGGCCGCGGGGCCAAGCGGGTGCTTGTCTCGGCCCCCGCGAAGAATGCCGACAAGACCGTGGTTTATGGCGTGAACCACCGTCAATTGACCGCAGAGCATCTGGTCGTGTCGAACGGATCTTGCACCACGAACTGCCTCGCCCCGCTTGCCAAGGTGCTAAACGATGCGATCGGGATTGAATCGGGCATTATGACCACGATCCACTCCTACACGGGCGACCAGCCCACACTGGACCGCCGCCACAAGGACCTGTATCGCGCCCGCGCGGCGGCGATGGCGATGATCCCTACCTCCACCGGGGCGGCCAAAGCGCTGGGCGAGGTGCTGCCTGAACTCAAGGGCAAGCTTGATGGCTCCGCCATCCGCGTGCCGACCCCGAATGTCAGCGCGGTGGATCTGACCTTCATCGCCGCGAAATCGGTCACGGCAGAAGAGGTCAACCAGATCGTGCGCGACGCCTGCGCAGGCTATATGGGCATGGTCATGGCCTATGATCCGGAACCGAAAGTGTCGATCGACTTCAATCACACGCCGCAATCGTCTATCTTTGCCCCTGACCAGACCAAAGTTGTGGGCCGTTCGGTCCGCGTTCTGGCGTGGTATGATAACGAGTGGGGCTTCTCTTGCCGCATGGCCGATGTGGCTGGCGTGATGGGGCGGCTTGCACAGTAAACGAGCGGCCGGGTGCCGCCGCAGGGGGGCACCTTGAGCGACCGAACGGCCTTCGTCCTTGCCGGGATCATCCTTGGCGCTGCCCTCCTTGACAGTGTCGTCAACGAGGGCCGTGCTTTGTTCTTTTTGGCCTTGAAACTCGCATCTCTTGTGGAATGGCTCGCCTTTTGGCGCTGATCGCGCCAGAGTGACTGCATTTCTCGTGGCGCTTCGCCCATGTTAGCGCTAAACCAACCCACGAGTCGGTCATCGAAGGAGTTTGCCATGACGGTCAAGGTCGCCATCAACGGATTTGGACGTATCGGGCGCAATATCCTGCGCGCCATCATCGAGTCGGGCCGGACCGACATCGAAGTGGTCGCAATCAACGATCTGGGCCCAGTGGAAACCAATGCCCATCTTCTGCGCTTTGATAGCGTGCATGGCCGTTTTCCGGTGCAGGTCTCGACCGGGGAGGACTGGATCGATGTTGGCCGTGGCCGGATGCAGGTGACGGCCATCAAGAACCCGGCCGATCTGCCTTGGGGCCATGTTGATATCGTCATGGAATGCACGGGCATCTTTACCTCCAAGGAGAAATGCCTTGCGCATCTGGAAAATGGCGCAAAGCGGGTGCTGATCTCGGCCCCTGGCGATGGGGCGGACAAGACGATTGTCTATGGCGTGAACCACAACACGCTGACCAAGGAAGATCTGGTCGTCTCTAACGCCTCTTGCACGACGAATTGCCTCAGCCCCGTGGCCAAGGTGCTGCATGATGCCATCGGCATCGAAAAGGGCATGATGACCACGATCCACAGCTATACGGGTGACCAGCCCACACTGGATACGATGCACAAGGACCTGTATCGCGCCCGTGCGGCGGCGCTGTCGATGATCCCCACCTCCACAGGCGCGGCCAAGGCGGTGGGTCTGGTGCTGCCCGAGTTGAAGGGCAAGCTTGACGGTTTCGCGATCCGCGTCCCCACGCCGAATGTCTCGGTCGTGGATCTGAAATTCATCGCGAAGCGCGCGACTTCGGTGGAGGAAATCAATGCCGCAGTAAAGGCCGCGGCGGATGGCCCGATGAAAGGCATCCTTGGCTATACGCAAGCCAAGAATGTCAGCATGGATTTCAACCATGATCCCCATTCTTCGATCTTCCACATGGATCAGACCAAGGTGATGGATGGTACGATGTGTTCGATCCTGTCGTGGTATGACAATGAATGGGGCTTTTCGAACCGCATGGCCGATACTGCCGTGGCCATGGGCAAGCTGATCTGAACCTGCCACCTTGGCCCCGGGCAGGTTCGGGGCTTTGTTTCGGGCCGGTCACGTTTCGTGACCGGCCTTTCCTTTTCGTTTTCACGCAGTCAGTTATCTTCTCCGCATGGATTTGATCGCCCTTCTTGCCGTTGTTGCCGGACTTTTCCTCGCCATCGCGCTGTCAGAGCCGTTGGCCGCCCGTTTGCGCCTGCCGGTGACGGTGATCCTTGCCGCGGTTGGCATCGCGATTGGCGCAGGGGCCGCATGGTTCTGGCGCACGCCGGTGACGGATGCCTTCAACCCTGTCGCGTTGGCGATCCTGAACCTGCCGATTTCGTCAGACCTCTTCATCTATGTCTTTCTGCCGGTTCTGCTGTTCCAAGTCTCGCTCACATTGAACCTGCGGCGTCTGCTGGACGATTGGGTCCCGATCCTGACGCTCGCTGTTCTGGCGGTGATCGTGGCGACCTTTGTGATCGGCCTTGCGCTGACCCCATTCACCACCCTGCCCCTGATCGCCTGTCTGCTTTTGGGCGCCATCGTTTCGACCACAGACCCTTCAGCCGTCGTCTCGATCTTTCGCGCAACCCCTGCCCCACAACGTCTCGCGCGCATTGTCGAAGGCGAAAGCCTGCTGAACGATGCCGCCGCCATCGCCTTGGCCTCGGTCTTCCTGGCAGCCGTTGTCGCGCGCGAGGAAAACCCGGATATTTTCACCGCACTGCTGCAATTGCCGTGGCTCATCACCTCGGGCGCGGTGACGGGCTGGCTTGTTGGTCGGCTTGGCGTTGTGGTGATGGGCTGGCTAAATCCTTGGCCTTTGGGGCAGGTGTCGGTCAGCTTCGCAGTGGCTTTCCTGACATTCCTGATTGCTGATCAGATCGTGGGAGGGTCTGCTGTTGTTGCAGGTGTTGCCGCAGGCATGACCGTCAGTTTTGCCGCACCAGGCCGGATCGCGCCCGCCGCACTGAGCCAATTGCGCGATGCCTGGAACCTCATGGCCTACTGGGCCGGGGGGTTGATCTTCGTGCTGGCGGCGCTGTTGATCCCGCGGATTTTGGAAAACCTGCGACCGGGCGATTTTGGTCTGATCCTTGTGACGGTCGTCGCGGCTTTTGCCGCGCGGGCGATCATCATCTACCTCGTCCTGCCGCTGTTGACAGCGCTGCGCCTGTCTCCCCGCGTGGAGCAGCCCTATCGTATCGCCATCCTGTGGGGCGGTCTGCGCGGAGCCGTCACCTTGGCGCTGGCGCTTGCCGTGACGGAAAGCCCCGCGATCTTTGTGGAAACCAAACGCCAGATCGGCATCGTGGCCACGGGTTTCGTGCTTTTCACCCTTTTGGTACAGGGCACGACGCTGCGCTGGATGATCGGGCGTTTGGGGCTGGACAAGCTTTCCCCGCTGGACCGTGCCTTGTCCGATCAGGTGGTCGCCGTGTCTTTGCAGGAAGTGCGTGAGACTGTGTCAGAAACGACGCGCCAACTTGCGCTCACTCCCGCCATCATCAGAGAAGAAGCCGTGCGTTTCGGCGACAGGCTCAACCGCGCGGTGGAGCGGGCCGATGCTGCCCAGAATATTTTGGACCGCGACCGCGTTACACTCGGCCTTGTGGCTCTGGCGGGGCATGAGCGTGATGTGATCCTCTACGGGTTTCAGGATGACCAGATCTCGGCCCGTCTGGCAGACCGAATGCTGGCCGATGCCGACCGCCTGATCGAGGCCACGCGGGTCGAAGGCCGCATCGGATATCGGGCACAGGCGCGCCGCGCGCTGGAACCGGGGCGACTTTTGCGGCTGGCAGAATGGGCGCATAACCGGCTGCGGATCAACCTGCCCCTGCAACATCTGACCGCCGACAGGTTCGAACTTCTGGTCGCACAGGCGCAAACCCTGCGCCTTCTGTCGCGCTTTATCGAACGGCGGATCGTGCGCATCCATGGCCGCCGCGTGGCGGGGCTGTTGCACGACCTCCTCAAGCGCCGCCAAGAGGATGTTGAACGTGAGATGGAAGGGTTGCGCACGCAATTCCCCGGCTATGCCGAGGAGTTGGAACGCCTGCTGATCCGCCGGCTTGTGTTGCGGCAGGAAGAACGCGAATACGATCAGATGACAGAAGACGGGCTGATTGGCCCCGAACTGCGCCTCGCCCTTCGGGACAGCACCAAGGCCGAGGCGGCCAGCCTCGCACAGCGCCCCCGGCTGGACCTACGCTTGCAAAGGATCGACATCGTGCGCAGCTTCCCCCTGTTTTCCGGGCTGGATGCCGAGGCGCTGGCCAAACTCGCAGGCCAGATGAAAACGGTCTATGCCAAGCCGGGCACCGTTCTGGTGCGCAAGGATGACATCCCCGACCGCGTCTGGTTCATTGCCACCGGCGCGGTAGAGGCGGAACAGGCTGGCACTCGCTTTCTTCTGGGGCGGGGGGAGATGTTCGGGCAGCTTTCGGTCGTGCTGCAACGCGCGCGGCGCGCGACTGTCCGGGCGATCAGCCATACGACGCTGTTGACACTGGAGCAGGACCGCTTTCTGGAGCTTCTGAGCCGATCACCCGAGCTGCGTGCCGCAGTACTGTCCAGTGCCGAAAAGCGCGGCGTATCGCTGGATGCAGCCCTACTGACAACGGAACATGCCTCTGCGTCGCCATGGTTCGCGCGCCTGCGCGAGACGAGGAGAAAGAGCGCATAGCCATGCATGTTCCGCATGGCGGCTTGTCCCTGATGGGCCTTGTTTACGCTAACATCTAAACCCATCTTCGCCCAAGGGAGGAAGGACAGATACAAAGAAAGGAAGCACAGATGCTTTCCATGTTTGATCAGATCCGTGAAGCCGCCCAGCGTTATGCCCGCTATCATCAGACTCGTGCAGAGATTGCGCGTCTGCCGCTGGATGTGGCCCTCGACCTCGACCTTTATCCCGCAGACGCTGATCGCATCGCGCGTGCGGCAGTCTATGGGCGCACCGCCTGATAGGCGCAAACGCCGCGTGGCAAGGGGCAATACCTTTGCGGTCGAGGACGCGGTCAGCCTCGCGTAAACCGCCGCATCAGTGCCGCTTCCACCGGCGGTGTCACAAATTTCGAGACATCGCCGCTGAGGCGGGCAATTTCCTTGACCAGTTTTGACGCAATCGCCTGCCGCCGCGCATCCGCCATGAGAAACACTGTCTCGATCGAGGAGTCGAGCGCACGGTTCATGCCAACCATCTGAAATTCATATTCGAAATCCGCCACCGCCCGCAGACCTCGCACGATGACGGTCGCCCCGACATCGCGGGCGCAGTCAATCAGGAGGTTCTCAAAGGGATGCACAACGATTTCGCCCCCTGTGCGCGCCGCGATGGCCTGACATTCGGCATCGACCATGGCCACCCGTTCCTCTAACGAGAACAATGGCCCCTTGTCTCGGTTGATCGCCACTCCGATGACCAGCCGATCCACCAGCGCCATAGCCCGCTGAATGATATCGACATGGCCCAGCGTGATCGGGTCAAAAGTGCCGGGGTAAAGGCCGATGCGCATGGAAGTCCCTCTGATCTTTTGGGGGCACGCAACAATATTGCGCGCCCCTGTGCAAGGGCGAAAGCGCCGCAGCGCGCCCGGAATGCCCGGTCAGAAGCCCTTGATCATGCCTTCCAAAGCGTCCTTCTCAGAGGCGAGTTCCATCAACCGGGCCTTCACCACATCGCCGATGGAAATGAGACCGACCATCTCCCCACCCTCCATCACCGGCATATGACGAAAGCGCCCTTCAGTCATTTTCTCCAAAACAGCATCGGCACGGTCGCTGCGCCCGCAGGAACTGATCCGCGCGGTCATGATCGAATCCACGACATCGGCCATGCAGGCGACGCCCCGCCTTCCCAATTCACGCACGATATCGCGTTCGGAGACGATGCCTGAAACGCGCTTGCCATCAGGACTGACGATCACCGCCCCGATCCGGCGCGACGACAGAAGCTCCGCCGCCGCAGCCACGGTACTGCCAGGCTGCACCGTAACAACACCATCATCGGCTTTGGATTTCAGGATCTGGCTGACAAGCATCGGACTTCCTCCCTCTCGCTCCCCTTGACCCAAACGTCCGCCCCAAGTGGCGAGTCTGTCAAGAAAAAGCTTCGGCCCGCGCCACCTCGCGCCGGATGCCTTCGGCCAGGAGCGCGGCAAAGCGCGACAGACGCGCAGAGCGGGAGTCGCCCTCATGCCGGATCAGCCAGAAGGCACGGGTCAAGCGCACCTCCCCCGGCAACAGACGGATAAGCTCAGGCGCATGGGGCAGCGCGAAGTCATGCACCACGCCGATCCCCGCGCCTGCACGCAAAAGTTGCAATTGCACCGGGACGGAGTTCGACGCCACCCCCACCAGCGTCACGCCAAGGCCGCCCAGGTAATCCAGTTCCTTGTCAAAGATCATGTCAGGGATATAGCCCACCATCCGATGCACCCGCAGATCGGCAAGGCTTTCCACCTTTGGCCGGCCGTTCAGGTAATCGGGGTGGGCGGCAAGCGACAGGTGATAATCCGAAAGCTTCTGCACTGTCAGGCGGCCAGCCTCCGGGCGGCTGACGCCGATGGCCATATCCGCCTCACGCCGCGACAGGTTAAAGACGCGCGGCAAGGCCACGATCTGCACCTCCAGCCCCGGATTTTCGGCCACGATTGCGGCGATAACGGGGGGCAGAAGGTAATTCGCGCAGCCATCGGGCGCGCCCAGCCGGATTTGGCCCGAAAGCCCCCCCGCCCCCTGTGGCTGGCGCAGAGCCTCCTCTGCCGCAAGCGCCGCTGCCTCTGCCGCCTCTGCGGCAGGCACGAGGCGTGCGCCTTCTTCGGTCAGGGCATAGCCTTGCGGGGAACGGGTAAAAAGCCCCGTGCCGGTCTGCTCCTCCAGCCGCGCGATGCGCCGCCCCACGGTTGCGGGATCAAGGCCAAGCCGTTTGCCCGCCGCCGACAGGCTTTCGGTGCGGGCAACGGCCAGAAATACGCGCAGATCATCCCAATCCATCCCCACCTCTTGCATTTTCGCAAAGCCTTTATCCCGCGTTTGTGCAAGACTAAACAGGGGCAACACAAGCGGAGGATTCCATGAAAGAGATCGGACACTGGATCAATGGCAAGCATGTGGCAGGCAAGTCCGGCCGCTTTGCCGATGTCTTCAACCCCGCCACGGGCGAAGTGCAGGCCCGCGTGGCGCTGGGCCGCCGCGCAAGTGAAATGGGGGGCCACCAACCCGCAGCGCCGCGCGCGGGTGATGATGGAATTCGTCCGCCTTCTGAACCGCGACATGGACAAATTGGCCGAGGTTCTGTCGTCCGAACATGGCAAGACCATTCCCGATGCCAAAGGCGATATCCAGCGCGGGCTGGAAGTGATCGAATTCTGCATCGGCGCGCCGCATCTGCTCAAAGGCGAATTCACCGATAGCGCAGGCCCCGGCATCGATATGTATTCCATGCGCCAACCGATCGGCGTGGCGGCTGGCATCACGCCCTTCAACTTCCCCGCCATGATCCCGATGTGGAAAATGGGCCCGGCGCTGGCCTGCGGAAATGCCTTCATCCTCAAGCCATCAGAGCGTGACCCATCCGTTCCGCTGATGCTGGCAGAACTGATGCAAGAGGCGGGTCTGCCCGATGGCGTGCTGCAGGTCATCAACGGCGACAAGGAAGCCGTGGATGCGATCCTTGATAGCCCCATCATCTCGGGCATCGGCTTCGTCGGCTCCACCCCGATTGCCGAATACATCTATGGCCGCGGTTGTTCGAATGGCAAGCGCGTGCAGTGCTTTGGCGGCGCCAAGAACCACATGATCATCATGCCCGATGCCGATATGGATCAGGCGGCAGATGCCTTGGTCGGCGCGGGCTATGGTGCGGCAGGCGAACGCTGCATGGCGATTTCGGTCGCGGTGCCTGTGGGCGATGAAACCGCTGACCGGCTGATCGAAAAGCTGATCCCGCGGATCGAAAAGCTGAAGGTCGGCCCCTATACCGCTGGCAATGATGTGGATTACGGCCCCGTCGTCACCGCCGCCGCCAAGGCCAATATCCTGAAACTGGTGGAGTCGGGCGTGGCACAAGGCGCGAAACTGGTGGTCGATGGCCGCAACTTTGCCCTGCAAGGCTATGAGAAGGGCTTCTTCGTCGGCCCGCATCTCTTTGACCATGTGACCCGCGATATGGACATCTACCGCAAGGAAATCTTCGGCCCGGTTCTCTCTACCGTGCGCGCCAAGACCTATGAAGAGGCGCTTGGCCTTGCCATGGATCATGAATACGGCAATGGCACCGCGATCTTCACGCGTGATGGCGATACAGCGCGCGATTTCGCAGCGCGCGTGAATGTAGGCATGATCGGGATCAATGTGCCGATCCCGGTGCCGCTGGCCTATCACACCTTTGGCGGCTGGAAGAAATCGGCCTTCGGCGACCTGAACCAGCACGGGCCGGATTCTTTCCGCTTCTATACCCGGACAAAGACCATCACTTCGCGTTGGCCCAGTGGGATCAAGGAAGGCGCAAGCCTGAACTTCAAACCGATGGACTGACCCCATTCTGTGCTGCGGCGAGATGTCCCTTGCCGCAGCAAAAAACATATGATCTTATGAATATGTATTGGCCTTATGTCTGGCCTGGAGATGGAGGGAAGAATGTTTTCAACGAACGTTGGCGGAATTGACCGGATCCTGCGGATCGTGGTCGGCGCGGCGCTTCTCCTCTGGTTCTTCCTCGATCAGGGGCAGGGCTTTTGGCATTATGCTAAGCTGATCGGAGCCGTGCCATTGGTGACCGGCCTTTTTTCCACTTGTCCGGCCTATACGATATTTGGGATCAACACCTGCCCGATGACGCGCGGCTGAAGCGAGGCCGAGGCGGGAAAGCCTCTCCAGCCTGTGCTGCTGCTCAGTGCAAGACCGTTGGTCCAGCCTCTGAGGGCAGGACAAAGTCTGCGGGTGCAAAGCCCGACCTGCCAACCGGAGGCTCCACCCCTTCTTGGTCCGCGGCATCGTTCAGCGCCATGAGGGACTCGAGCATGCGTTGCGCCTCTACCTCCTCATGCGACAGACGGCTGTAGCGGAGCGTTTGCGTGCCCTCCTCGCTCGTGATGCTGACAACACGCAAAGTGCTCTCGCTGGTGCCGCCTAGATCGACAATCATACCGATCATTATCGCATAGGCACAGGCCACTGCAGCATAATACCCATGCGCCCGACCGGACAGAAGCTGATAGGTCAGACCAACCGCCACGGTGAAAGACCCCCAGCGCAGGATCATTTGGAGCAGAGGGTCGACGATAAAGCCAGCCGTTACCCAAACCCAGATCAGCCCGGCAGCGATCACCATCAAGCGAAAGCCGTTCTGCATGATTGTTCTAAGAAACAACATGATACACCCTTTACTGACGTTACAGGTGTAACTTCGCGAACAATCGGGGCAGAACTGGGACACAATGCCGACGCTCCCTAGGCATTGTTTGGGCCAGCGAAACAGCGCCGCGCTGACCCTGCCCTATTCAGCAGCCACCCGGCGCGGCTTCAGCATGTCCTTCAGATAGCGTCCGGTATGGCTGGCCTCGACGGATGCCACATCTTCGGGCGTGCCTTCGGCCACGATCCGGCCCCCGCCATCACCGCCCTCTGGCCCGATGTCGATGATCCAATCCGCGGTCTTGATGACATCAAGGTTGTGTTCGATCACCACGACCGTATTGCCCTGCTCAACCAGCTCGTGCAGCACTTCCAAAAGCTTGCGGACATCTTCGAAATGCAGGCCCGTGGTCGGCTCATCCAGAATGTAAAGCGTGCGGCCCGTGGCCCGGCGGGCAAGTTCCTTCGAGAGCTTCACCCTTTGCGCCTCGCCCCCCGACAGGGTCGTGGCCTGTTGGCCCACCTTGATATAGCCAAGGCCCACTTGGCAAAGCGCATCCATCTTTTCGCGGATCGCAGGCACAGCGCTGAAAAATTCCTGCGCGTCTTCGCAGGTCATGTCCAGCACATCGGCGATGCTCTTGCCCTTGAACTTGATCTCCAGCGTTTCGCGGTTGTAGCGCTGCCCCTTGCAGGTTTCGCAGGTCACATAGACATCGGGCAGGAAGTGCATCTCGATCTTGATGACGCCGTCCCCTTGGCACGCCTCACACCGCCCGCCCTTGACGTTAAAGGAGAACCGCCCCGGCTGATAGCCGCGCGCCTTGGCCTCCGGCAAGCCCGCGAACCAATCACGGATCGGGGTGAAAGCCCCGGTATAGGTCGCGGGGTTTGACCGCGGGGTGCGCCCGATGGGGCGCTGGTCAATGTCGATCACCTTATCCAGATGCTCGAACCCCTTGATCGTTTCACATGGCGCGGGCGTTTCGCGCGCCCCGTTCAGCTTGATCGCCGCTGTCTTGAACAGCGTCTCAATCGTCAACGTGGATTTTCCCCCGCCGGACACCCCGGTGACGCAGACGAATTTACCCAAGGGGAAATCGACCGTCACATCCTTCAGGTTATTGCCGCAGGCGCCCACAACCGTCAGTTTCTTGCCATTGCCCTCCCGCCGGGTTTTCGGAACGGAAATCTCGCGCTGACCGGAAAGATATTGCCCCGTCATGCTGGCCGGGTCCGCCGCCACCTGTTCGGGCGTGCCGTGGCTGACGACCCGCCCGCCATGCACCCCGGCACCGGGGCCGATGTCAAAGACATAATCCGCCTCGCGAATTGCGTCTTCGTCATGCTCCACAACCAGCACCGTATTACCCTGATCGCGAAGGTTCTTCAGCGTCGACAGCAATCTGTCATTGTCCCGCTGGTGCAGCCCGATCGAGGGTTCGTCCAGCACATAAAGCACCCCCGTCAGGCCCGATCCGATCTGGCTGGCCAGACGGATGCGTTGGCTTTCCCCGCCCGACAAGGTGCCCGCATTGCGCGACAGCGTCAGGTAATCAAGGCCCACATTCACAAGGAAGCCCAGACGTTCGCGGATTTCCTTCAGGATCGCGCGGGCGATTTCATTCTTCTGCGCGGTCAAGGACTCGGGCACGGTTGCGACCCAAGCAAACGCCTCGCGGATCGACATTCCGGTCACCTGCCCGATATGCCGCCCCCCGATTTTCACCGCCAGGGCCTCTGGCTTCAGGCGATAGCCGCCGCAGGTGCCGCAGGCGCGGTTGTTCTGGAACCGCTCCATCTCTTCCCGGCTCCAGGCGCTATCGGTTTCGCGGTAGCGCCGTTCCATATTCGGGATCACACCTTCAAAGACGCGCCTCACCTTGTAGACGCGACCGCCTTCGTCATAGGTGAAGTCGATCTCCTCCCCCTTTGACCCATAGAGGAAAAGCTGCTGCACAGCCTCGGGCAGGTCTTTCCATTTCTTCTTTCGGTCAAAGCCATAGTGGCGGGCCAGCGCGTCGATGGTCTGGGTGAAATATGGGGATTTCGACTTGGCCCAGGGCGCAATCGCACCCTGCATCAGCGTCAAGCCTTGGTCCGGTACCACAAGGCGTTCATCGAAGAACAACTCCACCCCCAGCCCGTCACAGGCCGGGCACGCGCCAAAGGGCGCGTTGAAGGAGAACAGCCGCGGTTCAATCTCGGCGATGGTGAAGCCCGAAACCGGGCAGGCGAATTTCTCGGAATAGGTGATCCGCTCCCCTTCGCCCTCACTTGGCGCGGTTTCGATCACGGCAATTCCATCGGCGAGGTTGAGCGCGGTGCGGAAACTGTCGGCCAGCCGCGTCTCCAGCCCCTCGCGCACCACGATCCGGTCCACGACCACATCGATGTTATGGCGGAATTTCTTGTCAAGCGTCGGCGGTTCCTCCAATTCATGGAAGGTGCCGTTGACCTTGACCCGCTGGAAGCCCTGCTTGCGCAGTTCAAGGAACTCTTTCTTATATTCCCCCTTCCGGTCGCGGACGATGGGGGCCAGCAGATAGGCCCGCGTGCCCTCGGGCATGGCCATAACCGCATCGACCATATCCTGCACCTGCATCGCCGTAATCGGCAGGCCAGTCGCGGGGCTATAGGGCGTGCCCACGCGGGCAAACAAAAGGCGCAGATAGTCGTAAATCTCGGTCACCGTGCCGACGGTAGACCTCGGGTTCTTGCTGGTGGTCTTTTGTTCAATCGAAATCGCCGGCGACAGGCCAGAGATATGATCCACATCGGGCTTGCCCATCATATCAAGGAACTGACGCGCATAGGCAGAGAGCGACTCGACATACCGCCGCTGCCCCTCGGCATAGATCGTGTCGAAGGCGAGCGAGGATTTGCCAGACCCCGACAGACCGGTGATGACCACGAACTGATCGCGCGGGATATCGACGTCGATCCCCTTCAGATTATGCTCGCGCGCACCGCGCACTTCGATGAACTTCTGTTCAACCATGACTACCCCCGGCGTGACCGGCAACAGATAGACCGCTTTCCCCGACGCGCCAACAGGGATTTCAGAACAGAAGGAGAACTTTTCGCGCTGCGACATCGCAACCAAGCGCTTGGGTGCCGATTTGCGGAAGGGTCTTTATATATTCAATTTTTATTATATGTTATGCCCAACCTACTGGAGAAGCCCCCATGTTCACCTTCCTGCGCAAAGCCCCCGCCGCCCCCGCCCCGACCATCGCCGAGGTTGCAGCCAAGGTCGCGGCAAAAGAGATGATCCTGATCGATGTCCGCGAACTGGCCGAGGTGCGCGCCTCGGGCAAGGCCAAGGGGGCAGAGGTTATCCCTCTGTCCGTCGTCGGGCTGAAATGTGACCCGGCACAGCCCGATTGCCTGATCCCCCGGGGCAAGCCAGTGGCGGTCTACTGTGCCTCTGGCGGGCGATCGGGGATGGCTGCCGCCACGCTGAGCCGTCTTGGCTATGGCGAGGTCTATAATCTCGGCGGCCTTGGTGATTGGGTTGCCGGGGGCGGTCAGGTCGAAAAGGCCTGACGCCGCCGCGCCTGAAGGATGTGAATCACGATTCCGAAGGCGGAAAAGCCGATCAGGAACAGGGCGAGGCCCGCCTCGCCCGCCTGTGCCACCAGCCAGACCAGCAGCGGCGTCCCTGTCACCGTCCCTAGGTTACCCAGTTGCGCAATCGCCCCGGCGGCCTTGGCCCGCGCCTCCACATCGGGGTTCAATTCCGCCAAGGCCGCGAAACTCGCCCCCTGCACGATTCCAAGGCACCCTGCCACACCCAGCGCCAGGATCACGGCCGCGCCCTGCCCCCAGAAAAGCCACAGAGCCACTGTGCAAAGGATCGCCCCAAGAAAGCCCGCCTGCACCAAATGCACGGCCCGCATCCTCCCCAAAAGCCAGACCCCCAGCGTAAGCGACAGCACGATGGAGACAAGCGGCATCGCCACGCCGATAAAGCCACCCGCTTCGCCCATCATCGCAGGCAAAAGCGTCAATACCGCCACATAGGTCACCGTGTAGCAAACAAAACCCATCGCCGGTGCTGCTAGAAAAGGTGAGGCATAAATCGCCAGATGTTGCGCCATCAGCGATCCGCCGCCTGCCGCCACCGCCGCGCGTCGGTCAGGCGACAACAGAAGGAACAGCACCACAGCGCAGACCAGCATCCACCCGGCATGGGCGAAGAACAGCGACGCCGGGCCGTCGGCCAGCACCAATCTAGGCCCCAGCCAAAACAGGATGGCATAGGCCACCCCAAAAAAGGAGGACCACAGCGTCATCGCCGCCCCCTGCCACCGCACTCCAGCCAGCCCGGCAATCGCCGTGGGACCCACGACAACGATGGCCAGATGCGAAAAGCCCTCCACAACGCGCGACAGCATCATCAGCCCATAGGGCGGGAACTGGCTTTGCCACAGGCTTGCGCCCGCGCCCAGCAGAAGCGCCGCCACGATCACCCGGCGCGGCCCGATCCGCGCAACCCAAAGCCCTGCCGTCGTTCCAAAAATCAACCCAACCAGTCCCACGACCGACAAGATCAGACCTACAGCCACGGTCGACGGGCCAGCATAAACCTGTTCCAGCGTGGGATAGACCACGGACATCTTGCCAAATTGTGCAGCAGCTCCAAGTCCTGCGGCCCAAATCGCAAGTATCGTCAATAGCGACCGCATCTTTGTCCCTTCGCACCACGCCAGATGGCTCTTATGCGCTCATCCATCCGGCTGCCTCAAGCCCCCCAAACACCCCCTTCCCTTCATCTTGGCCCAAATACTCTCGGGAGGGGTCCGGGGAGGGCAGACAGCCCTCCCCGGGAGATACCTCAGGGAGACCGGGGTCGGGCAGGCAGCCCTCCCCAGGAGATACCTCAGGGAGACCGGGGTCGGGC
>JALOTC010000128.1 GCA_025458085.1 Cypionkella sp. | reverse complement strand
GGCCAGAACTTCGGCAACCGTGCGGTCCCAGGCGGATTTGATCGTGGCGAGATCGGGGGCGATGCCTGCCTGTGCCATGGCTTCATCCACCGGATCGGCAAGGCACATCTCGCCCGCATAGGGCCAGAGCGCGTTCAGCGCCTTTTGCATGCGGGCGTGGCTTTCCTGTGGTAGGCCACTTCCTTGGCCGCCTTGGCCGCGATTTCAGCCACGCGGGTGTTGGTCGAGGATTGGAGCGCGCGCAGCATCTCCATATGCCAAGCGTCGAAGAGGAATTGGCGCATCAGCGTCTGGCCGAAATCGCCATTGGGGCGTTCCACCAAGAGCACGTTGCGGAACTGTGCCGCATCGCGGAGGTAAGCGAGGTTGTCGGCGGTGCGGCCTTTGCCCTCCGCTTCTCCGGCAAGGCCCAGCCAAAGCTGCGTTTGGCCGATCAGGTCCAGCGCGGTATTGGCCAGTGCGATGTCTTCCTCCAGTACCGGGGAATGGCCGCACCATTCCGAAACCCGGTGGCCGAGGATCAGGCAATTGTCGCCCATCCGGCAGAGCCAGTCGACAAAGGCATTTTCCGGCGCGGCACCCTTGGCCGCCATGCTGCGGATGCCCGGCGCAGTGGCCAGTTCGGCATCCGAGGTCATCACATCGGTGAGCGAAGGCATCACATATGCCCCACTTCTGCCGGGATGTCGAAGAAGGTCGGGTGGCGATAGACCTTGGCGTTCGAGGGTTCGAACAGCGGGCCTTTGTCCGACGGGGCAGAGGCGGTGATGTCATTCGACTTCACGACCCAGATCGATACGCCTTCGTTGCGGCGGGTATAGACATCGCGCGCATTGCAGATGGCCATTTCGGCATCGGGCGCGTGCAGGCTGCCGACATGGCGGTGGTTCAGGCCATGCTGACCACGGATGAAAACTTCCCACAGGGGCCATTCGCTGGACATCGGTTTCTCCTCCCGGATCGGGCTAAAGGGGGTAAGGCGGGCAGGGGGCTACCCGCCGAAAAGGGGATTATTCGGCAGCCATGCGGGCGGCGGCGCGGCGGGCGTCTTGCTTTTTGGCATGGGCCATCAGGCCGTCACGGAACCATGCGCCCTCTTCCCAAGCGGTGACGCGGGCCTCTAGCCGTTCGGCATTGCAGGGGCCGTTGCCGTTGATGACTTCAAAGAATTCATCCCAATCGGGTTCGCTGAAATCATAGCCGCCCTTCTCCTCGTTCCATTTCAGGTTCGGGTCGGGGATCGTGAGGCCAAGGTATTCGGCCTGCGGCACGGTCTGATCGACGAATTTCTGGCGCAACTCGTCATTGGTGTTGATCTTGATCTTCCACTGCATCGACTGCGCGGAATGGACCGAGTCCTTGTCCGAAGGCCCGAACATCATCAGGGCCGGATACCAGAAGCGGTTCATGGCATCTTGGGCCATTTCCTTTTGTTCTGGCGTGCCTTGCAGGCACATCTTCAGAAGGATGTCGTAACCCTGACGCTGGTGGAACGACTCTTCCTTGCAGATGCGGATCATCGCGCGGCTATAGGGGCCGTAGGAGGTTTTTTGCAGTTGCACCTGGTTCATGATGGCCGCGCCATCGACGAGCCAGCCCACGGTGCCGATATCGGCCCAGTTCAGCGTGGGATAGTTGAAGATGGAGGAATATTTCATCTTGCCATTGTGGAGGAGCGCCAAAAGCTCATCCCGGCTGACTCCCAGGGTTTCTGCGGCGGAATAGAGGTAGAGGCCGTGGCCCGCCTCGTCCTGCACCTTGGCGAGCAGGATGGCCTTGCGCTCCAGTGTGGGCGCGCGGGTGATCCAGTTGCCTTCGGGCAATTGGCCGACGATTTCGCTATGGGCATGTTGGCCGATCTGGCGGATCAGCGTCTTGCGATAGCCTTCCGGCATCCATTCCTTGGGCTCGATCTTTTCGCCGCGGTCGATGCGGTCTTGAAAGGCGCGTTCCTGTTCGGACATTTCGGCGCGGGATTTGGCGCCTTCGGCCTTGACCAGTTGTGCATACATGGGTCGTTCCCTCCCTCAGACTTTTTCGATGATGATGGCGATGCCTTGGCCCACGCCGATGCACATGGTGCAGAGCGCATAGCGCCCGCCGGTGCGGTGGAGTTGATACATCGCGGTGGTGACAAGGCGCGCGCCAGACATGCCAAGGGGATGGCCCATGGCGATGGCGCCGCCGTTCGGGTTCACATGGGCCGCGTCATCGGGCAGGCCGAGGTCGCGCAGCGTGGCCAAAGCCTGCGAGGCGAAGGCTTCGTTGAGTTCGATCACATCCATCTGGTCGATGGTCAGACCCGCGCGGGCCAGAACCTTTTTCGCCGCAGGCGCGGGGCCGATGCCCATGATCCGCGGCTCGACCCCGGCGGCGGCCATGGCGACGATGCGCGCCTTGGGGGTCAGCCCTTGGGCGCGGGCGGCCTGTTCGGAGAGGATCGCCAGCGCCGCCGCGCCATCATTCACGCCGGAGGCATTGCCTGCCGTAACCGAAAGGTCGGGGCCGTTCACGCCTTTGAGTTTCGCCAGTTGTTCGGCCGTGGTGCCGGGGCGGGGATGTTCGTCGGTATCGACGATGATCGGATCGCCCTTTTTCTGGGGGATCACGACCGCGGCGATTTCATCGGCAAAGCGGCCTGCGGCTTGTGCTGCCGCCCAGCGGGCTTGTGACCTTGCGGCGAAAGCATCCTGATCGGCACGGCTGATGCCGAAATCGGCGGCCACATTGTCGGCGGTTTGCGGCATGGAATCCACGCCGAACTGCGCCTTCATCTTGGGGTTCACAAAGCGCCAGCCGATGGTCGTATCATAGACCGCATTGGCGCGGGTGAAGGCGGCATCGGCCTTGGGCATGACGAAGGGCGCGCGCGACATGCTTTCCACCCCGCCCGCGATGACGAAATCGCAATCGCCTGCCTTGATCGACCGGGCGGCAAGGCCCACGGCATCCATACCCGACCCGCAGAGGCGGTTGACGGTGGTGCCGGGCACGCCGATGGGCATACCCGCCAGCAGGACGGCCATCCGGCCCACGTTGCGGTTGTCTTCGCCGGCCTGATTGGCGCAGCCGTAAATCAGGTCATCGACCGCCGACCAATCCACGCCGGGATTGCGCGCCATCAGCGCCTTCAGCGGTTCGGCGGCCAGATCGTCGGCCCGGACATGGGCCAGTGCGCCGCCATAGCGCCCAACCGGCGTTCTGACCGCATCGCAAATGAAGGCGTCGCGCATCCTTCCTCCTCGCTCTGATCTGCTGGAGGTCGGCGATTCCTCATTCGCCGACCGATCGGTCAATGTATAGCGCGCAAAGCGTCACGCGAAAAGAGAAAATTTTGAGAATTCTGTGACGCTTTTGATCACATTGAAAAGGGAGGGAAAATCAGGGGGATGCGGGGTCAGGTGGCGGAGATGAGGGCGTGGCGGCGCTGTTCGCTCGCCTCTGTCGTGGCGGGAAGCGGGCCATCCGCCCCTTCACAGGTGGCCGCCACATGCGATTCTGCCGCCGGGGTGAGGGCGAGGTAGAGCCGACAGAACAGTGCCCGCGCCTCGGGCGCGTTCCAATCGGCGGGAAGGTGTTCGGGGGGCAGGCGCGGGTCACGCAGAAGGACGAAGCGATAGGCGTGAACGAGCAGAAGCCGCGCGGTCAGCGCCTCTGCCCCCGAAAGCCGGTCTGGGGTCAGGCGGTCAAACAGCGCCATGAACCGGGCATAGCCATCGCGCAGCGCGGTCAGATCCCAGAAGGCCGATAGGGGCGTGGCATGGCTCATCGCCTCGGCATGAAAGACGAGCGCGCCTTCGGGCGGGGCTTGCCCGCGATCGGGGCGCAGAAAGACTGGCCCGCCCATATGGCCCATGCGCTGGCGGCGGGCGTCTTCGGGGCGCAGGTCGGGGGCATGGAGGATTTGCCAGCCGCGCGCGGGCCGGTCGGGGCCATAGAGCAGATCGGCGGCTTGCAGGAATTCGGCAAGCGCCGAGCGGCGCAGGCGGTAATAGCTGCGCCGCCCGATCCTTTCGCCCTCCAGCCGGTCGGCCGCGACAAGGCGCGAGACGGCGGTGCGGACAAGCGATTCATTGATGCCTACGCCAGCGCAGAGGTCGATCAGCGTGCCGGTCCAGAGCACGCCGCCGCGCGGGGCCACGACATCGCCATAGATGGTGACGATGAAGGCGGCGGCGTTGAGCCGCATCTCTTGGGCGAGACTGTGCAAGATGGCTTTGCCCGGCGCGGTCACGGATCACCTGTTCTGTTCGCGCCTCATATGCCGCGTGGCGGGGGGCAGGGCAACCGCCTTGGCGGAGAAGGGCGCGGGCATCAGCCGCGCCCGCCGACGTTTTCCTGCCCGATGGAGACGGTTTTGAGGATGGCAAAGACGCTTTGGCCGGGATGGAGGCCAAGGGCGGAGAGGGAGCGTTTGGTGATGCGGGCCAAGAGCACGTCTTCGCCGATCCGCAGCCGCAGCATCGCGCCGGGGCCATCGCCGGGATGGATGTGATCCACCTGCGCGGCAAGGATATTAAGCGCGGAGAGGCCCTGCGGTCTTTCGGTCGCGATCATCACATCACGGGCGAGGATGCGCAGGCGCAGGGCGGTTCCCGGCGCGCGGCCTTCGGAGGGGAGCCAGAGGGGGCCGCCTGCGGTTTCCAGCCGCGCGAGCCCATCGGGGTCATCACCGGTGACGCGGGCTGACAGGAGCGATCCCGCCTCGCGCAGCCCAAGCATCGGGGCGAGGCGCGCATCCGAGAGGAGGTCGGCGGCTGGGCCTGAGGCGAGGACGCGGCCCGCCTCCATCAGCACGACGGTGGTGGCCAGACGCGCGACCTCGGCCATGGAATGGCTGA
The DNA here is from genome assembly GCA_025458085.1 of Cypionkella sp. Classification (GTDB taxonomy): domain Bacteria; phylum Pseudomonadota; class Alphaproteobacteria; order Rhodobacterales; family Rhodobacteraceae; genus Pseudotabrizicola. The sequence goes on along the minus strand of JALOTC010000128.1, from coordinate 1,819 downwards.
CGTAAAGGATGGGCAGGCGCAAATCATCGCGCAGGCGTTCCAGATAGGGCAGGATTTCGGCCTTGCGCGCCTCGTCCAGCGCGGCGAGGGGTTCGTCCATCAAAAGAAGCCGGGGGTTTGACAGGATCGCCCGGCCAATGGCGACGCGCTGCTTTTCGCCCCCCGACAGCGCGCCGGGGCGGCGGTCCAGAAGGGCGGCGATGCCCAGAAGATCCGCGATGCGGGCGAGATCGGCCCCCGGACCCTTGGGCGCGAACCAGCGGCCATAGAGCAGGTTCTGCCGCACGGTCAGATGTGGGAAAAGCCGCCCGTCTTGAAAGACATAGCCCATGCGGCGGCGGTGCGGGGGCTGCATCACGCGGGCTTCTGTGTCCATCAGCACCGTGCCGTCCAGCGTGATCCGGCCCTGATCGGGGCGCAAAAGCCCTGCGACCGCATTGATGACGGTGGATTTGCCCGAGCCGGAGCGTCCGAACAGCGCGGTCACGCCTGCGGGCGCGTCAAAGGCTGCGTCGAGCGTGAAGGTCCCGAATTGGTGGCGGAGGCGGACCGAGAGGGTCATTGGCCCGATATCCTGCGCGCAACGGCGCGGCTGATCCATTCCGACAGGAGCAGTGCCGCCATGGCGATGGCGATGGCAATGAGGACGAGCCGGAAGGCCTGTGCCTCGCCCCCCGGCACTTGCAGGAAGGCATAGATGGCCGACGGCAGGGTTTGGGTCTGGCCGGGGATGTTGGAGACAAAGGTGATGGTGGCCCCGAATTCGCCCATGGCCTTGGCAAAGGCGAGGATCGCGCCCGCGATGATGCCCGGCAGGATCAGGGGCAGGGTGACGGTGGCAAAGACCCAAAGCCGCGAGGCGCCGAGCGTGGCGGCGGCCTGTTCGAGTTTCGGGTCCACCGCCTCGATCGCGAGGCGCATGGCGCGCACCATGAGGGGAAAGGCCATGATGGCGGCGGCGAGGGCTGCGCCTGTCCAGCGAAAGGCGAATACGAGGCCGAACCATTGGTCAAGGAATTGCCCGACCACGCCGCGCCGCCCGAAGGTGAGAAGGAGGAGATAGCCCGTCACCACAGGCGGCAAGATCAGCGGCAGGTGAACAAGGCCATTGAGGAGTTGCTTGCCCCAAAATTCCCACCTTGCAAGCGCATAGGCGACAACAAGGCCCAAGGGCAGGCTGAGGAGCGTGGCCCAGAAGGAGACGCGCAAGGACAGCGCTACGGCCTGCCATTCCTCGGGCGTCAGGAGATCGGTCATGCGGCCCATCCGGCGACAGGGAAGGGTGGGGCCATCGCATGGGGGCGGGGCGCGGGTGGCGTCATCCAGCAAGCCTTGAACGGGGCGGGGTTGGCGGGGATCATGGCTTTTCCTGTCGGCGGGAGCACCCAAGGTTTCAGCAAGAGGCAGCGCGTAAGGCAAGCGATAATTTTTCGCCGGATCGTTCCGGCCTCGGCGCGTGGCGGGGCCTTGCGCTGCGGCGCGAATTGATGCGCAATGGGGGTATGGAACATAAACAGCTTCTCTCTTGGGCCGATTGCGCGCCCCGTCTTGTCGCCGTGGCCGCGGGCCGTGCGGCGGCTGATCTGGTCATTCGTGGCGGCATTCTGGTGAATGTGCAAAGCCGCGAGATTTTGCCCGGCTGGCAGGTGGCCGTGGCCGAAGGGCGGTTTGCCTATGTCGGGCCGGATGCGAGCCATTGCATCGGGCCGGGGACGGAGGTGGTGGAGGCGGAGGGGCGCTATCTGATCCCCGGCCTGTGCGATGGGCATATGCATATCGAGAGCGGCATGCTGACGCCTGCGGAATTCGCGGCGGCTGT
>JALOTC010000127.1 GCA_025458085.1 Cypionkella sp. | reverse complement strand
CCGTCACACCGCCAAAGCCGTCGTCTTCAAAACTGTGCGGAGCGCAAAAGACGATTGCATCTGCCGCACCCCCGGCAACCGCGACAGAAACTGCCGATGGATACGGGCAAAATCTTCCGTATCCTCCACCACCATCTTCAATAGATAATCGGCAGACCCCGCCATCAGATGACATTCCAAAATATCGGGGATTTTCGCCACCTCGCGCTCAAAGGCATCCAGCAATTCCTCCGCCTGCCCTTCCAGCGTGATCTCTACGAAAACCGTCGTATTCCGCCCCAATTTGCGCGGGTCCAAAAGCGCCACGAACCCCGCGATATAGCCCTCTTCCTCCAACCGCTGGGTCCGACGATGGCAGGCCGAAGGCGACAGATTCACCCGTTCCGACAACTCGGCATTTGTGATCCGCCCTTCCCGCTGCAAAACGGTCAGAATACGGCGATCCGTCGGGTCAAGGTCCATCGGCGCAAGACTCTTTCGCAAAATCCATATATCACCGGAAATTCTACGCCGGTTCCCGGCAAAATCCAGCGCAGTTTCAAAGTTTCCACGGTCGATTCAAGCAATTCTTGTCCCACAGACCGGGGCCAGAAAGGCCAAGTCCGGCAAGGAGGGGAAAATGAAGATTGGTTGCCCGAAAGAGATCAAGCCACAGGAATTCCGCGTCGGCATGACACCCGATGCCGTACGCGAAGCTGTGGCCCACGGCCATGAGGTGACCGTGGAAACCGGGGCCGGAGGAGGTGCGGGGTTCACGGATGCCGATTACGCATCAGCAGGCGCCCGTATCGGTGCGACGGCGGAAGAGGTCTTCGCCACGTCTGAGATGATCGTCAAGGTCAAGGAACCTCAAGCTGTCGAACGCGCACGCCTGCGCAAGGGCCAGCTTCTCTTCACCTATCTCCACCTTGCCCCTGATCCGGATCAGACCCGCGACCTGCTCGCCTCTGGCGTAACGGCCATTGCCTATGAAACGGTCACTGATGCCCGTGGCGGTTTGCCCCTGCTTGCGCCCATGTCCGAAGTGGCAGGCCGTCTCGCCCCACAGGTCGGCGCCTGGACCCTGCAAAAGGCCAATGGCGGGCGCGGGGTGCTGATGGGCGGTGTGCCGGGCGTGGCCCCGGCCAATGTCATCATCATCGGCGGCGGGGTCGTCGGCACCGCAGCAGCCCGCGTGGCCGTGGGCATGGGCGCGCGCGTCACCGTGCTCGACCGCTCCATCCCGCGGCTCAGCTATCTTGACGATATCTTCCACGGCAAACTGGTGACGCAATATTCCAGTGCGGGGGCCGTAGCCGATTTGATCCCCACCGCAGATATGGTCATCGGCGCGGTTCTGGTGCCGGGTGCCGCTGCGCCCAAACTGATCAACCGCGCGCAACTGGCGACCATGAAACCCGGCGCCGTTCTCGTGGATGTCGCCATCGACCAAGGCGGCTGCTTTGAAACCAGTCGGGCGACCACGCACCAAGACCCGATCTATACGGTGGATGGCATTTTGCATTATTGCGTGGCCAACATGCCCGGTGCCGTGGCCCGAACCTCGACCCAAGCCCTTGGCAACGCAACGCTGCCCTTCCTGCTTGCCTTGGCTGACAAGGGCTGGAAAGCAGCTTGCGCCGACAATCCGCATCTCAAGGCGGGCCTCAACATCCATGCCGGCCACCTGACCTATGCCGCCGTGGGCGAGGCGCTTGGCCTGCCCGCCATAACCCCCGACGAAGCCATGGCGCTCTAGATCAAAAGGCCCCCGACAGGGGGCCTTTTCCGGCTTACTTCTTCAACGAGTCCCGAATTTCCAAAAGCACTTCAAGCTCCGTCGGACCTTTCGGCGCTTCAGGTGCAGCTTCCTTCTTTGGCATCATCCGGTTCACGGCCTTCACCAAAAGGAAGACGACCCAAGCCACGATCAAGAACTTGATCACGGCATTGATGAAATTGCCGATGGCGAATTTCGCATCGCCGACGGCAAAGCCCCAAGCCGAAAAGTCGATCCCGCCCACGATCAAGCCAATCAGCGGGTTGATCAGATCATCCACAAGCGAGGTGACAATGGCCGTGAAGGCCGCGCCGATCACCACACCAACGGCCAAATCCAGCACATTGCCACGGGCTATAAACGTCTTAAACTCGTTCAGCATTTCCCAGTTCCCTGACTTCGCCCTGCAAGGCGCGGGCGTATTTTCATTACGCGCGCCAAAGGCACGCGGTCCAAACTATGGCACAGGACGATACCGCGATGCAGGGGAAATATGCGACCCCGACCGCAAGACGGAGCTATCGGAGGGGCAAAACCATGGTCGTGGCCTTCGCAAAGCCAAAGGCATGGCGCAACAGGCCCAAAGTCTCGCTCCGCCACGGGCAGAACCCCATGCGCTCGTAAAGGGCCCGCGCCCGCAGATTGCTGTCCACCACATCCAGCCGGATCGCCCCATAGCCGCGCCAGCGCGCCTCGGCGATCAGCGCATCGATCAGCGCCGATCCGATCCCCTGCCCGCGCCATTCCCGCGCCACGCAGATGCCGTCGATCAGGAACCTTTCGTTATCCACCTCATCCTGCAACAGATGCAAAAGCCCCATTCGCCACGCCGCCCCGAACCGGCCATAGACGCTGCGCAACTGCTCGGGCGTGCCACCGGCGAAACTGCCCGCAGGGCTTTTGAACCCGGCAAGGCCCAAAAGCCGCCCTTCCGCATCTTCGGCATAAAGACAATGATCGGCCCGCATCACACGGGTCAGGAACTCAAGCGCCCGCGCCTCTGGCCCCAGCACACGGCCCAGCTTGCCACCAAAGGCCTGCCAATACATCCGCGCCGCCGCGGCCCGATGCGCCTCGGGAAGGCCAAGCCTGACCCGCATGGAACAACGCCCCTTTTCCTTTCCGCCTGAAATGCCTAATCCCTACGCAACCTTCGGTAAAGTGCCCATCCATGACCCCTCCCCTCCGCAAGGCGCTTTTGCGCGGCATCTTGGCCTCGGCCCCTTTCGTCATCGTGGTCGGCCCCTTCGCCCTCCTCTTCGGCGTGGTCGCAACCGAGGCAGGGCTGGATGTCGCCAAAGTCATGCTCTTTTCCATCAGCGTCTTTGCCGGGGCCTCGCAATTCGCAGCCCTGCAACTGATGCAGGAAAACGCCCCCGTTCTGGTGATTCTCGCCACCTCGCTGGCGGTGAACCTGCGCATGGTCATGTATTCCGTGGCCATGGCCCCGCACCTTGGCGCGGCCTCCCCCGGATGGCGGCTCTTGATGGCCTATTTCCTTGTCGACCAAAGCTTTGCCGCCAGTTCGGTCGAATTTGAAAAACGCCCCGACCAATCCCTTGGCGAAAAGATCGCCTTCTTCTTTGGCACTGTCCTGCCCATCGCGCCGCTCTGGTTCGCGGCCTCCCTCGCCGGTGCGCTTTTGGGCCAAAAAATCCCCGAGGCTTACGCGCTCGATTTCGCTGTGCCGATCACCTTCCTCGCGATCTGCGCGCCAATGCTGCGCAGCCTGCCCCATATTCTGGCAGCGGCAGTCTCCATCCTGGCCACGCTGCTGCTGACCGGCCTGCCCTATGGTACCGGGCTTCTGGTCGCCGCCTGCCTGGCCATGGCCACCGGGGCCGGGGCCGAAATCCTGTTGGAAAGGCGGCGCAGCCATGCCGGTCAGTGACGCGCTCTTCTGGGCGGTGGTCCCGGCCCTCGGGCTGGGCACCTTCCTGATCCGCTTTTCTTTCCTCGGCCTTCTCGGCGCGCGCCCCCTGCCTGCGGGCCTGCGCCGCGCCCTGCGCTATACGGCCGTGGCCATCCTGCCCGGCCTCGTCGCGCCCGCCGTGCTCTGGCCCGCCGCGACCGAAGGCCAGACAGACCCGGCCCGCCTCGCCGCAGCCCTCGTCACGCTCATCGCAGGCATCGTCACCCGCAGCGTGATCGGCGCCATCCTCGCGGGTGGCGTCACGCTCTATACGCTGCTCTGGTGGTGATCACTCCAGCCGCGGATCGCCCGCCTGCACCAACAACACGCCGTGGTTGTTGTCGGCATCATCATCGGTGATCGTCCGGGTCTTGACGCCCGGCAACTGGCCAAAGGCTTCCATATACCGCCGCGGGAACCACGTGCGCGGCAAATCCTCGAACCCCGGCACTTCCGAAAGAATGTCAGAGATCGATTTCGAACATTGCGCCTTCGGCACCGCGCCATAGGCCTTCGCCCGCTGCGCCACCATCTCTGCCACCTCTGGCGTCACGATCACCGTCTGCTCCACCACATCGAATGTCTCACGCGCGTGATAGTCGATGTAGAAATTCACCATCTTCGGCGTCATGCCATAAAAGACATCATTCCGCTCTGGAATCTGCGGATGCCGCCACGACCCCGCAGGGTCAAACATGATCCGTTCCCGCCCATTGATCATCAGTCCCGAATGGGCGCCAGAGCCATCCCGCGTGGCCAAAACGGTGTAAAGCGTAATCGCGGGCGGCCCATCATGCACATAGCGCGCCCGCTCCACCGCCTCATCCGGTGCCCAAACCGGCTCGGCCCCGCCACAAGCGGAAACGGCCAAACCCGCCAAAAGCACCAGAACAAGACGGAATTTCATGTCGGATTAGGCGTTGGCCAGCGCGAGGAAGATCAGCACGCCAATCGAAATGCAGGCTCCCCAGATCGACAGGCGAATGAACCCGGCAAAGGTCTTTTCCTGATCGCGAATATCCATGCTGCCATGCTTATGTTCGGCCATTGCGGTTCCCTCCTTGGCGTTTTTTCCGCACATAGCCGATTCACGCGCGGCTGTCACGGGCTCCCCCTGCGACAAATGCAGGTGGGCGATACAGCTTTAGCCCTGCTCCACCATCTGCCACAGCCATTCCCCCCGTGGCCCCCTCTCCCGCATCACCTCGCCGCGATGGAACAGGTGGTTCAGATGCGCCACCGCCTCCACAATCGCCAACCCATGCTCCCCCTCTCCGATCTCGCGCTTGAACAGCGAGGGCAGACAGTCCTGCGCGCTTTGCGGTCGCGCCAGATGCGACCGCAGCCGCGCCAAAGCGCCCTCGTGGTTTTCCACCATCTGGATCAGACGAAGGGGCAGGCCGGTGAAGGGCAGCTTATGGCCGGGCAGGACAAGCTGATCCTCCCGCGCCAGGGGCAGGAAACGCCGGCAACTCTCCAGCCATTCTGCCAAAGGATCGGCCAGCGGTTCGGTCGGATAAACCCCGATATTGGCCGAAATCCCCGGCAACAATTGATCGCCGCCCAGCACCAGATCGCCCGCCCAAAAGGTCGCATGATCCGGCGCATGGCCAGACCCAAGCCGCACCTCCCAGTCCCGCCCGCCCATCCGCAGGCGCTGCCCCTCGCGCAGGGCAACAAATCCCTGCGGCATCGGGTGCACCACATCACAGAAATTAAAGGGGCGCGCCTCGGCCCGCGCGGCCAGCATCGCCTCGGGCATCCCCGTCGCACGCCAGAAGGCCATCGCCTCTGGCGTGGGCCGGGGCTGTTCGTCTAGGCACAGCATCCGCGCCAAAAGCCACGCGGTCCGCGGCATCCACAGCTCCGCCCCCCGCGCCTGAAACCACCCCGCCAACCCCACATGGTCGGGGTGATGATGCGTCACCACCACACGGCGCACAGGCCGCCCCGCCAAGGGGCCTGCCAAAATCGCCTCCCACAGCGCCCGCCCCCTCCGGCTATCCAGCCCGGTATCCACAACCGTCCAGCCATCGCCCTCGTCCAGCGCGTAAACATTCACATGGTCCAAGGCCATCGGCAGCGGCAGGCGCAGCCATAGGATGCCCTCGGCGATTTCGGTGGCCTTGCCCTCGGCGGGCGGCGCGTCATGCGGAAAACGGATCGTGCTCATGCGCCCTTCTAGGGCCAGATCACCCCCTGCCGCAATCGCCCCCGGCCTTCACCGCGCCTTGGCAAAGCCCCCGCCCAAGGCTAAGGCCATGCCAAGCAACCCGAGGCGATGATGCAAACGCTCCTCCTCTCCGCAAGCGATGACGGCATCGCAAAGGCCGTGGCCCTCCTGCGCGCAGGCGGGCTTGTCGCGATGCCCACGGAAACCGTCTATGGCCTCGCGGCGGATGCCCGCGACAGCCACGCCGTCGCCCGGATTTTCGACGCCAAGGGCCGCCCCCGCTTTAACCCCCTCATCGTCCATGTGGCCGATATGGACATGGCCCGCCGCTTCGCCCATTTCGACGCGCGCGCCGAACAGGTGGCAAGGACCTTCTGGCCCGGCCCCCTCACCCTCGTCCTGCCCTTGCGCGAAGATGCGGGCCTTTCCCCCCTCGTCACCGCAGGCCTGCCCACGGTGGCGATCCGTATGCCCGCCCACCCCTTGGCCCGCGCGCTTCTCACCACCTTCAGTGGCCCCCTCGCCGCACCTTCGGCCAATCCATCGGGCAAGGTCTCCCCCACAACGGCGGCTCATGTCCTCCAAGGGCTATCCGGCAGGGTCGAGGCCGTGCTCGACGGCGGCCCCTGCCCCGTGGGCGTCGAATCCACGATCCTCGGCCTTGATGGCCCG
>JALOTC010000126.1 GCA_025458085.1 Cypionkella sp. | reverse complement strand
GCCAAGCTGGACCAGATCAAGGCCGAGTCGGTGTTCTGGGAAGCCGGGTCGCAGCCGCCGCAGCTTTTGGCCGATGGCGAAGTGGTCATGACCATGGCGTGGAACGGCCGGATCTTCAACGCGGCCGTGGCCGAGGGCAAGCCCTTTGAAATCATGTGGGATGGCCAAGTCTTTGAATGGGAAGGCTGGGTGATTCCGAAAGGCGCGCCGAATGAGGCCGCCGCGCTGGAATTCGTGAAGTTCTCGACCTCGACCGAGCCTTTGGCCAATGCGGCCGAATGGATCAGCTATGGTCCGCCGCGCAAATCCTCGGCCCCGCTGGTTGGGAATTTCCAGGGCGATGGCACCACGCCGATGGCCCCCCATCTTCCGACCAGCCCGGAAAACATGACCAATGCGCTGCCGTCCTCGCTCGACTTCTGGGCGGATCGCGACACGGAACTGAACGAACGGTTCAACGCCTGGCTGGCCGCGAACTAAGCGAAGCTGTGGGGCGCGGCGGCGGGACTGCCGCGCCCCCTTTCAAGACCGGACGGAGAGCGGCATGGCCGACATGACCTCGAATGGCGCGGCGGGCGCGGGGCTGACCACGGCAGACGGGCGACCGCTGAAGGCGGCGCTGGCGCGGGCGCAGTCGAAATCGCGGCAGCGGGCCTTTCTTCTGGTCGCGCCTTTGCTTTTGTTCATCGTCGTGACCTTTATCGTTCCGATCGGGCAGATGCTGCATCGGTCTATCTTTAACGATGGCTTTGCCGCCAATATGCCCCGGATCACGGCATGGTTTGAGGCAACCGAACCGGGCACCCCGCCGGATGAGGCGGCTTGGGAGGCACTGGCGCTTGATTTCAAGGCGGCTGCCGAGGCGCGGACGGTGGGCGTGGTCGGCACGCGGGTGAATTACGAACTGCCCGGCACAAGATCGCTTTTCACCTCGACAGGCCGCGCGTCGCGCAATTTTGAACCGCCCTATCGCGAGGCTTTTCTGGAGGAAGATGCGAAATGGGAGGACCCGGCGGTTTGGGGCGCGATGCGGGTCGTCTCGGACTCCTACAGCCTGAATTTCTTTCTGGCCGCGGTTGACCGCACGCGCGATGCCGAGGGGCGGATCGTGAAGGTTGCGCCGGACCGCGCGGTCTATGTGGATCTGTTCATCAAGACCTTTGTGATGGCGGCGCTGATCACGGTGATCTGCCTGATCATGGCCTATCCGGTCGCGCATTTGCTGGCGACCTTGCCGCTGAAATGGTCGAACTTGTTGATGATCCTTGTGCTTTTGCCCTTCTGGACCTCGCTTTTGGTGCGGACGACAAGCTGGATGGTGCTGTTGCAGCAGCAAGGCGTGGTGAACAATGTGCTGGTGGCCTTGGGCGTGATTGGCGAGGATGGCCGGATCGCCATGATGTATAACCAGACGGGCACCATCATCGCGATGACGCATATCTTGCTGCCCTTTATGATCTTGCCGCTTTATTCGGTGATGCGGCCCATTCCGCCCTCGTATGTGCGGGCGGCGCGCAGCCTTGGCGCGTCAAGCTGGACCGCGTTTCGCCGGGTCTATCTGCCGCAGACCCTGCCGGGGATCGGGGCGGGGTCCTTGCTCGTGTTCATCCTTGCCGTGGGCTATTACATCACGCCCGCGCTGGTGGGCGGGGCGAGCGGGCAGCTCATTTCGAACCTGATCGCCTTTCACATGCAAGACAGCCTGAACTGGTCGATGGCGGCGGCCTTGGCGGCGATTTTGCTGGTTCTCGTTCTTCTGCTTTACTGGCTCTATGATCGGCTGGTGGGCATTGACAACCTGAAGCTGGGGTAAGCGGTCATGGCCCTTCCAATCTATGCAAGTCGGCTGGAGCGTCTGTGGTATTACACGCGGCTGGTGATCTGCGGCTTGATCTTCCTGTTCCTCGTCTCGCCCATCCTGATCGTGATGCCGCTGAGCTTTAATGCGGAACCCTATTTCACCTTTACCGAAAAGATGCTGGCCTTTGACCCGGAGGGATACAGCCTGCGCTGGTATGATCTTTTGCTGACGCAGCCGAGTGTGCCAAATGACGTGCCGCGTGACGCGGCCTGGTGGGCGCAGGTCTGGTCGCAGGCGGTTTGGGTGAATGCGGCCAAGAATTCGATCATCATCGGCTTCTTTTCCACGATCCTCGCCACCGTGCTGGGGACAATCGCGGCGCTGGGCCTGAGCCGGCCCGAGATGCCCTATCGCAAGGCGATCATGGCGATCCTGATCAGCCCGATGATCGTGCCGATCATCATCACGGCGACGGGGCTGTTCTTTTTCTACTCGGCTTCTGGTTTGGCGGGGTCTTACCTTGGGGTCATCATGGCCCATGCGACCTTGGGTATCCCTTTCGTCATCATCACCGTGACGGCCACGCTTTCGGGATTTGATCAATCGCTGACCCGCGCGGCAGCCAGCCTTGGGGCGCCGCCCACGACCACCTTTTTCAAGGTGACCATGCCCCTGATCCTGCCGGGGGTGATTTCGGGCGCTTTGTTCGCCTTTGTCACCTCGTTTGACGAGGTGGTGGTGGTTCTGTTCGTGGCGGCGCATGACCAGCAGACCATCCCGCGCCAGATGTGGAACGGGATTCGCGAACAGATCAGCCCTGCGATCCTGTCGGTGGCGACGATCCTTGTGATCGTGTCGATTGCGCTGTTGACGACGGTGGAGTTGTTGCGGCGGCGGTCGGATCGCTTGCGCGGGGTGACAAACAGCTGATCGGGACAACGGCCCTGCCGGTGTGACTCTGGCGTGAGACTGGGGAGGGCTGTCTGCCCTCCCCAGACCCCTCCCGAGAGTATTTTTGCCAAGATGAAGAACACCGCGGCGGTTTGGGTGGCTAGGGCAAGAGCTGTAGCCAGAACCAGACTGTGCCCATTGACAGGGCCGTGGCGATCAGCACGGCAGAGGCATTGACGCGTTTGGCCACGCCGTAAAGATGGGCGAAAAGGTAGGCGTTCACCCCCGGCGCCATCGCGGCGGTCATGACCGAGGAGCGTAGGGCGTCGGTGTCATTGTCAAAGACAAATCGGCCAAGCAGGTAAGTGATGGCGGGGTGCAGGACGAGGCTGGCCGCGCAGATCATGGCGATGGTCGCGCGGTCGCCTTCTGGGCGATAGCGGAACAGCACGCCGCCGAGGCCGAAGAGGGCGACGGGAATGGCGGATTGCGCCATCATCCCCACGGCGGACCAGAAAAAGGCGGGTGGGTCCACGGGGGAGAGGTTCACGGCAAAGCCTGCGAGAATGCCGAGGACAAGAGGTTGCGACAGGATCGCGCGGCTGATCTGGCGGGTGAGCGCCGCGCCAGAGAGCCCCGTGCCGCGGCTCCGCGCCCATTCCATCAGTCCGATGCCGAGGCCATAGAGCAAGGGGGAATGGACCGAGATGATGGCGAAATTGCCAGCCAGCGCATCGGCCCCATAGGCGCGTTCGGTGATGGGCAGGCCAAGGAGAAGCGAGTTGGAGAAGAGGCAGGCAAAACCGATGGCGACGCTATCTGTCAGAGGGCGGCGGAAGAGAAGACGCGCGCCCGCGAAGCCCGCGCCAAAGGCGGTGAAGGCCCCGATGTAAAAGGACAGCATCAGCCCCCAATCATAGGCGGCCGAGAGATCGAGCGTGGCGATGGAGCGAAAAAGCAGGACCGGCACGGCGAAGTTTTGCGCAAAACGCATGACGCCATCCACCGCCGAGTCGCCGAAAAGGCCCGCGCGCGCCATGGCGTAGCCGAAGCCGATCACCAGAAAGACCGGCATGATGACATCGAAAAGCGCGCTCATGCTGCGGGAAGCTCGATCACCATGCCATCATGGGCGGGGCGGATATGGGGGGGCAACTCGGCCTCGAGTTCTGCGAAGTCGAGGTCATTGTGCATGTTGGTGAGAACCGCGCGGGCAGGTTTTGCGCGGGCGATCCAGCCCAAGGTCATGTCCAGATGCGCGTGCGTTGGATGCGGGCGGCGGCGGAGCGCGTCCACGACCCAGACATCAAGGTCTGCCAGGAGGGGCCAGTGGTCCTCGGGGATGCCGACGGCATCGGGGAGATAGGCGAGGCCCCCGATGCGGAAGCCAAGCGCATCCATCGAGCCGTGATCGCAGAGGAAGGGGGTGAGGCGGATATCCCCGCCCGCACCCGGCACGATGATCGGACCGGTGATCGTGTGCATATCGAGGATCGGGGGATAGGGGCTATCGGCGGGCTGGGTGAAGGCATAGGCGAAGCGGGAGAGCAGTGCCTCTTGCGTCGGGCCATCGGCCCAGACCGGCAGACGGCGGCGGATGTTGAACACGACCTGCCGCAGATCATCGATCCCGTGGGTGTGGTCGGCGTGGGAGTGGGTATAGACCACGCCATCCAGCACGCCCACGCCTGCGTCGAGGAGTTGGGCGTGCAGGTCGGGTGTTGTGTCGATCAGCACGCGGGTGGTGCCGGTGGGCGCGCGCCGTTCGATCAGAAGCGAACAACGGCGGCGGCGGTTTTTGGGGTTGGTTGGGTCGCAGGCACCCCAATCGGCCCCCATGCCTTCGCCCCCGAGCCGGGGTACACCGCCCGAGGAGCCGCAGCCCAGGATCGTGAAGCGAAAGCTGTCCATCAGGCGGCCTGTGCCTTGCGCGCGGCGCGGGGGAAGAGGCGGTCGAAATTGGCGCTGGTGCGGGCGGCGAATTCCGCCTCGGTCAGGCCAAAGACCTGTGCGCCGACGCGGGCGGTATGGGCGGCATAGGCGGGTTCGTTCCTGCGCCCGCGATGGGGCGGAGGGGCGAGATAGGGGCTGTCGGTTTCCACGAGAATGCGGTCGATCGGCGCGGCGGCGAAGATTTCGCGCAACTCTTGGCTTTTGGGGAAGGCGGCGATGCCGGACATCGAGAGGTAAAAGCCAAGGTCTAGTGCTGCGCGGGCGAGGGCCGCGCCGGAGGAGAAACAGTGCATCACGCAGGAGTAGGGCTTGGCGCGATAGCCTTCGGTCAGGATCGCGGCCATATCGTCATCCGCGTCGCGGGCATGGATGATGAGGGGCAGGCCGCTTTCCTGGGCTGCGGCGATATGGACGCGCAGGCTTTCTTGTTGCAGGGGCTTCGTCTCGGGCGTGTAGTGGTAATCAAGCCCTGTTTCCCCGATGGCGACCATGCGCGGATGGCGGGTAAAGGCGAGGAGTTGGTCCAGCGTGACAAGGGGTTGGGCCTCCACGCTCATCGGATGGATGCCGATGGCATAGAAGACCTCGGGGTAGGTTTCGGCGATGGCGCGGACCTTTGGTTCATTCGCCAGTTTCGTACAGATCGTGACCATCCGCGTCACACCGGCCGCGCGGGCGCGGGCGATGATGTCGGGCAATTCGCCTTCGAAATCGGGGAAGTCGAGGTGGCAATGGCTGTCCACGATTTCGGGCGGTTGTGTCTGTTCTGTCTGGCTTTCCGGGGGGGGCATGGCTCACCTCTGGGCGAGGAGAGTTCCCGCCGTCTCGTCGATGCGCAGGAAGCTATCCATCAGAAGCGCCGCAGGGTCAAGGTTGACCGCCTTGCCGCGGCGCGCGCGGAGGGAGAGGGTTTGCGCCAGATCGGCCCAGTGGCGGGCGGCGGCTTCGGTTGGTGCGAGGCGGGTGATGAGGGCGGCTTCGCCCGTCGCGGCCTCTGGCGGAAGCTGGCGGGTGATTCCGGCGCGGGCGAGACGGGCGAGAAAGAGGTCTAGGAGGGTGACGATCAGGTCAAAGCGATCCTCTGCGCCTTTGCCCGCGCCCGCCTCGGCCAAGGCCAGCGCGCGGGGGCGGTCCATCCGGGGGCAGGTGGTGAAAAGGGCGATCAGGGCGGCATAGGTGGCAAGCCCGTCGAGGTTGGTCAGGCGAAACGCCTCTCCCACCGAGCCGCCCGCGAGTTCGGCGAGGGCTTGCGCCTCCGCTTCCTCCACCATTCCGCCCGCTTGGGCGAGGGCTTGCGCCAGTGGTTCGGGCGCAAGCGGCGCGAGGCGGAGTTCGCGGCAGCGCGAGCGGATGGTGGGAAGCAGGCGATGGGGTTGATGGGCGATGACGAGGAAGGTCACGCCGGGGGGCGGTTCTTCCAGAAGTTTCAACAGCGCATTGGCCGCGCCCGTGTTCAGTTCATCCGCCGCGTCGATGATGGCCACGCGCCGCCCGCCATCGGCGGCGGAAAGCGCGAAGAAGCTTTTCATCTTGCGCACCTCATCCACCCGGATTTCAGCGGAGAGGGCGGTTTCCTTGTCATTCGGCCCCCGGCGCAGGAGGAAGAGCCGCGGTTCGGCCAGTTGCGCCATGCGCCGTGCGACCGGGTGGTCCGGCGCGATGGCAAGGCTTTCGGGCGGCGGGGGCGCGCCGAAGAGGCCGCCTTCCTCTGCCTCGGGCGTGGCGAGAAGAAAGCGCGCGATGCGCCAAGCCAGCGTGGCCTTGCCCACCCCGCGCGGGCCGGTGAGAAGCCAACCGTGATGCAAGCGGCCTGAGGTGAAGGCGCGCAAGAATTCGGCCTCTGCCGCCTCATGGCCGAAAAGTTGCGCGGCCTCGCGCGGGTGGGGGGCGCCTTCGATCCGGTCGGGTTCGGGTAGGTCGGCTGCGGCCATCAGGCCGCCCCCGCGCC
>JALOTC010000125.1 GCA_025458085.1 Cypionkella sp. | reverse complement strand
GGCAAGATTCGCGGCGTGGAAAGCCACGGGATGATGGCGTCCGAGCGCGAGTTGGAGCTATCGGACGAACATAACGGGATTATCGAACTGCCTTCGGGTGAGGTGGGGCAGAAGTTCATCGATTGGTTGGCCACGAACCGGCCCGGCACCGTGGACCCGATGATCCATATCAAGATCACGCCGAACCGGCCCGATGCGCTGGGCGTGCGTGGTGTGGCGCGCGACTTGGCGGCGCGGGGGCTTGGGGTGTTGAAGCCCGAGGTTGCGCCCAAGATCGCCGGGGCCTTCCCCAGCCCGATCCGGGTGGAGATTGACCCGGTGCTGAAGGCGAAAGGCTGCCCCCATTTCGCGGGCCGCGTCATTCGCGGCGTGAAGAACGGGCCTTCGCCGGAATGGCTTCAGGCGCGGTTGAAGGCCATTGGGCTGCGCCCGATTTCGGCACTGGTCGATATCACCAACTATTTCACCTTTGGCTGGGGCCGCCCGCTGCATGTCTTTGACGCCGACAAGGTCAAGGGCGGCGTCTTGCGCATTCACCCCGCCAAGGGGGGGGAGGAGTTCCTCGCGCTGGATGGTAAGACCTATCGGCTTTTGCCGGGGCAGATGGCGATTTCTGATGAGGCGGGTGTGGAATCGCTTGCCGGGATCATGGGGGGCGAGCTTTCGGGTTGCACCGATGACACGGTGAATGTCTTCCTTGAATCCGCCTATTGGGACCCGATCACCATCGCCGCCACGGGCCGCGCGCTGAAGATCAACTCCGATGCGCGGTATCGGTTTGAACGTGGCGTGGACCCGGCCTTTACCCTGCCGGGGCTGGATATGGCCGCGCAGATGATCGTCGATCTGTGCGGCGGTGAGGTTTCGGAATTGGCCGAAGATGGCGCGGCACCGGTGAGCGACCGTGCCTACAGGCTTGATCCGGCGCGGGTGATCTCTCTCGTCGGGATGGAGATTCCGGCGGCGGAGCAGCGTGCGACGCTGGAGGCTTTGGGCTTTACCCTTGCGGGCGATATGGCCGCGCCGCCTTCTTGGCGGCCCGATATTCTGGGTGAGGCCGATCTGGTGGAGGAGGTCGCCCGTGTGGCGAGCCTGACCAAGCTGGTGGGCAAGCCCTTGGCGCGGCGCCTGCCGGGCGTGCCGAAGCCGATCCTGACGCCGTTGCAGGCGCGGGAACGGGCGGCGCGGCGGACCATCGCGGCGCTGGGCTATAATGAATGTGTGACCTATAGCTTTATCGATGCGGCGGCGGCGGCGGCTTTTGGCGGCGGGGCCGATGCCGTGCGGATTGAAAACCCGATCTCGTCAGAGATGACGCATCTGCGCCCTGACCTTTTGCCCGGCCTGTTGCGGGCGGCGGCGCGCAATCAGGCGCGGGGCTTTATGGACCTTGCGCTGGCCGAGGTTGGGCCTGCCTTCAGTGGGGGCGAGCCGGGGGATCAGCAGTTGCAGGCGGCGGGTCTGCTTGTGGGCCAGACCGCCCCGCGCGATCCTTTCGCCAGCCGGCGGGCGGTGGATGTGTTTGATGCCAAGGCCGATGCCGAAGCGGTGTTGGCCGCGCTTGGCGCGCCGGCCAAGGTGCAGATCACCCGCAAGGTCGCCGCATGGTGGCACCCCGGTCGGTCCGGCGTGATCGGCCTTGGCCCCAATGCGATGGCGGCCTTTGGCGAGGTGCATCCGCGCATTCTGCGGGATTTCGACATCAAGGGGCCTGCGGTCGCCTTTACCGTCTTTGTGGGCAATGTGCCTTTCCCCAAGACGCGCACACCCACGCGGCCTGCGCTGACGATCAGCGATTTGCAGGCGGTGGAGCGTGACTTCGCCTTTGTCGTCGATAAGGGGGTAGAGGCGCTGACGGCGGTGAATGCGGCACAGGGGGCCGACAAGGCGCTGATCGAAAGCGTTCGGGTCTTTGACCAGTTCACCGGCGAGAAGGCCGAGGCGCAGATGGGTGCGGGCAAGAAATCCATCGCGCTGACCGTGCGCCTGCAACCCACGGACAAGACGCTGACCGAGGCGGAGATCGAGGCCGTGTCGCAGAAGGTGATCGAGAAGGTGACCAAGGCCACCGGCGGCACGCTGCGGGGATGATGGGGCGAGGGTAACGCGCGGGGCGGAATGGCCCCGCGTCTTTAGCCCATCCATCGAAAGGCGCATTGTCGAATGGCACAAAGCAAAACGCCCGCACGGAAAGGTGCGGGCGTTCTGATATCTGGCTTTGCGCGCCGATTAGCGGCGCAGGCCAAGCCGGGCGATCAGGGCCTGATAGCGGGCTTCGTCCTTGGACTTCAGATAGTCCAGAAGTTTGCGGCGCTGGGCCACCTGCATCAGAAGGCCACGACGAGAGTGGTTGTCCTTCTTGTGAGTCTTGAAATGCTCGGTCAGCGTCGCGATGCGCGACGACAGGATCGCAACTTGCACTTCGGGCGAACCGGTGTCGCCTTCCTTGGTCGCGAATTCCTTGATCAGACGGGCTTTTTCTTCAACAGTGATCGACATCGACGTTCTCCTTGGTAAGGGGTGAAGGTGCAAGCCGGGATGTCGTCCAGCAAGACCGGTGGTGCCGAGGCATGGCCCCAGACTGCGCGCGTATAGGGGAAAATGCGGCGGGAGAAAAGCCCTTTCCCGTCTGGTCCGTGCCGGGCGCGGCGCTGCGTTAACCATTTGCGCAGAAAGCCGGGCTTTGCGGCTTTCCGTTCATGGATCGTTCCCGTGATTCGGGGTAGATTTCTGACGGGTTTCTTGGGGGGTAGATGGCAGCGTCTTTTGACGGTGCCTTTGGTAAGGGGTTGCACATGCTTGCTTTTCTTGCCCTTTTTGGCGCGCTTGGGGCTGGGTTTGTTGCGGATGCGATGATGTCGCGGCAAGGGCCGACAGAGGGCGCGGAGCCAGAGGAGGAAGAGGACGAGGAGCGTTCGCCCCCGCCTTCTGCCGAAGGGGCAGGCGATTTGCTGGATCAGATCGCGCCGACGGCGCCACCCGTGGGCCATGATGCCGGCGCTGTGGTTAACGGCATGCCGATGTCGGATGACATTGCGGACTCCTTGCGTACACCCCTTGTACAGACAGGAACTGCGGGGGCCGATATCCTTAACGGCGATGCCATGGGCGATGATCTGCGCGGCGGGGCGGGGGATGACCAGATCGCCGCAGGTGCGGGCGACGACAGCCTTTGGGGCGAAGATGGGCGGGACCATCTGGTTGGCGAGGCCGGGGACGACGATCTGTTTGGGGGGGTGGGGGCGGATACGCTTTCGGGCGGCGCGGGGGCCGATCTCTTGGACGGCGGTGCCGGAGAGGATTCCTTGGCCGGGCATGAGGGGGACGACACGATCTTGGCTGGCGCAGGGGATGATGTCCTGCATGGCGGAGAGGGGGAGGATCGGCTCTATGGCGGGGAGGGGGCGGATTGGGCCACGGGCGGCGCAGGGGATGATCTGCTGGCCGGTGGCGCGGGGGCCGATCTTCTGGAGGGCGGGGCGGGGGCTGATACTCTCGTTGGCTTTGGGGATGCCGATGCCGATAGCCTCAATGGGGGCGCGGGGGATGATCTGCTTCAGATCGGCGCGGGCGATGTGGCGCATGGTGGCGAGGGCGCGGATGAATTTGCACTGCACGACATTTTGCCCGGCGCGCCCTTGGCCGAGATTGAGGATTATGATCCGGCGCAGGATATGCTGACGGTGCTGTATGACCCGGTGGTGCATCCTGACCCCATGGTCACGGTGACTGGGGTGGACGGCACAGAGGATGCGGTGATTGCCGTGGATGGGGTGGAGATTGCCTTGGTGCGCGGTGGCGCGGGGCTGTTGCCCGAGGCGATTGGCCTGCGCGCGGCCTAAGGCGGGCGGGCCGGGGGTTCCGGCCCGCGCGCGGGTTAGAACTGCAACGGGCGATCGCCTGCCGCATCCTTGATGCGGGTGGGCAAGCCGATTTCGTTCAGCAGATTGATGAAGGGCGCGGGGTCAAGCTCTTCGACATTGGCCATCGTGCCGACATCCCATGTGCCATCGGCGATCAGCAGGGCCGCCGCCACGGGTGGCACGCCTGCGGTATAGCTGATGCCTTGGCTGCCCACCTCATTGAACGCCTCTTTGTGGTCGGCCACGTTATAGATGAAGAGTTCGACCTCCTGCCCATCCTTCGTGCCTTTTACAAAGTCACCGATGCAGGTCTTGCCGGTGTAATCGGGGGCGAGGCTGGCCGGATCGGGCAGAACGGCCTTGACCACTTTCAGCGGCACCACCTCTTGCCCCTCTGCTGTTTTCACCGGCTGTTCAGAGAGCAGGCCAAGGTTTTTCAGCACGGTAAAGACGTTGATGTAATGGTCGCCAAAGCCCATCCAGAACCGCACATCCGCCTGTGGGTAACGGGCGGAGAGCGAATGCACCTCATCATGGCCGGTCAGATAGGCTTTTTGCTGGCCGACCACGGGCAGATCCCAGACCTTGCCCACTTCGAACATCTTGTTCGTCTGCCACTGGCCGTTTTGCCAGGAATAGACCGTGCCGGTGAATTCGCGGAAGTTGATTTCCGGGTCGAAATTCGTGGCGAACCACCGCCCGTGGGAGCCTGCGTTGATATCCACGATGTCGATGGAGGTGATGGTGTCCAGCATCCCTTCGGCCACGCGGGCATAGGCATTGACCACGCCGGGGTCAAACCCCACGCCGAGGATGGCGGTCACGCCCGCGGCCTTGCACCGATCCCGCCGTTTCCATTCGTAATTGCCATACCACGGCGGGGTTTCGCAGATTTTGGCCGGGTCTTCGTGAATGGCGGTGTCCATATAGGCGGCACCGGTTTCGATGCAGGCCTCTAGCACCGTCATGTTCACGAAGGCGGAGCCGACGTTGATGACGATCTGGCTACCCGTGTCGCGGATGAGTGCCGCCACGGCGGCGCTGTCCATCGCATCGACGGCATGGGCTTTGAACAGGCCCGGCCCCTTCATCGCGCCCTTTTCATGGACAGAGGCGATGATGGCTTCGGCCTTGGTCACCGTGCGGCTGGCGATATGCAAATCCCCCAGCCGGTCGTTATGTTGGGCGCATTTATGCGCGACGACTTGGGCAACGCCACCGGCGCCGATGATCAGGACATTCCGTTTCACTTCGAACCGTCTCCTTTAAGGACAGAGGGAAGGGTGAGCCATGCGGCTCGGGGGGAAGGGTGAGCCATGCGGCTCGGGGGGAAGGGTGAGCCTATCGGCTCGGGGGGGAAGGGGGCGCCTCCGCCCCTTTAGCCAAGATTGGACTCAAAATCGGCATAGCCGAATTCGCGGGCCACGGTCATGGACCCATCCAATTCGCGCACCACGATGCTGGGCATCTTGACGCCGTTGAACCAGTTTTTCTTGACCATCGTATACCCGGCGGCATCGGCGATGGAGAGGCGGTCGCCGACCTTGAGGGGGGCGGGGAAGGTGAATTCGCCGAAGATATCGCCCGCAAGGCAGGATTTCCCGCAGATCATATAGGGGTGGTCGCCTGTGACCTCCATCTTGCCGGACTGGCGATAGATAAGGAGGTCGAGCATATGCGCCTCCACGCTGCTATCCACCACGGCGAGGTCTTTGCCATTGTTGAGCACATCCAGAACGGTAACCTCTAGGCTTGCGGCGCCGGTGATCGCGGCTTCGCCCGGTTCCAGATAGACTTGCACGTTGAAGCGTTCAGAGAAGCGCTTCAGGCGGGCGGCGAGTTTGGCCAAGGGATAGCCTTCGCCGGTGAAATGGATGCCGCCGCCGAGGCTGACCCATTTCAGGCGGGAGAGGAGGGGGGCGAATTCCTCCTCGATCCGGGTGAGTTGCCGGTCGAACAGGTCGAAATCCGCGTTTTCGCAGTTGTAATGGATCATAAAGCCGGAAATCCGGTCCATCACCGTTTCAATCCGCCCGGCATCCCATTCGCCAAGGCGCGAGAAGGGGCGGGCGGGATCGGCCAGATCGAAGCCGCTGGTCGAAAAGCGCGGGTTCAGCCGCAGGCCGCGTGCAACATGGGCCGAGGCATTGTCGAAGCGTTCCAATTGGCCGATGGAATTGAAGATGATCTTATCGGCATAGCCGACGGCCTCGGCAATCTCGTGATCTGCCCAGGCGACGGAATAGGCATGGGTTTCCTTGCCGAACTTCTCACGCCCGAGGCGGAGTTCGTAGAGCGAGGAGGAGGTGGTGCCATCCATATGCTGGCGCATCTGGTCGAACACCGGCCAAGTGGCGAAGCATTTGAGCGCGAGCAGCGTCTTGGCCCCGGAGGCGTGGCGCAATTCGTCCATGATGGCCATGTTGCGCGCGAGTTTGGCGCGGTCGATCAGGTAAAACGGCGTCTGGATCATCGAATCCCCCCGGGGACAGCACAGGGACAAGAGCGGCGCTATGTAGGACCCCCACCCCCCCAGTGCAAGGGTTTTTGCCCCCAAGCTGTAACGGAGGCATGACGCCGGGGTTGTCTGGCGCAGGTCACGCGGGTTTGAAGGCAGGCTTGGCTGCGGCGGGGGCGCGGTGGGTTATCTTTGGCAGGAGGTGAATGAAAGGAGGCGAAACATGCGCTGGATTTATGCGGTGGTGATCACGCTGGGGTTCCTTGTGGGGCTGGTGTCGGTGGCGGCGGCCCATCATGGCTGGGCTTGGGCCGAGGCGGAGGAAAGCACG
Source organism: Cypionkella sp. (assembly GCA_025458085.1). GTDB lineage: Bacteria > Pseudomonadota > Alphaproteobacteria > Rhodobacterales > Rhodobacteraceae > Pseudotabrizicola. The sequence continues at coordinate 296 of JALOTC010000125.1, read as the reverse complement.
ATGGACGCGGTGATCGAAGAGGTCACCATCGCCCCGCCCCATCCCTCGCTCAAGGTCCGCGATGCCGAAGGTGTGGTGTGGGAGATCGAACTGGGCAACCCTGCCCGCACCCAACGCGCGGGCTTTGTCGAAGGTGTGGCAGCGGTTGGCGACAGTGTGGTGATCCTTGGTAATCGGTCGCTCGATGCAGAGGAGCGGGTGATGAAGGCGGTGCGGATCACGCTTGCGGGGCAGCAATACGACTTTTACCCCGAACGGATTGACGAGTGATCCTGATTGATGCCCTTGGCGCGGTG
>JALOTC010000124.1 GCA_025458085.1 Cypionkella sp. | reverse complement strand
AGGCCCTGTTGGCGGCCCGGTGATGAACGACAGCGATCTGGCCGACCAGATCCTGCGCGACGTTCTTGGAGCTTTCGGAAACTGAGGCGGGGCGCCCCAATTCACGCCCCTCCGCTTGATGCCCCCCGGGGAGGGCTGTCTACCCGACCCCGGCTTCTCTTGGATAAACCCCGGGGAGGGCTGTCTGCCCGACCCCGGCTTCTCTTGGATAAACCCCGGGGAGGGCTGTCTGCCCTCCCCGGCCCCCTCCCGAGAGTATTTTTGCCAAGATGAAGGGAGCCAAGTGCGAGTCTGGCAAGAAAAGGGGCGCAGACAAAGCTGCGCCCACGCTCTTTCCGTCTGACCGGATGTTTCAGGCCGTCCGCAGATCGACGATCAGCGCGTCCACATCCCCGCGGCGGCGATCCAACATGGCGCCGATCTCCGTACGTTCGCTGGCAAGCATGTTCACGCCCTCAATGATGATGTTGAAGAACAGGTTCTTCCCCGAGCGATCGCTGACATGCCAGCGCAGATCAAAGGGCGACTCGCCCCGCAAGCGGGCCACCGAGATCACCTCGAAATAGGTCTTGACCGGGCGGGCATCCGTCACCTCGATCTGTCCGCCGATGAATTCGCGGAACCTGCGGCCATATTTGCGCGCGATATACCCCTGATAGGCTTTGGTGAATTCCGCCATCTGTGCATTCGATGCCGACCGCGCTGCAGGCCCGAGCGCGGAGCGGGCGATGACCGGCACATCCGCATAGCGGGCAAAGATGCGCTCAAAATCGCCATACATCGCCGTTTCCGATTTGCCGGAATTGATCGTTGCATTCACCTCGCCAATCGCGCGGCCCACCAGTGCCTTCGCCTCATCCACGGTCCGATGCCGAATCCGCGGCGCGTCATGATCAGTCTGTCATTCGCCATAGGGGTCCTCATAAGGGTCGAGGAAGGCATCATCCCCTCCCTCGCCTTCTGCATTGGAAAGCTCGAACCGGCGGCTTTGCAGATACAGAAGCCGTGTCTGAGCGTAGCTGTCAGCGCTTTCATATAGCACCGAGTCGATCGTATCGGAATAGCGCGCCCGGTCACGAAGACCGGAGGCGATCTTCAGCCCGGTGGCGGCATTCCCCTCGCGGTTGGGCAAAACGTATCGCATCGGGTTCAGCGCGATATCCACACCCGTCCCGATCAGATCCCGCTCTGTCGTTGGGCCAAGGAACGGGAATTCCAGATAGTTACCTTCGCCGACGCCCCAGACATGAAGCGTCTCGCCAAAGTCGGTGGAGCGTCCATCCATGCCAAGGGCCGTCGAGACATCGAACAGTCCGCCGATGCCAAAGACCGTATTGACCGCGAAGCGCAGCGTATTCTCACCAGCATCGGCAGGCCGCCCCTGCAAGATACCGTTCACAATATCGCCCGGTGCATCAAGGTTGCGTGCCACATTCGACACGCCCGTCTTCAAAGGCTCTGGCACAACGGAATCATAGCCCGTCGATGCAGGCCGCAACAGCGCACGGTCGATACTCCGGTTGAAATCGTGAATTTCGCGATTCTGCGCCTCCCGCGGGTCATCATACCCGGTGGGCAGCGTGGCCGGCCCGCAAGAGGCCACGCAGACAACTGCCGCAAGCCCCGCCAGAGTCCGCAGCTTGCCCGGGAAACGCAATGGTTTTTCAATCATCATCGGCATAATCTGGCCCGGAATAACCGGGCGCGGTCCTTTAGGGGGCACGTTGTCGTGGCAGAAGGCCATGTCCACTAAAGGTGAAGTCGATGATGCGTGCCCTTTTTGGCGATTCAACTGCTCCCGCTGTGGCTGAATTGCGCCGGGCCGGGTCGCCGGGGCTGTTCTGGACCACGGTGTTGTTCAGCATCTTCGTCAATCTGCTGATGCTGACCGGGCCGCTCTACATGCTTCAGGTCTATGATCGTGTGCTCGGCAGCCGGTCGGAACCCACGCTTGTCGCGCTCTCGCTCCTTGCGGTGTTCCTCTTCCTTGCCATGGGCCTGCTCGATCATGCCCGTGGCCGCATCCTCACCCGGATCGGCGCGCGGCTTGTCGCGCGGCTGGATCGGCGGGTATTCGATGCGGCGCTGGCCCAGAATGCCACCCGCCCCGGCGATCCGCTGGCCGCCTCTGCCCAGCGCGATCTGGCGGCGCTCCAAGGCTTCTGGTCCGGCCCCATCGCCACAGCGCTGATGGATCTGCCCTGGACCCCGCTGTTCATCGCCGCGATCTTCGTCTTTCACCCTTTCCTCGGCTGGCTCGCGGTGGGGGGTGGCGCGGTCCTCCTCGCCCTCACGCTGCTTCAGCAAGCGCTTTCCCGCCGCGGCATCCTTCAGGCCCAGACCGAAGGGGCAGAGGCCGACCGCCTCGCCGCCCGCCTGACGGGAGAGGCCGAACTCCTCCGCGCCCTCGGCATGGCCGGGGCGGCCTTTGCCCGCTGGTCCGGCGCGCGGCAGCTCGCACAGATCTCCGCGCTCGACAGCGCCGATCTGACCGGGGCCTTCCAAGCCGCCACCCGCACCCTGCGCCTCTTCCTGCAATCGGCCATCCTTGGCCTTGGCGCATGGCTTGTCCTGCGCGGTGACCTTTCCCCCGGCGCGATGATCGCGGCCTCCATCCTCACCGGTCGCGCCCTCGCCCCCATCGAACAGGCCATCGGCCAATGGCCGCTCCTCACCCGCGCGGCAGAGGGGCGGGCCAACCTCGTCCGCCTCCTCTCCCTCCAGCCAGAGGAAGCACCGCGCACCGCCCTCCCCCGCCCCCGCGCGGTGCTGGAGGTCGAGGGCCTCGCCCTCCTCCTCCCCGGCACCGCAACGCCATTGCTGCGCGGGCTCTCCTTCCGGCTGGAACCGGGGCAGGCCATGGGGCTGATCGGCACCACCGGCGCGGGCAAATCCACGCTCGGCCGCGCGCTTGTCGGGGCGCTGCGCCCAGCGGCGGGAAAAATCCGCCTCGATGGCGCGGAACTCGTCCAATATGACGCCGAAGCGCTTGGCCATCACATCGGCTATCTGCCCCAGACCGTCACGCTTTTTGACGCAACCGTGGCCGAAAACATCGCCCGCCTCGCCCCCAAGGCCGACCCCGATGCCGTGATCGCCGCCGCCCGCGCCGCCGCTGCCCATGACATGATCCTGCGCCTGCCCCAAGGCTATGACACCCGCCTCGGCCCCGGCGGCGTGCAGCTTTCGGGCGGCCAGACGCAGCGCATTGGGCTTGCGCGCGCGCTTTATGGCAATCCCGTCCTTCTGGTGCTGGATGAACCGAATTCCAACCTCGACAACGATGGCTCGCTCGCGCTCAACGCCGCGATCCGCACGCACAAGGCGCAAGGCGGCGCCGCCATCGTCATCGCCCACCGCCCCGCCGCGATTCAGGAATGTGACCTCCTCTTGATGATCGAAGACGGCACCCGCCGCGCCTTCGGCCCAAGGGATGAGGTGCTGCGCGCCATCCTGCGCAACGCCAATGACGTCCTCCGCCCGGCCAGCACCGAAGCCCCGACCGGCACAGGAGGCGTCGCATGACCGCCCTTTCCGCCCGCCGCCCGATCCTTCTCGGCGCGCTCACCCTCGTGGCCCTTCTGGGGGGCTTCGGCCTGTGGTCCGTCGCCACCACCATCTCTGGCGCGGTCGTGGCTCCCGGCCGGGTCGAGGTGGAACAGAACCGCCAGATCGTGCAGCACCCCGATGGCGGGGTCGTCGCCGAAATCGCGGTCAAGGAAGGTGACCGCGTCGCCGCGGGCGATGTCCTGCTCCGGCTTGACGGCACGCTGCTGCGCGCCGAACAGGCCATCGTCGCGGGCCAGCTTTCCGAAGTGCAGGCCCGCCGCGCAAGGCTTCTGGCCGAACAGGACGGGGCCGCCGATCTGACCTTCCCTGACGCCCTGCGCCAGGCAGCCCGAACCAGCACCGAAGTTGCCGACCAGATCGAAGGCCAACGCCGCCTCTTTACCGCGCGCACCGAAACGCTTGCCCGCAGCGTCGAACAGCTTGGCCGCCGCAAGGCCCAGACTGCCGCCCAAATCGACGGGATCAATGCCCAGATCCGCGCGCTCGCCGATCAGCTTGCCCTCATCGCCCGCGAAAGCGCCGATCAGCAATCGCTTCTCGACCGGGGCCTTGCCCAATCCTCCCGCCTTCTCGCCCTCCAGCGCGAAGAGGCCCGGCTCGCCGGCGAAATGGGCGAACTCGCCGCCGCCCGCGCCCAGGCCGAAGGCCGCATCACCGAACTCGATCTCGAAATCCTCCGCCTCACCGCCGCCCGGCGCGAGGACGCCAGCAGCCAACTCCGCGATCTTGGCGCGTCGGAATTGCAACTCACCCAACGCCTCGCCGCGCTGACCGCTCAGATCGACAGGCTCGATATCCGCGCCCCCGCCGCGGGCATCGTCCTTGGCCTGCAAATCACCACCCCCCGCGCCGTGCTGCGCGCCGCAGAGCCCGTGGCCAGCATCGTGCCGACCGACCGCCCCCTTGTCATCGCCGTGCAAATCCCCCCCCTCGCGATAGACGAGGTGGAACTGGGCCAGCCGGCCACTCTCATCTTCTCGGCCTTCTCGGCCCGCACCACCCCCGAACTCACCGGCCATGTCACCCGCATCGCCCCCGATGCGCTGACAGATCCCGCCACCAATCTGGCCTTCTACCGCGCCGAAATCGCCCTTTCGCCAGAGGAGGCCGCGCGCCTTGGCCAAACCCTCCTGCCCGGCATGCCGGTCGAGGCGTTCCTGCAAACCGGCGCGCGCGCGCCCCTCGCCTATCTCCTCGCCCCCTTCACCGATTACTTCCGCCGCGCCTTCCGCGAAAGCTGACGCCCGCCTCCCCTTGCGCTGCCCGCGCCTGCCCACTAGCGTCACCCCGCCCGCAGCAGAAGGAGGCCAGCCCATGTCCCGCATCGAATCCCGCCTCGCCGAACTCGGCGTCACCCTGCCCGATGCGCCGCTGCCTGCGGCCAATTACGTGCCGTGGGTCGTCTCGGGCAAAACCGTCTATATCTCTGGCCAGATCAGCCAGAATGCCGCTGGCCTCATCAAAGGCCGCCTCGGCGCGGATATGACCGTGGAACAGGGGGCCGAGGCCGCCCGTTGCTGCGCCATCTCCATCCTCGCGCAACTCAAGGCCGCCACGGGGGGACAGATCGACCGCATGGCCCGCCTCGTGAAACTGACGGGCTTCGTCAATTCGACCCCCGATTTCACCGATCAGCCCAAGGTCATCAACGGCGCGTCCGATTTCCTCGTGGCCGTGCTTGGCGATCAGGGCCGCCATGCCCGCTCCGCCGTCTCGGCGGCCTCGCTCCCCCTCGGCGTCGCGGTCGAAATCGAAGCCATCTTCGAACTGGCCTAAAGCTCCATGCGCCCCGCCCTGCCCCCCGCCTTCCTGCACCTGCCCATCGCGCATCGCGCGCTGCATAACCGGGCAGAGCGCCGCATCGAAAACAGCCCCGCCGCGATCCGCGCCGCGCGCGCGGCGGGCTATGCCATCGAAATCGACCTCCAGCTTTCCGCCGATGGGCAGGCGATGGTCTTTCACGATGAAGAGCTTGACCGCCTGACCCATGCGACCGGCCCCGTCGCCGCCCGCACCGCCGCCGAACTGGGCCAGATCGCGCTCAAAGACAGCACCGACACGATTCCGACGCTGGCCGAAACCCTCACCCTCGTCGCAGGCCGCGTGCCGTTGCTCATCGAACTCAAGGACCAGACCCTCACCTTGGGCCAAAGCGATGGCAGGCTGGAGGAAGCCGCCGCCCGCGCGCTGGAAGGCTACTCTGGCCCCGTGGCGGTCATGTCCTTCAACCCCACGATGATGGCCCATATGGCCCGCCTCGCGCCCCACATCCCGCGCGGCATCACAACCTCGGCTTATCTGGCCGAAGATTGGCCCGGTATCGCGCCAGAGACCTGCGACCGCCTCCGCGATATTCCCGATTACGATGCCGTTGGCGCAAGCTTCATCAGCCACGAAGCGGAAGACCTTTCCCGCCCCCGCGTGGCCGATCTCAAAGCCCAAGGCGCCGCCATCCTGTGCTGGACGATCCGCAGCCCCGAGGCAGAGGCAAAGGCCCGCCACATCGCTCAGAACGTCACCTTCGAAGGCTACGCCAGCCCCCTGCCCGCCTAATCGCCACAAGGATCATCGACATCGCGGGCATGTCTTGACCCGCCCCCGCGCCACGCCACTTCCCAGCGGAACGCCCCAAGCTCCGGCCCCGCATTCCCATGCCAGACCTCGTCCTCCTCGATTGCATCACTGACGTTGCCGCCTCCGAGTGGGATGCGCTCGCCTCCACCCCGCCGGGCCGGCGCCCGCGCGACCCATTCACAACCCACCGCTTCCTCGCTGCGCTGCAAAGCTCCGGCTCCACCGGCACCGGCACGGGCTGGACCGCCCGCCCCCTCACACTGCGCGGCGAAGATGGCCGCCTCCTCGCCGCCACGCCCCTTTATGTGAAATCCCACAGCCAAGGCGAATATATCTTCGACCACGGCTGGGCGCAGGCCTGGGAACGGGCAGGCGGCCGCTACTACCCCAAACTTCAGGTCGCCGTCCCCTTCACCCCCGCCACCGGCCCCCGCTTCCTCGGCCCCGCCGCATACCGCGAAACCCTGCTCAAGGGCATGATCGCGATCACCGAACGCAACCGCCTCTCGTCGCTCCACATCACCTTCTGCACCGAGGCGGAGGCCAAATCCCTTGCCGGTACCGAAGGCATCCTCCACCGCACCACCCAGCAATATCATTGGGAAAACCGCGGCTATGCCGATTTCGACGCCTTCCTCGCCGATCTTTCCAGCCGCAAGCGCAAAACGATCCGCAAAGAACGCGCCACGGCCCAATCCCACGGCCTGACGATCCGCGCGCTCACCGGCGACCAGATCGAACCCCAGCACTGGGATGCCTTCTGGGCCTTCTACCAAGATACCGGCGCGCGCAAATGGGGCACCCCCTACCTCACCCGCCGCGCCTTTGATGCCTTCCACGAGACAATGCGCGACGACATGCTCCTCGTGCTGGCCTTCGATGGCCCCCGCCCCGTCGCGGGCGCGCTCAACTTCATCGGCCAAGACACGCTCTTTGGCCGCTATTGGGGCTGCGTCGCAGATTACCCCTGCCTCCATTTCGAACTCTGCTACTATCAGGCGATCGATTGGGCCATTGCCCAGGGCCTCTCGCGGGTCGAGGCAGGCGCACAGGGCGAACACAAACTCGCCCGCGGCTACCTGCCCACCCCGATCCATTCGCTCCACTGGATCGCCGACCCCGGCTTTCGCCGCGCGGTCGCCGACTACCTCGCCGCCGAAGCCCGCGCCGTCACCGAAGACATCGAGGTGCTCACCCGCTTCGGCCCCTTCCGCCGCACCGCCACCGACCGCGCCGATTAACCCCAGCACCGGAACCCGCAATGCCCGCCGCAAAACTATCCGACCGCAAAGCCCTCCTCCCCCTTCTCGCCACCGGATGGGAGGAGGTGAAAGACCGCGACGCGATCCGCAAAACCTATCTGTTCAAGAATTTCGTCGAAGCCTTCGGCTTCATGACCCGCGCGGCGCTTTGGGCCGAAAAGCTGAACCACCACCCCGAATGGTCCAATGTCTACCGCACCGTGACCGTGGAACTCACCACCCATGACGCGGGCGGCCTGACCGAGCTTGACCTCAAACTCGCCACCAAGATGGACGACCTCGCCGGCTACTGACCCCGCAAAGCCCTGCAAACAGACCCATCCCCGCCCCTTCATCTTGGCTCAAATACTCTCGGGAGGGGTCCGGGGAGGGCAGACAGCCCTCCCCGGCTTGTTCCAAAAGTGCTGGGTCGGACAGACAGCCCTCCCCGGCTTGATCAAAGAGTACTGGGTCGGACAGACAGCCCTCCCCGGCTTGTTCCAAAAGTGCTGGGTCGGGCAGACAGCCCTCCTCCTTCTTTCCCGAAGGTCAGGGGGCCAGCCCCCCACCCCGCTCAGATCGCCGCCAGCAGCGCCTCGCCGCCAGAAATCTCGCACTGGCCGGGGCTTTCTTCCAGATGCAGGGTCTTGACCACCCCATCCTCGGCATAAAGCGCATAGCGCTTGGACCGCCCGATCAACCCCACCGGCGGCGCGGTGAAATCAAGGCCAATCGCCTTGGTGAACGCGCCCTCGGCATCCGAGAGCATGGTGATCCCCGCCGCCGTGGCCCCGGTCGACTCGCCCCAGGCCTTCATCACAAAGGGGTCGTTGACCGAGATGCAAATGATCTCATCCACGCCCTTCGCGCCAAACTTGTCCTTGGTGCGGATGAAGCTCGGCACATGGGCCGAATGGCAGGTCGGCGTATAGGCCCCCGGCACGGCAAAGATCACCACTTTGCGGCCCTTGGTCAGCGA
>JALOTC010000123.1 GCA_025458085.1 Cypionkella sp. | reverse complement strand
TAATATCCACCTGCGGCAAGGACCAGCACGACGGCGCCGATGATGACAGATTTGTTCATCTCTTATTCTCCTGACTTTCGGGCGGATCTCCGCTCTGCCGCCCATATGGCATTCGAAGGTCTGGATTGAAAGTACGGCAGGCCATTTTCCGCCCGCAGATGCGGGGGAATTTTCCGCCACATCCCTCAAATCACGCCAACATCGGCCCAAACTCCCCTGCAAATCCCATTGAACGCGGGACAGCGCCCGTTTATGTTGCGCGCATTGCGCATAACAACCGAAGGACGACCACCATAGCCCGCAGACCTCACAATGCCCCGCCGCAACGCGAAACGGGTCCCCGTGTCAATGATCGCATCCGTGCCCCCGAAATTCGCCTGATTGGGGCGGATGGTGAAAATGTCGGGGTCGTCACACCGGCCCGCGCCATGGCCATGGCCGAAGAAGCGGGGCTGGACCTCGTGGAAATCAGCCCCAATGCCGTGCCGCCCGTCTGCAAGATCATGGACTTCGGCAAGTTCAAATATGAACAGCAGAAGCGTGAGGCCGAGGCGCGCAAGAAGCAGAAGATCATCGAGATCAAGGAAATCAAGTTCCGTCCCGGTACGGATACCCATGACTACGATGTGAAGATGCGTTCGGTCCTGAAATTCCTGGAAGAAGGCGACAAGGTGAAGGTCACCCTGCGCTTCCGGGGCCGTGAAATGGCGCACCAGGAATTGGGCTTGGCACTTTTGAACCGCGTGGCCGCCGATGTGGGCGACCGTGGCAAGGTTGAGGCGATGCCCAAGCTGGAAGGCCGCCAGATGGTGATGATGATCGGACCGAAATAAGGTCAGAGATCAGGGTTTCAGGGGGCGTGCCTTCGGCGCGCCCCTTTGCTTTTGGGCCTATTCGGCAGCCTGCGCTTCTTCGGCGGCAAGTTCCGCTGCGCGCTTTTCAACAAGTTCCACAATATGTTCGATCATCTGATCGTTCGATAGTTTGTGGCTTTGCTTGCCCGCCATATAGACCATGCCCGACCCTGCCCCACCACCGGTGAAGCCGATATCGGTCATCAGCGCCTCACCGGGACCATTGACCACACAGCCAATGATCGACAGGCTCAGGGGTTGCTTGATATGTTCCAGCCGTTTTTCCAGCGCCTCGACCGTTTTGATCACATCAAAACCCTGCCGCGCGCAAGACGGGCAGGAAATGATCTGCACCCCGCGCGTGCGCAGGCCGAGGGATTTCAGGATCTCATAGCCCACCTTCACCTCTTCCACTGGATCGGCAGAGAGGCTCACGCGGATCGTATCGCCGATCCCCATCCACAGAAGGTTGCCAAGCCCAATGGCGGATTTGACCGTGCCGGACATCAGCCCCCCGGCTTCGGTAATGCCTAGATGGATCGGGGCATCGGTGGCTTCAGCCAGTTGCTGATAGGCCGCGGCGGCCATGAACACATCTGATGCTTTCACGCTGATCTTGAATTCGTGAAAGTCGTTGTCCTGCAACAGCTTGATATGGTCCATACCCGATTCCACCATCGCATCGGGGCAAGGCTCGCCGTATTTGTCGAGCAGATGCTTTTCAAGGCTGCCGGCATTGACGCCGATCCGGATGGAACAGCCGTGATCCTTTGCTGCGCGAACCACTTCGGCCACGCGCTTGGCATCGCCGATATTGCCGGGGTTGATGCGCAGGCAGGCCGCACCCGCCTCTGCCGCCTCGATCGCGCGCTTATAGTGGAAATGGATATCCGCCACGATCGGCACCGGGCTTTCAGCGCAGATTTCCTTTAGCGCGCGGGTGCTTTCAACATCGGGGGTCGAGACGCGGACGATATCGGCCCCCGCAATCGCCGCGCGTTGAATCTGTTCAATCGTCGCCGCCACATCGGTGGTCAGCGTGTTCGTCATCGTCTGCACGCTGATCGGCGCATCGCCCCCAACCAGCACCTTGCCTACGCGGATCTGCCGGGATTTGCGGCGATAGATATTGCGCCAAGGGCGGATCGGGTTGTGGGTCATCGCGGCACTTCCTGTTGCGGGTCGGCGCAAGGATAGGCCCAAGCCCGCGGAACAGCAATGCCGCAACGCAGGCCCGGAACAAATCAGGGGAAAGATGACAGGGGGTGCCCGATCACATGGTCGGGCAAAGCGGCACAGCCGCCGCCGCCGGATCGGCAGAAGCGATGCGGCCCAAATCAGGGTCAACCGTGCAATCGGCCAGGGCGAACCTTTCGGTCAGCGCCTCTGCCGACAGGGGCAGGTTTTTCACAACCTGCGCCCCCGGCGCGGCCGGGCCATAGGCCTTGCCATTGACGGCGAAATAGACAGACCCGGAATTGCCTGCGCGCAGCACCGGGGCCTCCTCGAGCATGGGCACTGCCCAGCGTTCGCCGGCATCGAGGATCTTTTCAAAAAGAACCGTTCCATCCGCTGCAGTGACCTGCACCCATGACGGACGCACAGCCAGTAATTCGACACCCGGCGAGGCCTCAGCCACGACCTGAACCCCGACCTCTTCCTCTGTCGCCGTGGATGGAACAGCGTTTGCCTCCGGCTGCGCGAGAACACCTGCACGGCGGGGGTCAATCGCTGCAATCGGACCATCACGCGACGTCAGCACCGGAAGGTCTAACGCCTCAGGACGATAAAGACGATCGCCCCCTTCTTCGGGACGCACGGGATCGGCCCCGGCGAGAGGGCCGGGCACCATGACCTCGGGCGCGGAACGGACCAGTGGCGCAGGCGCAGAAATATTGCCCAGAGGGTCGATCTCGGCCACCACCGCGGGGGCCTGATCTACGGGGGCCAATTGAACGCGCTGCACTTCCTGCAGCACGGACCAACCACCATAGCCGATTGCCCCGATCAAACCGATCAGCACCAGAAGCGAACCAACCGCCCCCGGATCGATCCGCGACAGAAAGCTTTCACCGCGCGGGACGAAAGACGCATTGGGATTGGCGAAAGGATCAGTGCCGTCCGTCTTGACTTTGGGCCGGGCAGCGCGTGCTGGGGAAGACGCGGCCGCGCTCATCCCGTGGGCAATTTCAAAATTCGCCTCGCGACAGAACTTGCGAAACGCATGATCCGGATCCATGCCCAGATAGCGCGCATAGGACCGCACATAGCCGGCAATGAAGCCGGGTGTTTCAAATGCAGAAATATCGGCGTTTTCGATCGCAGCGATATAGGCTGCCTTGATCTTCAATTCGCGCTGCACATCAAGAAGCGATTTGCCCAATGTGGCGCGTTCGCCCCGCATCAGGTCGCCAAGACGCAGGTCGTAGTCATCAAAGCCTTTCGGCTTTTCTGCCTCTGCCGTCGAAGGGTTTGCCCTCCGTCCGATCATGCGCCCTGCCCCATCGTTCTACTAACCCTTCGAGTCGGGTTCGTCCCGACTCATGCTTTCGGTATTGAGGATTCCGTAGCACGGCTCAAGCGGTTTTGCACTTGCGAGATCAACTTATGCGCTGGCCTCGGCACGATTCAGCGCACAATGCTGCCACAGCTTGTCCATGGCCTGCACCAGCGCATCGATCTCCTTCGGATCATGCACTGGAGAGGGGGTGAAACGCAGCCTTTCGGTGCCGCGCGGAACGGTGGGAAAGTTGATCGGCTGAACATAAATGCCGAACTGATCCAGCAACATGTCAGACATCATCTTGCAATGGATAGGGTTACCCACGTGCACGGGCACAATATGTGACCCATGATCAATGATCGGCAGGCCAAGGCCTTTGAGCCGCATCTTGAGGATGCGCGCATGAAGTTGCTGCTTGTCGCGCAAGGCTTGCCCTTCGGCCGTTTTCAACAGCCGCACACTCGCCGCGGCCCCCGCCGCCACCGCAGGCGGAAGCGAGGTGGTGAAGATAAAGCCCGGCGCATAGGACCGTACCGCATCGACCATCTTCGCACTTGCAGCAATATAGCCCCCGAAAACGCCGTAAGCTTTGGCCAAGGTCGCGTTGATGATGTCTATACGGTGCATCTGGCCATCCCGCTCGGCCACGCCCGCGCCGCGGGGGCCATACATGCCGACGGCATGAACCTCATCGATATAGGTCAGCGCGCCAACCTCTTCTGCCAGATCGCAAATCTCGGAAATCGGGCCGAAATCGCCGTCCATGGAATAGATCGATTCAAAGGCGATGAGCTTCGGTGCGGCCGGATCATCGGCGGCGATCAGGTCGCGCAAGTGGGCCACATCATTGTGGCGGAAAATCCGCTTCAGCCCCCCGCCCCGACGGACCCCTTCGATCATGGAGGCGTGGTTGAGCGCGTCAGAATAAATGATCAGGCCGGGAAAAATCTGCCGCAACGTCGACAACGTGGCATCATTGGCAATATAGGCCGAAGAAAAGACAAGCGCCGCTTCCTTGCCATGCAGATCGGCCAGTTCAGCCTCGAGCCGCTTGTGATAGACGGTGGTCCCGCTGATGTTACGCGTGCCCCCCGACCCTGCGCCGGTGGCATCGAGCGCCTCGTGCATAGCGGCCAGAACCGCAGGATGCTGCCCCATGCCAAGATAGTCATTGCCGCACCAGACGGTGATCGGCTTTTGCGTGCCATCAGGCTTCGTCCAGACCGCGTGGGGGAAGTGACCCTTCGTCCGTTCGATGTCAATGAACGTGCGATAGCGGCCTTCGTCGTGCAAACGCTGCAGGGCGGCGTCGAGGGCGGCTTCGTAATTCATCGCTGGCTCCTTGTGGCGTCTTGCCCGATCTGTGCCGGGTCTTAGGCAGCTAACAGAACGCTAGGTGGCGGGGCTTTGACATGCGTCAAGAAAAGAAGTGACGAAACAGGGCAATTTGCCGCCCCGTCCGCGCAAGTCCCGTTCAGGGTGCGGGCGCGACCTCCAGCACCGTTACGCAGGCCGCGCCTTCGCCCCGGGCGGCATCGCAGGCCGCGCGCGCGGCCTGATCGGCGGCGGCGGCATCGGCAAAGCCTGCCAGCGCGATGGCAGAGGCGACAGGCTTGCCTTCCCGCACCACCCCTTCGCCCGGTGCGGCAGCAAGGGCGGCGTGACGTCCTTCAGACCCGGCGGCATCGGGCACAAAGATCGCGAGCGCCTGTTCATTGGTCAGCACAAGGCGCAGCACCGAAACTTCTTCGGGCATCAAAAAGGGGTGCAGATGCAGCCGCACGATCGAACTGCCCAGAACCGCCTCTTCCACCGCCACAGCTTCTGGCGAGGTTTCGCCCAAGGCCTGTCCTGCCCCAGACATCAGCGAAAAAGCCATAAATGTTGCGATGCATGGGCGTTTCATCTGCGCGCTCCTCTTTTCGGGGGCGGCATACACCATGGCGGCGGGTCTGGACAGTCCCTGACCGCCTGATAGGCTCCGCACCAGTTCACAATCCTACGACCGCAAGACGGAAGACCCGGCACCATGACCCTTTCCTCCCTTCTGACCCGCATCGACACGGACCTGCCCGAAGCGCTGGACCGTTTGATGGACCTGCTGCGAATCCCCTCCATCTCCACCGATCCGGCCTATGCCGCCGATTGTTCGCGTGCCGCCGATTGGCTGGTGGAGGATTTGCGCGCGCTCGGGTTTGACGCGGCAAGCCGCCCCACCCCGGGTCACCCGATGGTCGTGGGCCATGGCGGCGAAGGGGGGCCGCATCTGCTGTTCTATGGCCACTATGACGTGCAACCCGTTGATCCGCTTTCACTCTGGCACCGCGACCCATTTGATCCAGAGGTGCAGGACACGCCCAAGGGCCGGGTAATCCGCGCACGCGGGGCATCCGATGACAAGGGCCAGTTGATGACCTTTCTGGAGGCTTTGCGCGCCTGGAAGGCCGAAACCGGCCGCCTGCCCTGCCGCATCACCATCTTTCTGGAAGGCGAGGAGGAATCCGGCTCGCCCTCTCTCATCCCCTTCCTGCGCGACAACGCGGCAGAATTGAAAGCCGATATCGCACTGATCTGCGACACAGGGCTGTTCCAAGACACAGCCCCCGCGATTGTCACCATGCTGCGTGGGCTTTTGGGCGAGGAAATCACGATCCACGGCCCGAACAAGGACCTGCATTCCGGCATGTATGGCGGGGCGGCGATGAACCCGATCCGGGTGCTGACGCGCATCCTTGGCAATCTCCGAACTGCCCGATGACATCCGCGCGCAATGGCAGGCGCTGGCCTTTGACCATACGCGTTTCCTTGGTGACGTGGGCCTGTCGATCCCGGCCGGAGAGGTGGATCGCACGCCCTTGGAAATGATCTGGTCGCGCCCCACGGCAGAGGTGAATGGCATCCTTGGCGGATACACCGGCGACGGGTTCAAGACCGTGCTCCCGGCCGAAGCACGGGCCAAGGTCAGCTTCCGCCTTGTGGCGGGCCAAGACCCCTATGTCTTGCGCGAACACTTCCGCGATTGGGTCCGCGCGCAGGTGCCCGCCGATTGCCGGGTGGAATTTTCCGGCCATGGCGCCTCACCCGCCGGGGTCATGTCGATCACGCACCCCGCTTTCGAGGCCGCCCGCGCCGCCTTGGGTGACGAATGGGGGCGCGCGGCAGCCTATGTGGGCTGTGGCGGGTCGATCCCGATTGCGGGCTATTTCAAGACGGAACTGGGGATGGATGCCATGCTTCTGGGCTTTGGCCGGGATGATGACCAGATCCACAGCCCGAATGAGAAATATGATGTGGAATGTTTCCACAAGGGCATCCGGTCTTGGGCGCGGCTATTGCACCGCCTGACCGCCGGGGCGTGACGGCAGGCCATGTCCGCGCCCAAGATCACCACGGCCACGCCCGCGGATGAACCGGCGTGGCGTCGCCTTTGGGATGGGTTTCTGGACCATTACGCCCTGACCTTGGCCGAGGCGACGACCGCCGCCACTTGGGCACGGATCATTGACCCCGATCACCGCATGTCTTGCCGCCTTGCGTGGCTGGATGGCCAGCCGCAAGGCTTTGCCATCCATCACCACCATTGCTCAAGCTGGGTGCCGGGGGATGACCTGTATCTCGAAGACCTGTTCGTCGCCCCTCAGGCGCGAGGCGCAGGATTGGGCCGCGCCTTGATCGAGGACTTGATCGCGATCGGGCGCGCCAAGGGCTTTCACCGCCTTTACTGGAACACCGATCGTGACAACACGGCCGCCCGCAGGCTTTATGACCAGTTCTGCCGCGATGACGGGCATATCCGCTATCGGTTGACCCTATAGATCGCCGTAAAAGCCGATCCGAACGAAACCTGTATCCTCGCGAAACCGGATGTATCTGTCATCGCGCCGATCCACCTCGGCGCAGATCGGGCGCAGACTGCCCCAGCTTTCGCAGTAAAGATCACCCTCCACCCACCAAAGCCCGCGGTCGCCCAAGCGGATGGTCATGCCATCGCGCCGGAAATCCTGCGCCACGCCTTCGGGGTAGATCAACACCCGGGCAGTCAAGGCATCAGCAATCGCGGGGCCATCCAACACCTCCCACGCTTCGGCCTGTGCCATCATCGGCATGCCCGAAAGCGCAAGCGCGAGTGTCCATCCCAGATGCCGCATCCGCCTCCCTTTGCCTTGCGCTGACTACCCCCACAGTCTAAGGGGCAAGCAAGCCCAGCATCCAGTCAGAGGTTCGTGATGATCCCGCGCTATTCCCGCCCCGAGATGGTCGCCATCTGGTCGCCCGAGACGAAATTCCGCATCTGGTACGAGATCGAGGCCCATGCTTGCGATGCACAAGCCGCCCTTGGCGTGATCCCCAAGGCCAATGCCGAAGCAGTCTGGCGCGCGAAGGATGTGGAGTTCAACGTGGCCCGGATCGACGAGATCGAGGCCGTGACCAAACATGACGTCATCGCCTTTCTGACCCATCTGGCCGAAATCATCGGCAACGATGAGGCGCGGTTCGTCCATCAGGGCATGACCTCTTCGGATGTGCTGGATACCACGCTGAACATCCAGCTCGTGCGCGCGGCAGATCTGCTGCTGGCCGGGCTGGACCGGGTGCTTTCCGCGCTGAAGGCCCGCGCGCTGGAACATCGCGATACGGTCCGCATCGGGCGCAGCCACGGGATTCACGCCGAACCCACCACCATGGGCCTGACCTTCGCGCGGTTCTATGCCGAAATGGCGCGCAACCACGACCGTCTTGTGAATGCGCGCAAGGAAGTGGCCACGGGTGCGATTTCCGGTGCGGTTGGCACCTTTGCCAATATTGACCCGGCGGTGGAAGAGCATGTCTGCAAAATGCTGGGGCTGGAGCCAGAGCCGATTTCCACCCAGGTCAATCGAGATTCGCCACATGCAGCGCACCGAAGTGCTGGAGGCCGAGGAATATTTCAGCCCCGGCCAAAAGGGCAGCTCTGCCATGCCGCACAAGCGCAACCCGGTGCTGACCGAAAACCTGACCGGGCTTGCCCGGCTGGTGCGGATGGCGGTGGTGCCGGCGATGGAAAATGTTGCGCTTTGGCATGAACGCGACATCTCGCACAGCTCGGTTCGAAAAGCTGGTGGTCTATCCCGAAAATATGCTGAAGAACATGAACAAGTTCAAAGGGCTGGTCATGTCGCAGCGGGTGCTTTTGGCACTGACACAGGCTGGTGTCAGCCGCGAGGATGCCTATCGGCTCGTGCAGCGCAACGCGATGAAAGTTTGGGAAAAGGGCGCGGATTTCAAAGAGGAACTGCTGGCCGATGCGGAGGTGACCGCCGCGCTTTCCCCGGCCGAGATCGAAGAGAAATTCGACCTTGGCTATCACACCAAACATGTCGACACGATCTTTGCCCGCGTCTTTGGGGCCGAGGGCGGGCGGCGCTGACGAAAGCGTGACCGGCAGGCCCCTCGCCTGCCGAAAATGCGCGGTTGAAGCGGGCGAAATCGTGCTAGCCTTTGCTGCGGGCTATGCCCTCTGATGCAACCACAGGAAAGGACGACCGATGAAGATCAAGATCACCGCCGCCGTCATCGCGCTGATGCTGGCGCCTTCCTTCGCCATGGCTCAATGCATGGACAAGGCCGATGTCACCGCCGCCTCCTGCCAGCAGGGTCATGTCTGGGACGAGGCCAAGGGCACCTGCGTCCTGAGCCCCACGACCTGAGGCGCGTCAACCCGGTCTTAACCCGGACCGGGTTCTGGTGGGTCCCGTATCGCGACAGCCGAACGGGACCGCCATGCCTGACCCCTCTTCCCTTCCCCTTGCCCGTATTGAACCCACCCGCATCGCGGCACCTGCGCTTACGAACGCTTCCGTGCCTGATCGTGCGCCCCCCACACCCCGCGAAAAGGCCGCGATCATCGTGCGCCTGCTCTTGGCCGAAGGGGCCGAAATCCCGCTTTCTTCCCTGCCCGACCATATGCAGGCCGCGCTGACCGAACAGATGGGCCAGATGCGGTTGGTGGATCGCGCCACCCTAGCCGCCGTGGTCGATGAATTTTTGGCAGAGGTGGAGGAGGTGGGTCTTTCCTTCCCCGGTGGGATCGACGGGGCGCTGACCTTGATGGATGGCCATATCAGCCCCAGCGCGGCCACACGCCTACGCAGGCTCGCTGCCGCCTCCAGCCGGGCAGACCCGTGGGACAGGCTATCGCACCTGCCTGCGGATCAGCTCTTGCCTGCCCTGCAAGGCGAAAGCGTAGAGGTGGCGGCGGTCATGCTGTCGCGCCTGCCGGTTGCGCGGGCAGCGGAACTACTGGCCCTTTTGCCAGGGGAAAGGGCGCGCCGAATCGCGCGGGCCATGTCGCTCACCGGGGATGTGGACCCTGAAACCCTGCGCCAGATCGGTCTGACGCTGGCCGCTCAACTCGACGCACGGCCAGCCCGCGCCTTCGCCGCAGCCCCCGCGGAACGGATCGGGGCGATCCTGAACATCGCCCCCTCCACCCTGCGCGAGGATGTGCTTGAGGGGCTGGAAGCAGAGGATGCCGCGCTTGCCGCCGACGTGCGGCGAACGATCTTTACCTTTGCCCATTTGCCCGCCCGCATTATGCCGCGCGATGTGCCGCGCATCCTGCGCGGGGTGGATCAAACCGTGCTGGTCACCGCCCTCGCCGGGGCAGAAGCGTCGGGCCTTGCCGCGGCGGCAGATTTCATTTTGTCGAACATGTCGCCAAGGCTTGCGCAAAGCCTGCGCGAAGCGATGGCCGAACGCGGCCAGATCCGCCCCAAGGAGGCCGAAGAGGCGATGGCCGCGATTGTCACCACCATCCGCCAGTTGGAAGCGGCGGGCGAACTCGCCCTCATTGCGGTGGAGGAGGCGGGCGGCAGTTAAGCCCGCGCTTTGCGCCTTGCGTCCTGCCGGGCGCGGCCCTAGCGTCGCGCTCGGCCAAGGACGAAGGCGATGCAGATCCCGACAGAGCGCGACACGGCCCGCGGCATCCTTCTGATGCTGCTGGCAATCTTTCTTTTCACCTCCATGGATGCCACGGCCAAGGGGCTGATCGAACGCTATCCCGTGGCACAAGTGGTCTGGGCGCGCTTTGCCGGGCAGGTGGTGATCGTTCTTTTGATCCTGCGCAGTGCGGTTCTTGTGGCGCTGCGCACCCGCTGGCCTCTGCTGCATATGATCCGCTCGGCGTGTCAATTGGGTGCAACGGGCTGTTTCTTCGCCTCGCTGCCCCATATCGGCCTGGCCGAGGCTACGGCGCTGACCGACCTTAACCCTGTGCTGATCACCCTCGGCGCGGCCCTTTTTCTTGGTGAAAGGCTTGGGCCACGGCGAATTGCAGGGGTGGTCGTCGCCATGATCGGGGCGATGATCGTGATCCGCCCCGGCATGGCGGTTTTCACGCCTGCAGCGCTTTTGCCGCTAGCGGCGGCGATGTTCTACACCGCCAATGCCCTTTTGACCCGCAGGCTTGGCCCGCTGGAAAGCTTTTGGACCCCCCTGTTGCACGCGGCCCTGTTCGGCGCGGTCGTCACCTCAGCCCTGCAACCCATGGTCTGGCAGCCAATCGCCATGGCCGACCTGCCCTTTTTCCTGCTGATCGGCGGCCTTGGCACCGGCGCGCAACTCTGCCTGATCCGCGCCTTTTCGATGGCCGAGGCGGGGGCGGTCGCACCCTTTGCCTATGTGGGCATCCTTTTCGCGACGGGTTGGGGGATCGTGCTTTATGACGAATGGCCCGATCTGCCCACAATCATCGGGGCGCTTGTGATCGTGGCGGCCGGTGTCTATGTGTGGCACCGCGAAACCCGGGCGAACCCCAAGGCATGACGACACAAAAGGACAACAGCGCAACCCGCGGGCAATGGCTGGAGGATCTGCTGGTCCGTGGCCTGCTTTGGTGCCTGCTCGCCCTACCCTATCGCTGGCGCGTGCCGCTTTGTGGTTGGGTAATGTCGCGCCTTGTTGCGCCCTTGGCGGGCTGGCCCAAGCGCATCCGTGAAAATCTAAAGCTCACGCAACCCGCCCTGCCCGAGGAGGAAGTGCGCCGCATGATCCGCGCCGTGCCCGACAATATCGGGCGCACGCTGATCGAGATCTATTCCGGGGCCGAATTCATCGCCCGCGCGAATACCCTGCCGCTGACCGGGCCGGGCGTGGCCGCACTCGAACAGGCCCTAGCCGAGGCGCGCCCCGCGATCCTCGCCACAGGCCATTTCGGCAATTACGATGCGGTCCGCGCGGCGCTGATCGCGCGCGGCTACCCTTTGGGTGCGCTCTATCGGCCCATGGCGAACCCGTGGTTTAACGCGCATTACGTCCGTGCGATTGGCACGATTGGGCAACCGCTCTTCGAACAGGGGCGCCGCGGCATGGCTGACATGCTGCGACATTTGAAATCTGGCGGGATGCTGGGCATTCTGCCCGATCAGCGCATGAGCAAAGGGGTTGCCCTGCCCTTTTTTGGGGTAGAGGCCAAGACCGCCCTTTCGACCGCCGAGATGGCGCTGAAATACGATGCCGTTCTGATCCCCACCTATGCGGTGCGTCAGAAAGATGGGCTTTCGTTCCAGATCGTCGTGGACGCGCCGATCCCTGCCGGTACGCCCGAAGCCATGACGCAAGGTCTGAACGACTCGCTCGAGAGGATCATCCGCGCGCATCCGGAACAATGGCTGTGGGTGCACCGCCGCTGGCGCTGATCACTCCAGTTCGATCGCCGCAAGCACCTCTGCCGGGCCATCGGCCTGCACGATCACGACCACAGGCTCGCTTCCCGGCGCATCGGCCATCATCATAAAGGGCGCCTGCCCCGGCCATTCCGCCATGACCTGCCAATCCGTGACGATGTTGTGGTAGGTAATCTGCCGCCCGGCATTTTCGCCCCGTTCAATCGTCACGGTCGCTTCGGGCTGATAGCGCACCAGTTGCACCCGCGCCATGCGATTTAGCGGCGGGTCTGCCTCGGCCCGGATCAGGACCTGATCCCCCATCCGTTCCGCCTGAAGTCTGACAGCATCGGGCGCCATCATGTGGCGGCGGATCGCATCGGCCACGGCCAGCACATCATTGCCCTGCACCCGATCCGACCCTTCGACAATGATCTGGGGCGTATAGATCATGCGGCTGCCTTCGGCCTTGGCATAGGCCTTTTGCCGCTTGGAAAAGGCGGCATTGCCGAAGGTATCCTTCCAGCCGATATAGTCCCAGTAATCGACATGCAGCGACAGCGCGATGACATTCGGGTCCTGCGCCAGATCAGCCATGAATTCATCCGCAGGTGGGCAAGAGGAACAACCTTGCGAGGTGTAGAGTTCCACCACAACCGGCGTCGACCCTTCTTGCACTGCCTGGGCTTGCGCCCCCCCGGCCATGCCCAGCATCATACCGCATGCGGCGCTGACCAAATGTCGCATCATTCCGTTCCAAGTCCCATATCGTGCCATCTGGTTCTACAAGAGCGGGCATATAGCCGCCAATCAAGGTTTTGCGAGTGTGCCGCACCGGAAACAGCCTTTCGATCTCTCTGGAGCATGCGTCAGTTTGCACCGAAGGAAGGGCTGGATTTTTGGCATACAATTGCATACAACGCGCACGACTCCCCCGCCTCTGGCCGGGCGGATGACCAGACCAGAGCCACTTGAACCCAGCCACTTGCCAAGGAGGCGCGAATGACCGTCACCGTCGGACATGACAGCCAAAAGACCCGCAGGACCCTTACCGCGGGCGGCCAAACCGTCAGCTATTATTCCATCCCCGCCGCCCAAGAGGCTGGTCTGGGCGATTTTTCCAAACTGCCCGCCGCGCTGAAAGTGGTCTTGGAAAACATGCTCCGCTTCGAGGATGGTAAGACCGTTTCGGTCGATGACATCCGCGCCTTTGGCGAATGGGCCAAGCTTGGCGGCCAGAACCCGCGCGAAATCGCCTATCGCCCCGCCCGTGTGCTGATGCAGGACTTCACCGGCGTTCCGGCCGTGGTGGACCTTGCCGCGATGCGCGATGGCATCCTTGGCCTGAAAGGGTCTGCCGCCAAGATCAACCCCTTGGTTCCCGTTGACCTCGTCATCGACCATTCGGTGATGATCGACGAATTCGGCACCCCCCGCGCGTTTCAGGCCAACGTGGACCGGGAATATGAACGGAACATGGAGCGCTATGTCTTCCTGAAATGGGGCCAGAACGCGTTCAACAACTTCCGCGTCGTGCCGCCCGGCACCGGCATCTGCCATCAGGTCAACCTTGAATACCTCGCCCAGACCGTCTGGACCGACAAGGACCAGAACGGCAACGAGGTCGCCTATCCCGACACCCTCGTCGGCACCGACTCGCATACCACCATGGTCAACGGCCTCGCTGTCCTCGGCTGGGGCGTTGGCGGGATCGAGGCCGAGGCCGCGATGCTGGGCCAGCCTGTGTCGATGCTGATCCCCGAAGTCGTCGGCTTCAAGCTGACGGGCGAGATGATGGAAGGCACCACGGCAACCGACCTTGTGCTGAAGGTCGTTCAGATGCTGCGCAAACATGGCGTGGTGAACAAGTTCGTCGAATTCTATGGCGACGGCCTTGACCGCCTGCCGCTGGCCGACCGGGCAACCATTGCCAATATGGCGCCAGAATATGGCGCGACCTGCGGCTTCTTCCCGATCGACGACGAAACCCTGCGCTACCTGCGCCAGACGGGGCGTGAAGAAGCGCGCATCGCCTTGGTCGAGGCTTACGCCAAGGCCAACGGCATGTGGCGCGGGCCGGATTACAACCCGATCTACACCTCCACCCTGCACCTCGATATGTCGACCATCGTGCCGGCGATCTCGGGGCCGAAGCGCCCGCAGGATTACCTGCCGCTGACCGAGGCGAAGGCGAGCTTTGCCAAGGAAATGGACGCGTCCTTCAAGCGGCCGATGGGCAAGGAAGTGCCGGTGGAAGGCCAAGATTACACCATGTCCTCGGGCAAGGTCGTGATCGCCTCCATCACCTCCTGCACCAATACCTCGAACCCCTATGTGCTGATCGGTGCGGGGCTGGTGGCGCGCAAGGCGCGTGCGCTTGGCCTGAACCGCAAGCCTTGGGTCAAGACCTCACTCGCCCCCGGATCGCAGGTGGTGAGCGAGTATCTGAACGCCGCGGGCCTGCAAGAAGACCTTGATGCCGTGGGCTTCAACCTCGTGGGCTATGGCTGCACCACCTGTATCGGGAACTCCGGCCCGCTCGCGCCCGAGATTTCCAAGGCGATCAACGAAGGGGACCTTGTGGCCACAGCGGTGCTTTCGGGCAACCGCAACTTCGAAGGCCGGATTTCGCCGGATGTGCGTGCGAACTACCTCGCTTCGCCACCCCTCGTCGTCGCCTATGCGCTGGCAGGCGACATGAACATCGACCTGACGAGCGAACCCCTTGGCACCTCCAAGGATGGCAAGCCTGTGTACCTCAAGGACATCTGGCCCACGAACAAGGAAATCGCCGATATCGTGCATGCGGTTGTCACGCGCGAGGCGTTCCAGAAGAAATATGCCGATGTGTTCAAGGGCGATGCGAAGTGGCAAGGCGTGAAGGTGACCGATTCGGAAACCTATGACTGGCCCGCTTCCTCCACCTACATCCAGAACCCGCCCTATTTCCGCGGGATGGCCAAGCCGCGTCCTGGCTCTTCTGGGCGACATGATCACGACCGACCACATCAGCCCGGCAGGCAGCTTCAAAGCCACCACGCCGGCGGGCAAATATCTGACCGAACGTCAGGTGCCTGTGTCGGAGTTCAACTCCTATGGCGCGCGTCGTGGCAACCACGAGGTGATGATGCGCGGCACCTTTGCCAATATCCGCATCAAGAACGAGATGCTGGATGGCGTCGAAGGCGGCTATACCAAGGGGCCGGATGGGGCGCAAACCTCGATCTATGATGCCTCCATGGCCTATCAGGAACAGGGCACGCCCTTGGTGATCTTTGGCGGCATCGAATATGGTGCGGGCTCCAGCCGCGATTGGGCGGCAAAGGGCACG
>JALOTC010000122.1 GCA_025458085.1 Cypionkella sp. | reverse complement strand
TCATCGTCGGCGTGATCCTTGGCGGGCGGCTTGGCTTTGTGCTGTTCTACCAACCCGGCTATTACCTTGCGAACCCCGGCCATATCCTGCGCGTCTGGGAAGGCGGCATGTCCTTCCACGGGGGCTTTCTGGGCGTTGTCGTCGCGGCGCTCCTCTTTTGCCGGGCCGAACGTATCCCGCTTCTGAACGCCGCCGATGTCATGGCCATCGCCACGCCTCCCGGCCTCCTCCTCGGGCGGCTCGCGAATTTCATCAATGCCGAGCTTTGGGGCCGCCCGACCAGCCTGCCATGGGGCGTCGCCTTTCCGGGAGAGGCCGCGCAGACCTGCCCAGGCATCACCGGCATCTGCGCCCGCCACCCGAGCCAGCTTTACGAAGCCGCCCTTGAGGGCCTCCTCCTCTGCGCGGTCCTCCTCTGGCTGGCGTGGCGGCGGGGCTGGTTCCGTTTTCCGGGCCGCCTCCTTGGCCTTTTCCTCGCCGGCTATGGCGCGGCGCGGTTTCTTGTCGAATTCGTCCGCCAGCCGGATGCGCAATTCATCTCGCCCGGCAATCCCTTGGGCCTCGCGCTGCACGTCGGCGGCTATGGGCTGACCATGGGCCAGATCCTTTCGCTTCCCATGATCGCGCTTGGCCTGTGGTTCCTTTGGCGCGCGGCGCGGCCCGCATGACGCCACTGGCCGATCTCCTCGCCCGGCGCATCGCCGCCACCGGCCCGATCCGCCTGTCTGACTACATGGCCGAATGCCTGCTGCATCCGCAGCACGGCTATTACACCACCCGGCCGCCCTTTGGGGCCGAGGGCGATTTCACCACCGCCCCCGAAATCTCGCAGATGTTCGGCGAACTTCTGGGCCTTTGCCTTGCGCAATACTGGCTGGATCTGGGCAGCCCCGCCTGTCACCTCGTCGAACTCGGCCCCGGTCGTGGCACGCTGATGGCCGATGTTTTGCGCGCAACCGCGCGGGTGCCGGGCTTTCACGCCGCCGCCCGCGTCACGCTGGTCGAGGCGTCTCCCGCCCTCGCCACCCGCCAGCGGCAAACCTTGGGCAGCCACCCCGCCACTTGGGCCACAACGCTGGACGATGTTCCCCAAGACGCGCCGCTCTTCCTCCTCGCCAATGAATTCTTCGATGCCCTTCCGATCCGCCAATTCACCCGGCGGGGGCAGGGCTGGGCCGAAACCATGGTCGGCCTGACCGAAGGCCGCCTCACGCTTGGCCAAAGTCCCGCCGCCCCGATCGCCGCCCTCTCGCACCGGCTTGCCGACACGGCCGAGGGCGAGGTGGTCGAAATCTGCCCTGCCGCCGCGCCCCTCATGGCGCGCATCGGCGGCCAGATCGGGCGCGAGGGCGGCGCGGCCCTCATTATCGATTACGGCGGGTGGCGCGCGCGCGGCGATACGTTCCAAGCCCTGCGCCACCACGCCTTTGCCGATCCGCTGGCCGAACCGGGCCGTGCCGACCTGACGGCCCATGTCGATTTCGAGGCGCTCGCCCTTGCTGCCCAACCCGCCGCCCATGCCTATATCACTCAGGGCGCTTTCCTCACCGCGCTCGGCATTGATCTTCGGGCCGAGGCTTTGGCCCACCGCCTCTCTGGCCCGGCGCTCACGAACCACCTCGCCGCGCATCGGCGCTTGACCGATCCCGCGGAAATGGGTTCGGTGTTCAAGGTGCTGGCGCTTCATCGCCCCGGCACGCCGCCTCCTCCCGGACTGCCCCCAACCTCACCCGGAACCGCCTGATGCCCGCCACGCTGGAAATCATCACCTCCGATGCCCTGCCCGTGCCGCATGGCTTCTTCACTCGCCGCGGCGGGGCCTCTTCGGGCATCTTCGCAGGGCTGAACTGCGGCGCAGGCTCTTCCGATCAGGCCGAGGCCGTCGCCATCAACCGCACCCGCGTGGCCGAGGCGATGGGGGTGCCGCCCGACCACCTCCTTGGCGTGCATCAGATCCATTCCGCCACTGCGATTCCCGTCACCGCGCCGCTCTCGGGCAAGCCGCAGGCCGATGCCATGGTCACCGCCACCCCCGGCCTCGCGCTCTCGATCCTCACCGCCGATTGCCAGCCCGTCCTCTTTGCCGACCCGCAGGCCCGCGTCATCGGCGCGGCCCATGCCGGATGGCGCGGCACCTTTGATGGCGTGCTGGAGGCAACGGTTGCCGCGATGGAGTCCCTTGGCGCCGCGCGCAAGGCCATCCGCGCCGTGATCGGCCCCTGCATCAGCCAACGCGCCTATGA
The DNA here is from genome assembly GCA_025458085.1 of Cypionkella sp. Lineage (GTDB taxonomy): Bacteria > Pseudomonadota > Alphaproteobacteria > Rhodobacterales > Rhodobacteraceae > Pseudotabrizicola. Next base: position 7,748 of record JALOTC010000122.1, on the reverse strand, counting down.
GGTCGGCCCTGAATTCTTTGAAACCTTCACCGATGAAGATCGCGACAATGCCCGCTTCTTCGCCAGTGGCAGCGGTGACCGGATGCTCTTTGACCTCCCCGCCTATGGCCTCCACCGCCTGCGCGCGGCAGGCATCGGCCATGCCGAATGGACGCGCCACTGCACCTATCACGATCCTGACCGCTTCTTTTCCTATCGCCGCACCACCCATGCGCGCGAGGCGGATTACGGCCGCCTGATCTCCGTCATCCGCCTCTGACCCCTTCATCTGTTTCCAAATATCCTCGGGAGGGGTTTGGGGAGGGCAGACAGCCCTCCCCAAGGGCGGCCCAAAGTCCCACCACCGGAAAAGTCGCCCCCGATACCAGCGATCCACCAGCGCTCCGCCCCGAATTGTGGCATCACCGCGTCAGCCATTGCCGCATTTTCGGAAACAATCCCCCACCTGCGCAGGTTTTTCTCCGGCAAATGCCCCAATTTCATGCGATCCGCCCGGCTTTCTTCAATTTCCACCACGACGCCACAATTCACGGCGCAGCCGCCGCAAAATCCTCAAATCCGGCACAATTCATGCCCGATCCGGCCCCAAAGACCCGGCACATTCAGATCAAGGCCAGAGCAAAGGCCATCAGAAGACCGTGAAGGAGCAGGACCGATGAAAACCGAACGCCGCTGGCTGAAATCCGTGATTGCCGCCGCCCGCGAACCGCAGCCTGCCCTGCCGTTCGAGCGCGGCGCCCGTCGCCGCCCCGCCGGGCTGACCGAATCGGTCAAGGCGCAAACCCCCGGCCAAACCCTCGGTCAGGCCCCCGCGCGCGCCATTGCTGCCCGCTGATCATTCCCAAGCGCGCCACAATCCGCCAAAGGCGGCGGGTTTGTGGCAGGCTCCGGTCGACAATCCTGCCCGCGTTGATCGGAGCTTTTGACAGACCGCCCCTTTTGTGCCACTTTTGCCTTGTCGCGATCTTCCGCCCTCGGGTGGTCCGCCTCACAGATGTAAGACCCCGCCGACCAAAGGTTGTCTGGGCCGCGTGAACGGAACGGATCGTTGCTCTGGCAAAGGCGGCCCCGGTGCTCCTCTGGCACGTTAACGGGGCCGTTTTTGATTCTGGCCCCCCGCAACAGTCAGTGTCGCGCAGTCACGCTCCTGCAATCACACTCTTGCATTCACCAGCCGCTCGGCTTCCCGCCGCGCGCGCGCCGCTTCTGGCATCCCGCCGCGGCCACGGCCCTCAGGCAGATCGCGCCAGCCGGTCCTCGAGCACATCAAAAGGTACGCCCGGCTCATCCTTGGCACAGCGGATCACAAGGCTGGTCTTTACATTGGCCACATTCTCGGCCTTCAAAAGTTCGCCAGTCAAAAAGGCCTGAAAGCTCGACAGATCGGGGGCCACGCATTTCAGGATGAAATCGATCTCGCCGTTCAGCATGTGACATTCGCGAACAAGCGGCCAGGCGCGGCAGCGCGCCTCAAAGGCGCTCAAATCCGCCTCAGCCTGGCTTTGCAGGCGGACCATGGCAAAGACCTGGACTTCAAAGCCCAACTCGCGCGCGTCAATCTCGGCATGATAGCCCTTGATGAAACCCGCCTCCTCCAGCGTCCGCACCCGGCGCAGACAGGGCGGGGCCGAAATCCCCACGCGCTTGGCCAATTCCACATTGGTCATCCGCCCATCGGCCTGAAGCTCCGCCAGAATCTGACGGTCGATCGGGTCGAGTTTCTGTCCGGCCATGCCTGCCTCCTTGCTTGGCCCGTATCTAGGCACTCCGCCTGTGTCACGCAATAATATTTCAACAGTACGCAGCTTTATTTCGCAACTGAAATGCTCTGCGCGCGTAGGGTGCAACAAACGCCCCCGCTACAGCCCCGCTGCGCCCTGGGCCAATCCGGGGCTTTCCGTCCCCGCCCGCGCCGCATATATCCCGACACCAGACAGTTCAGACCATCGGGGGCAGGCCATGACCGGCACACGGCACACACGCGTTCTCATCATCGGCTCCGGCCCGGCGGGCTATACGGCGGCGGTCTATTCCGCAAGGGCCATGCTGAACCCGATCCTCGTGCAGGGGCTCCAACCCGGCGGGCAATTGACCATCACGACCGAGGTCGAAAACTGGCCCGGCGATACGCATGTCATGGGGCCGGACCTGATGGTGCGGATGCAATCCCATGCCGAGGCGATGGGGGCAGAGGTGATCTCGGATTACATCACCCACCTCGACCTCTCCGCCCGCCCCTTTACCGCCCATGGCGACAGCGGCACCATTTATACCGCCGATGCCGTGATCCTAGCCACCGGGGCGCAAGCGAAATGGCTTGGCCTGCCGTCCGAGGAAAAATTCAAAGGCTTCGGCGTCTCCGCCTGCGCCACCTGCGATGGCTTCTTCTATCGTGGCAAAGAGGTGGTGGTGATCGGCGGCGGCAATACGGCCGTGGAAGAGGCGCTGTTCCTCACGAATTTCGCCACCAAAGTCACCCTGATCCACCGCCGCGACTCCCTGCGCGCCGAAAAGATCATGCAGGATCGGCTGTTCAAACACCCGAAAGTCGAACTCCTCTGGAACCACGAAGTGACCGAGGTGCTGGGCGATGAAACACCCCTCGGTGTCACCGCCGTCCGCGCCCGGAATGTGCAGACGGGCGAGACGACCGATGTTCCCTGCGCCGGCTTTTTCGTCGCCATCGGTCACGCGCCAGCAAGTGACCTCGTCAAGGACCAGCTCGAACTGCACCACGGCGGCTATGTGAAGGTCGAACCCGGCACCACCCGCACCTCCATCCCCGGCGTCTTCGCCGCAGGCGACCTGACCGATCATGTCTACCGTCAGGCCGTCACCAGCGCCGGCATGGGCTGCATGGCGGCGCTGGATGCCGAACGCTGGCTTGCCGAACAGGGCTGATCCAGGGACTGGCAGCCAAGCGCAACAGACCTCTGCCCCTGTTCACCTGTTCAAAAATATCCTCGGGAGGGGTGCGGGGAGGGCAGACAGCCCTCCCCGGCGCGTCGTGAAAACCGCAGGGTCGGGCAAAAGCCGCATCTAAGCCCCCGTCAAAGCCCCCGTGAAAGCCCCCGTGAAAGCCCCCGTCAATGGGCGTGAACGGGGGCCAGATCGTTTTGCCGCGCCAACGCAAAGGCCAGTTTGCGGTCGCGCACCAAGGCCAGACGCTCGCCATCGGGGCGATGCACGGCATAAACCGTCGTTACCGGCCCGATCTGGGCGCGCAACGATTCAGGCAGGTCCGAAACGGTCACTGGCCGCACATAAACGATCTGCCGTTCACTTTCGGGCAGGGCGTCGAACTTCACATCCATGGCCCTCTCCTTACTTCCGACCGATGCGAATGGTCTGCACCACGGTCTCCGGCACCGACCGCTTCAGGTCGATGTGCAACAGGCCATGCTCCATGCTGGCCCCCGCCACTTCGACCCCATCGGCCAGAACAAAACTGCGCTGAAATGCGCGCGAGGCGATGCCACGATGCAAAAACACCCGCTCCGGCCCCTCTTCACCCTGTTTGCCGCGCACGACCAACTGGCGATCCTCGACCGTGATCGACAGATCCTCCTCGCGGAACCCCGCGACAGCCAATGTGATGCGATAGGCGTTCTCGGCCACAGCCTCGATATTAAAGGGCGGATAGCCATCGCCCGATTTCGCGGCGCGTTCCACCAGACGTTCCAACTGTTCGAACCCCAAAAGAAAAGGATGGGCCCCAAAACTCAACTTCGTCATCGCGTCCTCATGTCCTTCACAAAGCGACATCGCAGGCACAGGCCCCGCATCGGGCACCTGTCCGCACGAATATGGGCAGGCCCCGCCCCGCCCGCAAGACCCCGCCTCCTCGCCGAAATTGCGCGCCGCCCCTGCGGATTTCTTCCCGCAAGCGCAGGGAATCACTATATCCTACATGGTGAACGATAACCGACTCAGTCAAAGCAAAGCCCTGAGCCCCGCCATGAACGCCCCGAGTGAACTGAACTTCGAAGATATGCTGCGCATCCGGCTCGAGGTCTTGCGGCGCGAACATCGTGATCTTGATGAGGCGATTCACGCGCTGGAGGCCACAGGCCGCCCCGATCAGTTGACGTTGCGCCGCCTGAAAAAGCAAAAACTCGCGCTGAAAGACCAGATCGTGAAGATCGAGGATCAACTGATCCCCGACATCATTGCCTGATCCCCCAGCCAAATCGCCTTTACCTGAACCGTCTCGGCCTTGGCCCCCCCTTGGGGAGGGCTGTCTGCCCTCCCCAAACCCCTCCCGAGGATATTTGGGAACAGATGAAGGCAAGCCTGTAATCGCGCCCAAAGCAATCGCGGAGGCGCGCATGGCCGTTGACGTTGGAATCATCATGGGCTCCCAATCCGATTGGGCCACGATGAAAGAGGCTGCCCTGATCCTTGACGAACTGGGCATTTCTTACGACTCCCGCATCGTCAGCGCGCATCGCACGCCCGACAGGCTCTGGTCCTATGGCAAAAGTGCCGTGGACCGGGGGCTCAAGGTCATCATCGCCGGTGCAGGCGGGGCCGCGCATCTGCCGGGGATGATGGCGTCAAAGACACGGCTGCCGGTCATCGGCGTGCCGGTCCAGACCCGCGCGCTCTCTGGTGTCGATAGCCTCTATTCCATCGTGCAAATGCCCAAGGGCTTTCCCGTGGCCACCATGGCCATCGGTGCCGCCGGGGCCGCCAATGCCGGGCTGATGGCCGCAGGCATCCTCGCGCTTTCCGACCCCGCCCTTGCCGCGCGGCTCGACGCATGGCGCGCGGCGCTCTCCGCCTCCATCCCCGAGGAACCGCAGGATGACTAAGCCCCTCGCCCCCGGCGCGACCATCGGCATCCTCGGCGGCGGGCAATTGGGCCGGATGCTTTCGGTCGCGGCCAGCCGTCTTGGCTTTCAGACCCATATCTTTGAACCGGGCGCCAACCCGCCCGCAGGCCATGTCGCCGCCCGCGTGACGACCGCCCCCTACGAGGACCTCGCCGCGCTCCGCGCCTTCGCCGAAAGCGTCGATGTCATCACCTATGAGTTTGAAAACGTCCCCACCGCTTCCCTCGATGCGTTGGAGGCGATCCGCCCGATCCGCCCCAACCGCCGCGCGCTCGCGATCAGCCAAGACCGCATCCCTGAAAAAGACTTCCTCACCAGCCTTGGCCTTGCCACCGCGCCCTATGCACGCGTGACCGATGCCGCGAGCCTAGAGGCGGCAATCGCCCAAATCGGCCTGCCCGCCATCCTCAAAACCACCCGCCTTGGCTATGACGGCAAGGGTCAGGCCCGGATCATGGTGCCCGAGGATGCGCCCGCCGCCCTCGCCGCCATGGGCGGGGCCGAAGCTGTGCTTGAAGGCTTCGTCGATTTCCGGTTTGAGGCAAGCGTGATCGCCGCCCGTGGTCTTGATGGCTCTGTCGCCTGCTATGACCCCGGCGAGAATGTGCATCGTGAGGGCATCCTCCACACCACCACCATCCCCGCCCGCCTCACGCCCAGCCAGCGCACCGATGCCGTGCTGCTCGCCGCGCGCATCCTCAATGCGCTCGATTATGTCGGCGTGATGGGGGTGGAGTTGTTCGTCACCGACCGGGGCCTGATCGTGAATGAAATCGCCCCGCGCGTGCATAACTCCGGCCACTGGACGCAAGCCGGCTGCGCGGTGGATCAGTTCGAACAGCACATCCGCGCCATCGCGGGCTGGCCCTTGGGTGATGGGGGGCGGCACGCCGATGTGGTGATGGAAAACCTGATCGGCGATGACGTCGCCCGCGTGCCGGAATTGGCGCGCGACAGGAACACCCAGATCCACCTTTACGGCAAGGCCGAGGTCAAGGCAGGCCGCAAGATGGGCCATGTCAACCGCGTGATCCGGGGCATCGCCTAAACCTTTCCCCCCCTCCGGCGTCTGTACGGGGGGTGTACAGGGGGTGTACGCAGGGTGACATGGGTTTTTTCTGGCCTATCAGGGGCTTGCAGGGAAATGTCAGCCCCCGCGCCGCACCTCTGCCCGCAGCGCTGCCATCAACTCCTCCAGCCCCGCAATTGACCGCGGGTCTTTCAGGCGACCGCCTTCGTCAAAGGCATTGGCAGAATCGGCAATCATCACCTCCGGCCCCGGAAGAACCCTTGCCCGAAAAGGGTTTAGGCAAAGCCGGAGTGAAAACTGCGCCCGCTCTCCCCCCGCACGCCCCGCCGCCGCCGACAGGATCGCCACAGGCTTATCCCGCAAGGGCGCGCCCTTGGTGCGGCTGATCCAATCCAGCGCGTTTTTCAAAACGCCGGAAATATTCTTGTTATATTCGGGGGTTACAACCACCACCGCATCAGCGGCGCGGATCATCTCGGCCAAGGCGGTCACCTCCTCGGGTATCCCCACCGCCTCCAGATCGCCATCATACAGCGGCAGGCGCAGGTTCGCTTCGGTGAAGGTCGCAGGGGCAAACACCCGCGCCGCCTCCCGCATCAGCAGGCGGTTGGTAGAGCCTGCGCGCAGCGACCCGCAGAGGCCCACAAGATGAAGATCAGGCATGAAAACCCCCGTTTTCCAAAGCGTTACAACTCACCGAAACAGCGCCAGCACCAAGGGCGCGACCACCGCAGTTGCCACCGCATTCAGCGCCATGCCAAGCCCCGCAAAGGCCCCTGCGGTCGGATGCACCTGAAAGGCCCGCGCCGTGCCGATCCCGTGGCTGGTCAGCCCCACGGCAAAGCCACGCGCGCGCCAATCCTTCAATTTCAACAGGTTAAGGAGTGGCGTCGCCACCACCGCCCCCGTGATCCCGGTCAGGATCACCAGCACAGCGGTCAGCGTGGGCGACCCGCCCAACCCCTCAGAGATGCCGATCGCCACCGGGGCCGTTGCCGATTTCGGGGCCAGAGAGGCAAAGGCCACCCCTTCCACCCCCAAGGCCCAAGCAATCCCCAAAGCCGACCCCGCCGCCGTGACCGACCCCACCACCAAAGCCGCCAGAACAGGCAGCCAAGCCCGCCGCAATCGGGGCAGGTTGTCATAGAGCGGCAAGGCCAAAGCCACCGTCGCCGGACCCAGCAGGAAATGCACAAACTGCGCCCCTTCGAAATAGGTCGCATAGGGCGTAGCGGTCAGGTGAAGCAGCACCGCAAGCAGCGCCACCGCAATCAAAACGGGGTTCGCCAAAGGGTTCCGCCCCGCCGCCCGAAACAGCGCATCCCCCACCGCATAGGCGGCCAAGGTTGCGGTCAGCCAGAGTAGCGGGCCACGGGAAAGATAGCTCCAGATTTCTGCGAAATCAGTCACTTATGCTCTCCTGATCCATGGCTCCGGTTAGCCGGGCCACGGCGGCAAAGGTCAGCGCCCCCGCCGCGATGGCAAGCACGGTAGAGCCGACAACAGCCGCCAGAATGGCAAAGGTCTGGCTGCCCAGCGTTGCCACATGCCCCACCACTCCCACGCCCGCAGGCACAAAAAGAAGCGACAGATGGCCAAGGATTCCCTGCGCCGTAGGCCGCATCAGCGCCGCCACTTGAGGCAATGCGACCATCGCGGCCAGCATCAGAACCATGCCCAAAACCGGACCTGGCAGGCCAAGCCCCGTGGCCCGCGCCACGGTTTCCCCCGCCAATTGGCACGCCAGGATCAAGACAAGCGCATGTAGCATGGGCCACCCTCCCTTTTCGGCCAGCCTATCCCCTGCACCGCGAAAGGAAAGCCCAACATCTTGGGGATAACCCGCGCAATTCGCCCAGATGCGGGGGGCTTTGGGTTGACTC
>JALOTC010000121.1 GCA_025458085.1 Cypionkella sp. | reverse complement strand
CGACGATCTTCGCGGGGCGCGCGCTCTGCCGGGGCAGGGGCCTCGGACGCCACTTCCCGCTCTGCGGCAACGGGGGGGGGATCAATCGGCTCCATCGAGGCAGGCGGGAGCGACTCGTCCCGCTTCGGCTTGCGGTCACGGTCCCGATCCCGGCCCTTGCCGCGCCGATCCTCGCGCCCGCCTTCACGCTTTTCGCCACGCGGACGGTCGCTGGAGCGTTCATCCAGACCGTCCAGCGCGCCTGCGGGCATCTCGCCCTTGGGGATATCCTGCTTCACAAGGCTCTGGATCGCTGACAGGTATTTCTCATCCGAAGGCACGGCCAAGGTAAAGGCCTTGCCCTGCCGCCCCGCGCGGCCCGTCCGGCCAATGCGGTGGACGTAATCTTCCGGATGGCTTGGCACGTCAAAGTTGAACACATGGCTGACCGCCGGAATATCCAAGCCCCGCGCCGCCACATCAGAGGCGACAAGAAGGTGCAAAGACCCATCGCGGAACGCATCGAGCGTCTTCATCCGCTGCGATTGGTCCAGATCGCCATGGATCGCCGCGGCATTAAAGCCATGCGATTTCAGCGATTTGGCGACCACATCCACATCCATCTTGCGATTGCAGAAGATGATCGCATTGGTGCAAGCCTCACCCTCGCCCTTGATCAGCGCGCGCAGAACGGCCCGCTTTTCTGTAAAGCTGCGGTCCTTGCGGCTGGGGGTGAACTGGATCAAGCGTTGTTCGATGGTGGCCGAGGTCGAATTCTGACGCGCCACTTCCACCTTCACCGGATTGGTGAGGAAGGTCTTGGTGATCCGCTCAATCTCGGGTGCCATGGTGGCGCTGAAAAACAGCGTCTGGCGGGTAAAGGGGGTGAGTTGAAAGATGCGCTCGATATCGGGGATGAAGCCCATGTCGAGCATCCGGTCCGCCTCATCGACGACCATGATCTCCACGCCTTGCAGCAGCAATTTTCCCCGCTCGAAATGGTCCAGCAGGCGGCCCGGTGTGGCGATCAGCACATCGACGCCGCGATCAATCAGCTTGTCCTGTTCGCCAAAGGCCACGCCGCCAATCAAGAGCGCCTTGGTCAGTTTCGTGTGCTTGGCGTAGGTATCGAAATTCTCGGCTACCTGCGCGGCCAATTCGCGCGTCGGGGCCAGCACAAGGCTGCGCGGCATCCGCGCCCGCGCCCGGCCACGGCCAAGTCGGGTGATCATCGGCAGCGTGAAGCTGGCGGTCTTGCCCGTCCCGGTCTGGGCGATGCCCAGAACGTCGCGGCCTTCCAAGGCGGGCGGAATCGCCTGCGCCTGAATCGGGGTGGGGGTTTCATAGCCCGTGTCTGTCACGGCCTGAAGAACGCGCGGATCCAGCGCGAGGTCGGAAAATTTGGTCATAAGCGTCCTGAACGGCGGGGTCGGCCCGCGGGAGAAGGATGGGACGCAATGTTCCGGGCGCCCCGGCGTCTGCCTCCGGTTGAAGGCTTCCTCGCGTTAGCTCAATTTTCTGCGAAGGTCAAGGAATGTGACCAAATGGGCCAATTCCCGCCCCAGCCAAGGGCAGGGCGATGGCTTAGACCACCACGCCCGCCCCTGTATCGGCGCTGCCGACCTGCTGGCGGAACACCTCAAAGAGTTCGCGCCCGATGCCAAAGCTGTTGGCCGAGAGATCCGCCACCACCGGCGCGCGGCTGTCAAAATCGGGTGCCAGAACGCCGAGCGTGCCCGCGACCGCATCCACCCGCACCAGATCGCCATCGCGCAGCCGCGCCAAAGGCCCGCCCTTCGCGGCCTCGGGGGCCACATGGATCGCCGCAGGCACCTTGCCGCTTGCGCCAGACATCCGCCCATCGGTGACCAGCGCCACCTTCAGCCCCCGGTCTTGCAGGACCGAAAGCGTCGGCGTCAGCGAATGCAGTTCCGGCATCCCATTCGCGCTTGGCCCTTGAAAACGCACCACCACCACGACATCGCTGGTGAATTCCCCCGCCTTGAAGGCGCGCTTCACCGCTTCTTGGTCATGGAACACCCGCGCGGGGGCCTCCACCACATGGCGTTCGGGGGCCACGGCAGAGACCTTGATCACCCCGCGCCCCAGATTGCCCGAAAGAAGCTTCAACCCGCCCGAAGCGGCAAAACCTTCGCCCGCAGGCCGCAGGATCTTGTCATTCAACGTCGTCCGCGGACCGGGGCGCCAGCCAAGGCGGCCTTCCTCCAGCGTGGCCTCGTTGCGATAGGGGGCAAGGCCATCGCCGGCCACCGTCTTGGCATCCTCGTGCAACAGCCCCGCATCGAGCAGTTCGTTGATGAGGAATTGCAAGCCCCCCGCCGCGTGGAAATGGTTCACATCGGCCAGACCATTGGGATAAACCTTGGCCATCAGCGGCACAGCCTCCGAGATTTCGGCGAAATCCTGCAAATCGAGGATCACACCCGAGGCGCGCGCCATCGCGGGCAGATGCAGCACAAGATTGGTCGAACCACCCGTGGCCATCAGCCCGACGATCCCGTTCACATAGGCGCGTTCATCCAGGATTTCCCCCACCGGGCGGAAGTCATTGCCCAGCGCCGTGATCCGCGCCGCGCGTTCCACGGCGGCGGTCGTCAGCGCCTCGCGCAGGGGCGTGCCGGGGTTCACGAAACTTGCCCCCGGCAGGTGAAGGCCCATGAATTCCATCAGCATCTGATTGGTATTGGCGGTGCCATAGAAGGTGCAGGTGCCGGGGCCATGATAGCTGGCCATTTCCGCCGCCATCAGTTCCTCGCGGCTGGCCTTGCCTTCGGCATAGGCATTGCGCACACGGGATTTTTCGTCATTCGTCAGGCCGCTGGTCATCGGCCCCGCAGGCACAAAGACCGAAGGCACATGGCCAAAGGTGGCGGCGGCAATGATCAGCCCCGGCACGATCTTGTCGCAGACCCCCAGATACAGCGCCGCGTCAAAAGTGTTATGGCTCATCGCCACCCCTGCGGCGAGCGCGATCACATCGCGGGAAAAGAGCGAAAGCTCCATCCCCGGTTGGCCTTGCGTCACGCCATCGCACATGGCAGGCACCCCACCCGCGACCTGTGCCGTGGCGCCCGCCTTGCGCGCCGCATCGCGGATCAGATCGGGATAGCGCTCAAAGGGCTGATGGGCCGAAAGCATGTCGTTATAGGCCGTGACGATCCCGATATGGGGCGCGCGGGCGGCGGCCAGCGCCTCCTTATCTGCGCCCATAGCGGCATAGGCATGGGCCTGGTTGCCACAGGTCAGATGGCTGCGCGCAGGCCCCTTGGCCACCGCCTGCTCCATCCGCGCCAGATAGCTGCCCCGCGCCGCGGCACTGCGGGCGCGAATGCGGTCAGTCACGCGGGCGATGGTGGGGTTCAGCGTCATGGCATCCTCGTCAGTCGCTACAGGGTCGGCCGGTAGGGAAGATGTAGCTTGTTAGCGCTAACAGTTCAAGTCACCTCCGTGGTGCCCTCTCACTTTCCCGCCGAAACCGATGTCCGCGCCACGGAAGAACCCTCAAACTTTCCCCATTTCACCGCAATCAGGCCATGATTACAGACGAAAGTATGGGCATCCGCTGCTTGCAAGGCAGCTTATCGCAAAGGAACAAAAGGATGAAAGCCCTCTTCCTTTCCCTGCTGACCGCGCTCACGCTGGCTGGCTGCGCCTCGACCGATCCGGTCAGCCGGTCGGTGCAGGATATGACGCTTGCCACGCGGGGCGATGCGCCCGGGTTGCAGATGCCCATCGTCATGGCTCCGCGATATGATGTGCGTGACATCCGCATTGCGGTGCCCGGCGAACTCCGCGTGTCCGAGGCCAATGTCTTCTATCCGATCGCCGATATCGTCTGGCGCGGCGAAGCGCGGGGCAACCGCCACGAACAGGTGGCCCGCATTTTCCAAGAAGCCGCCAGCGCAGCCACCTCCGGAATGGCCTCTGGCCCCGCTGCCGTGGTCGAGATCGAAGTGTCGCGCTTCCATTCCGTCACCGAGAAAACCCGCTACACGGTCGGTGGTACCCATGCGATGCATTACATCCTGACCGTACGGGATGCACAAACGGGCGCGGTGCTAGATGGTCCTCGCGACGTGGTGGCCTCGGTCCGCGCGGCGGGTGGGGCGCAGGCTGTCGCCGAAGATCAGATGGGCCGCACGCAGCGCGTCGTGGTGATCGAGCGTCTGACCCAGTCGCTCCGGGACGAACTCTCTGCGCCGACGCAGGACCCGCTTTTGGTCAGCCGTGCGCTTGGTCAGCCGGTGGCGCAGCCGCCCGCCTTGTGATCTGCCAAAGGGGCATTTCCCGACCGGCAAAGATCGGATAAGGGGAGGGGATGATGACCCCTCCCTCGTCCCATTCCGGCCCCGCCACGTCTGCCCCTGATGACCCTCCCGCGCAGGAGGCGCGCGCGGCGTATGGCCGCCCCGTTGTGCGCCTGCGCCCAAAGGCCGAGGCGCGTGCAATCCGCCACGGCTTCCCTTGGGTCTATGCCGACGAGTTGGTGACAGACCGGCGCACACAGGCGCTGGCCCCCGGAACTCTGGCCGTTCTGGAAGATGCCGACCGCCGCCCTCTGGGCCTCGTGACCGTCAACCCCAAATCCAAGATCATCGCCCGGATGCTGGACCGCGACCCCGCCGCGCAGATCGACGTTGGCTGGTGCGCGGCCCGCATCGCCACCGCGCTGGCGCTCCGCGCGCGCCTCTTCGACGCGCCTTTCTACCGTCTGATCCATGCGGAGGCCGATGGCCTGCCCGGCGTGGTGATCGACCGCTTTGGCGCAGCGGCGGTGATCCAGCCCAATGCCGCTTGGGCCGAGGCGCATCTGGAGGCGCTGGTTCAGGCGCTGGTGCAGGTGACGGGCGTCACTGCCGTCGTGAAGAACGGCTCTGGCCGCGCGCGGGGGCTGGAGGGGCTGGCCGAAGAGGTCACGCTCCTCAAGGGCCAGATCGACGCGCCGATCCCGGTGCCGATGAATGGCGCGATCTATATGGCCGATCTTCTGGGTGGGCAGAAGACGGGCCTCTTTTATGATCAGCGCCCGAACCATGCCTTCGCCGCCCGCCTAGCGCACGGCGCGCGGGTGCTCGATGTCTTTTCCCATGTCGGCGGCTTTGGTTTGGCCTGCCTTGCGGGTGGGGCCACTCATGCGCTCGCCGTCGATGGCTCTGCCGCGGCGCTTGATCTGGCGGGGCAGGGGGCGCGGGCCATGGGCGTGGCCGACCGTTTTGCCACGCGCCAAGGTGATGCCTTCGAAGTGCTGGAGGCGCTCGCCCGCGAAGGGGCGCAGTTCGATCTGGTAATCTGCGACCCCCCCGCCTTTGCCCCTGCTAAACCGGCGCTTGAGGCGGGCTTGCGCGCCTATGAACGCATCGCCCGGCTGGCGGCCCCGCTTGTCGCGCCGGGGGGCTATCTGGTCTTATGTTCCTGTTCCCATGCGGCAGACCTACAGGCCTTCCGCAATGCCTCCGCCCGCGGCATCGGGCGGGGTGGGCGGCGGTCGCAGATTTTGCACACGGGCTTTGCCGGGCCGGACCACCCGGTCCTGCCGCAACTGGCCGAAGGCGGCTATCTGAAGTCGCTGTTCTTCCGGCTCGATGGCTGATGGGCAGACCCTGCCCATGAAGGCGGTGCTGGATGCCTGCGTCCTCTACCCCACGGTTCTGCGCGAAATCCTGATGGGCTGCGCGGCCGCGGGGCTGTACGCGCCCGTCTTTTCCGACCGCATCCTTGGCGAATGGGTGCGCGCCACCGCCAAACTCGGCCCCGCAGCCCCGGTGATTGCCGAAGGCGAGGCCGCGCTCCTGCGCGCAGCCTTCCCCCGCGCCATCATTCAGGCACAGCCGGGGCTAGAGGCACGGCTCATGCTGCCCGACCCGAATGATGTCCATGTTCTGGCCATCGCCATCGCCGCCCATGCCGATGTGATCGTGACCTTCAACGCCGCTGATTTCCCGCGTGGGCTCCTCGCGGAAGAGGGGTTGCGGCGCGAGGACCCCGACCAGTTCCTCTGCGCACTCCACACCCGCCACGCGGGCGCGGTTGCGCGGGTCGTGACGCAGGTCCATGCCACCGCCTGCCGCTTGGCGGGGGAGGACATCACCTTGAAATCCTTGCTCAAACGGGCAAAGCTCCACCGCCTTGCCAAGGCGCTTGCCGCCTAGCGCAGCATCCTTGTGCCCCAGCGCGCCTCGTTTTCCTCGATCGCCTTGATGCGCTCTTCGGTCTTGGGATGGCTCAAGAGCCAGGCCGGAACCCCGGCCCCTGCGCCCCCCGTCAGCGCCCCAAGTTTGCGAAACAGCGATTTCTGCGGCGCGGTCCCGATCCCGGCCTTGACCAGCAGTGCACTGGCATAGGCATCGGCCTCGAATTCGTCGCGCCGCGAAATCCGCGCCATCAGCGCGACCGAGATCAGATTGGCGATCCAGACCCCCAAAATGGGAATAAAGCGGTTGAGCAACGCCGAAAGCATCACGAAAACCGCATTCTGCCCCGTGAAATCGATCATCCGCCGCCGCGTATGATCCAGCGCCACATGGCCCAATTCATGCGCGATCACGCTGGCCAGTTCCTCGGCCGTCACCTCGCCCCGCGCCTTGCGGTTCAGAAAGCCCCGCGTCAGGAAAATCCGCCCATCGGCCACGGCAAGGCCATTCACGGCTTCAATCTCGAACACATGAACCTTGATCGTTTCCACCTCCAAC
>JALOTC010000120.1 GCA_025458085.1 Cypionkella sp. | reverse complement strand
GGCTGTCTGCCCGACCCCGATCTCTCTTGGATACACCCCGGGGAGGGCTGTCTGCCCGACCCCGATCTCTCTTGGATATACCCCGGGGAGGGCTGTCTGCCCTCCCCGGACCCCTCCCGAGGATATTTGAGAACAGATGAAGGGGGCGAAGGCCCATTCTCTCTCTGGCGCTTAGGTACCGCGCAGGAACAGCAGCCAGATCAGGGACACGACCAGAAGGCCGAGGGCAAGGGTCGCCGCCAGCCGCAGCATCAGCGCGCCAAAGCCGCTCTTGCCCCGCGCGCCCAAATGGCGGCAGCACAGATCGTAATCGGCGGCAACGCGTTCGATATCCATCTGCACCAAGAGCTTGGGGTTCTTCGCGCGCTCCGCCGCCTCAGCCAAGGCCCGCGCGGCGCGGCGCACCCGGCGTGGCAAGCGCCAGCCGCCCTTGTTGAGCTTGGCCTCTAGCCCAACTCCCTTGATGCCCAACCGGCTTTCCATCAGCGCGGCGACACGTTCTGCCATTTGCTGTACCGAAATCGCACTCATCATGAACCCTGCTTTGCCACGCAAGGCTAGCGCGGCTGCGCCGCCTTCTCAACCGCTCTGGAAGCGTCTGGCGCTTGGCGCTAAACGGGTGGCATGCTTGCCACGATCCTGCACCCCGCCGCCACGCCCTCCGATGCCGTGCCACTGGTCATCGCCCATGGCCTCTATGGCTCTGGCCGGAACTGGGGCGTGATTGCCCGCCGCCTCGCCGATTGCCGCGATGTCATCGCGGTGGATATGCGCAACCATGGCAACAGCTTCCACGACCCGCGCCACGACTATCCTGCTTTGGCAGAAGATCTGGCCGAAGTGATCGAAAGCCTCGGCGGCCTTGTCGACCTGATGGGCCATTCCATGGGCGGCAAGGCTGCGATGCAGCTTGCGCTGACCCGAGGCAGGCTGATCCGGCGCCTTGTCGTGGCCAAAGCCGCCATATCCACGCGATGCGGAGCCTCGACCTTACCGGCCTGTCCACACGGGGCGAGGCCGACCGCCGCCTTGCCGCCACCGTGCCAGAGGAAGGCTTGCGCGCCTTTTTCCTCCAAGCCCTCGATCTCAAGGCCGAAGGCGGACCGCGCTGGCGGCTCAACCTCGATGTGCTCGAGGCGGAAATGCCCAAGATCGTGGGCTGGCCCGGCACCCAAGGGGAATTCCCGAACCCGGCCCTCTTCCTTACCGGCGCCGAAAGCCATTACGTCCGCCCCGAGCACCGCGAGGTCATCCGCGCGCTGTTCCCCGCCGCGCGTTTCGCCAAAATCCCCGGCGCGGGCCATTGGCTCCATGCTGAAAAGCCGCGTGAATTCGAAGAAACCGTCCGCGTCTTTCTGACCGCTTAAGGCCACGAAAGACGTGCGGGCGTGCCCGAAATGGATACGCCCGCAGGACCCGCTCAACCAATGTGGGGGCTTAGTCGGCCGGCCTTTTCATGCGGACAAGCAGATTGTCCTTCAGCCAGAACTGATGCCACAACGCGGCAAACACATGCACCGCAACCAAAATCAGCATCAGGGGCTTCATCGCCTCATGCGCCTCGCCCGCGGCCTCCACCCCACCAAACCACGCTACCGCGCCTGAAAGCGGCATCAGGATCATTAACGCATAAAGCGCGTAATGCCCCAGATGCGCCGCCATCCGCGCCAGCGCAGGCTCTCCCGCTGGCAGCTCCGGCACCCCGCGCGTCCGGCGCAAAACCAACCGCCACAGCGCAAAGGCCAACACCGCCATCCCGCCAAAGACATGGGCCGCAACCACCGGGTCAAAGGCAGGCACCCCACCCTCCTCGATCACATCCCACGCCTCGGCAATGCCCTCATGCAGCACAAACTGCTGCACGATCAGCAGGAAGGCCGCCCAATGCAGGGCAATCTGGGTGCGGGAATAGCCTTTGGGCGCTTGCATGACACTCTCCTTCTGACACGCCCCTTTCACGCCGGGGCGCGGCCCTTTCCGTCGCGCGGCTTAGGCGATCTCGCGCGCCACCAACCAACTCACAGGCAGCGCCGCCACAAAGCCCAGCGCCGCCGCGATCAAAATGGGCTGCAACGTGTCAAACCCCATCGTCAACACGGCCACAATCGCCGCCCCCATCAAGGCAGTGGAAATGATCGTGAACAACAGCATCGTCAGGCGGGTCATAGCATCCTCCGCAAACCTTGGTCAGCGCGCGTTCGAACCCGTATCTGCCACAAGACTTTGCGCGCCGCCTTGATCCTGATCAATTACATGCGGCTTTTCGAATGTTTCTCGCACCGCTTGCCAGCAGCCTCCCCATTGACACCGCGCCTCGCCCGCCGCCACATCGCCCCAAAGGAGATGCCGATGACCACCTTCTGCCCCGAACTCGAAGCCCGCCTCTGCCGCTATGCCGCGATCGATAGCCAGAGCGACGAATCCTCCCCCGCGCAGCCCTCGACCCCCATCCAATTCGACATGCTCCGCCTGATGGAGGCGGAACTGCGCGAGATCGGGGCCAAAGATGTCCGGTTGACGGAGTATGGCACGGTTCTGGCCACGATCCCCGGCAATCGC
Source organism: Cypionkella sp. (assembly GCA_025458085.1). Taxonomy (GTDB): domain Bacteria; phylum Pseudomonadota; class Alphaproteobacteria; order Rhodobacterales; family Rhodobacteraceae; genus Pseudotabrizicola. Next base: position 8,206 of record JALOTC010000120.1, on the reverse strand, counting down.
CCCGGCCCGACCATTGGCTTTCTGGCCCATGTCGATACCGCGCCGCAATTCAACGCCACGGGCGTCAAACCCCGCGTGATCCGCGGCTGGAACGGCGGCGACATCACCTTCCCCGATGCGCCGGGCCTGACGCTCTCGCCCCGCGACTTCCCCTATCTTGCCGAAAAACAGGGCCATGACCTGATCACCGCCTCTGGTACCACGCTGCTGGGCGCGGATGATAAGGCCGGCATCGCCATCATCATGACCGCCGCGCGCCATCTGCTCGCCAACCCTGATCTGCCGCGCCCCGAAATCCGCATCGCCTTTACCCCGGACGAGGAAATTGGCCGCGGCGTCGATCCGCGCCTGCCTGCCGACATGGCCTGCGCCTTCGCCTATACATTCGATGGCGGCGCGGTGGGCGAGGTGGAATACGAAAGCTTCTCTGCCGATGCGGCCACCGTCACCGTGACCGGCGTCTCCATCCACCCCGGCTGGGCCAAGGGCAAGATGGTCAATGCCCTCCATCTGGCGGCCAAGATCATCGACACGCTGCCCCAAGCCACCCTCACCCCCGAAACCACCGATGGGCGCGAAGGTTTCATCCATGTCTATGATCTGCAAGGCAGCAGCGCCGAGGCGGTGCTGCGCTTCATCCTGCGCGATTTCGAACGCGATGGGCTGGCGGCCAAAGGCGCGCTGCTGCAACAGGTCTGCGCCGCCATCGCCGCCACCGAACCCCGCGCGCAGATCACCTGCACCATCCGCCCCCAATATCGCAACATGCGCTATTGGCTGGAAAACGATATGACGCCCGTCGATCTCGCCCGCCGCGCCGCCCGGCGTCAGGGGCTGGAGCCTGTCTCCGTTCCCATTCGCGGCGGCACCGATGGCTCGCGCCTTACCGAAATGGGCCTGCCCTGCCCCAACCTCTTTACCGGTATGCAAAACGTCGCAAAGACGCCCGGCAGGGCGGATGAGCGGCCCCTCCCGCCCCCCCTCGCCCTATCTCGTGCCGGGCTTTTACGACCGCGCCTTGGCCGAAGGGCGGCACCGCGATATCGTCGGCGGCCGGTGGGAAGAAACCGGCCGCGCCCAGATGGACATTCTGCGCGCCGCGGGCCTGCAACCGCACCACAGCCTCCTTGATATTGGCGCGGGCAGCCTGCGGCTCGGCTGCAAGGCCGTGCCCTTCCTCGCCCCTGGCCAGTATTGGGCCACCGATGCCAGCCGCGCGCTGATGCTGCGGGGGCGCGCACAGGAACTGCCCGATCCCGCCCGCCTGCCCGAAGATCACCTGATCGAAGATGCCGATTTCCGCCTCCCCGGCGTGCCGGACAGCATCGATTTCGCCATCGCTTTCGGCGTCTTTACCCATCTGCCCGCAGACACGCTGCGCCTCGCCCTCTCCCGCCTCGCGCCGCGCCTGCCGCGCCTCACCGCGCTTCTCCTCACCGTCTTTCTGGCCCCCGAAGGCCATCAAGGCCCCCTCCGCCAACCCGATGGCGTGGTCACCCGCCTGCCCCGCGGGCAAGTCCTCTTCATCGGCAGGCCCGTGCGGCACAGCCCCTGACGTCAGGGTCGCGAATCACTTCCCTGCCCGTGATCACAGGCTCTGTCGCGTGCCAGAGCAGAGCCGTGATCACAGCCACAGCTAGTGTGATCACACCCTGAATTTTTGTGATCACTAATGTCCGATTTCCGCGGCAAATCCTCGCGCCATGCCAAATCGCGTTTTGCGACTGCCCAATTCCGTGGCATCACGCCCCTAAAGACGATCAACCGAGGGACGACCGATGAACATTCACGAATATCAGGCCAAGGCGCTGCTGCGTCAGTACGGGGTCCCGGTGTCAGACGGGCGGGTTGTCCTGCGCGCCGAAGAAGCCAAGACCGCTGCCGGTGAACTTGATGGTCCGCTCTGGGTCGTCAAGGCCCAGATCCATGCCGGTGGCCGTGGCAAGGGCCATTTCGTCGAACCCGAAGCTGGCGAAAAGGGCGGCGTCCGCCTGGCCCGTTCGGTCGAAGAGGCGGATCAGTTCGCCCGCCAGATGCTGGGCCGCACGCTGGTCACCATCCAGACCGGCCCCGCCGGCAAACAGGTCAACCGCATCTATATCGAAGATGGCTCTGATATCGCCCGCGAACTCTACCTCGCCATCCTGATCGACCGTCAATCCAGCCGCATTTCCTTCGTCGCCTCCACCGAAGGCGGCATGTCGATCGAAGACGTGGCCCATGACACGCCCGAAAAGATCGTCTCCTTCTCGGTCGATCCCGCTTCGGGCCTGTCCGATTTCCACGGCCGCCGCGTGGCCTTCGCCCTCGGGCTTGAAGGCGCACAGGTCAAGCAATGCGTGGCGCTGGTGAAAAACCTCTACCGCCTCTTCGTCGAAAAAGACATGGACATGCTGGAAATCAACCCGCTTGTCGTGATGACGGATGGCAATCTGAAATGCCTCGACGCCAAGATGGGCTTTGACGGCAACGCGCTTTACCGCCACGCCGATATCGCCGCGCTCCGCGACGAAAGCGAAGAAGACCCGAAAGAACTCGCCGCGTCGAAATTCGACCTGAACTACATCGCGCTCGATGGCGAAATCGGCTGCATGGTGAACGGCGCGGGCCTTGCCATGGCCACCATGGACATCATCAAGCTTTACGGCGCCGAACCCGCCAACTTCCTTGACGTCGGCGGTGGCGCGACCAAGGAAAAGGTGACCGAAGCCTTCAAGATCATCACCTCCGACCCGAACGTCAAAGGCATCCTCGTCAATATCTTCGGCGGCATCATGCGCTGCGACATCATCGCCGAAGGCGTGCTCGCCGCGGTCAAGGAAGTGGGCCTCAAGGTTCCGCTGGTCGTCCGGCTCGAAGGCACCAACGTCGATCTGGGCAAGAAAATCATCAACGAATCCGGCCTGAACGTCATCGCGGCAGATAACCTCTCCGATGCCGCCCAAAAGATCGTGAAAGCGGTCAAGGGCTAACGGCAGGCCAAGCGGCGGGGGCCAGACCCGGCCCCCGGTGCCAGAAAACCGCCGGTCGACCCCGTCAAGAAGGGCCGCTCGGCAACAGGGATAAAGGTGAAAAGGGTAACGTCGATGCGAATCTCTCTCCTCCTCGGACTGGCCAGCCTCACGGCGCTCGCGGCCTGCGGCAGCAGCATACGCGGGCCGGGCAGCGACCTTCGCGGCCACGAAGCGCATGTCGAAGTCTGCCAAGAACAGTCCGATTGGGCGCGTCTGGGCAAGGTTCCGACGGGTGAGATTGCAATTTCCTGCCCCGACCACGGGATCGGCGACTACGGCCACTAAGGCCCGCCGCGCCTTCAGGGCAGTCCGGACTGCGGGTGGCATTCCCACCCATAAAGACACATTTTTCCTCAGGAGGCCCCGATGGCCATTCTCGTCAACGAAAACACCCGCGTCATCTGCCAAGGCTTCACCGGCTCGCAGGGCACCTTCCACTCCGAACAGGCCATCGCTTACGGCACCAAGATGGTCGGCGGCGTCACACCGGGCAAAGGCGGCACCGATCACCTCGGCCTGCCCGTGTTCAACTCGGTCCATGAGGCACGCGCCGTCACGCAGGCCAATGCCTCCGTGATCTACGTCCCCCCGCCCTTCGCCGCCGACTCGATCCTCGAAGCGATCGATGCCGAAATGGAATTGATCGTCTGCATCACCGAAGGCATCCCGGTGCTGGACATGATGAAGGTCAAGCGCGCGCTCGAAGGCTCCAAGTCCCGCCTGATCGGGCCGAACTGCCCCGGCGTCATCACGCCTGACGCCTGCAAGATCGGCATCATGCCGGGCCATATCCACCGCCGCGGTTCCGTCGGCGTCGTCTCGCGCTCCGGCACGCTGACTTATGAGGCCGTGAAGCAGACCTCTGACCTCGGGCTTGGCCAGTCCACCGCCGTGGGCATCGGTGGCGATCCGATCAAGGGCACCGAACATATCGACGTGCTGAACATGTTCCTCGACGATCCCGAAACCACCGCGATGATCATGATCGGTGAAATCGGGGGCAGCGCCGAAGAAGAAGCCGCCGAATTCCTTGCCGAGCAAAAGAAAAAAGGCCGCTGGAAGCCGACCGCCGGCTTCATCGCAGGCCGCACCGCCCCTCCCGGCCGCCGCATGGGCCACGCAGGCGCCATCGTCGCCGGTGGCAAGGGCGATGCGGAATCGAAAATCGAAGCCATGAAAAAGGCTGGCATCGTCGTCGCCGACAGCCCCGCAGGCTTGGGCGAAGCGGTGATGAAGGCCATCAAGGGCTAACCGCCGATCACCGGGGCCGGGCCATCATGGCCCGCCCCTTCCCTGCCCCGAAAGGAGAATGGCAATGTCCGAAGGACAACAGACGACAGATCTGCGCAGCAGGGCCGTGACCATCGGGTTCATGGCCCTTCTGGCCATTCTGGCCCTCGCCATTCCTTTCACCCTGGACCACGCAGAGGCCAACCAACCGCTGACCACAGCGGTCTGGACCCTGCTGAACTGAGAACGGGCCAAAGCCCGCCACCCCCATTCCGCGCCACCGAGGAGAGGTGCACAAATGACCGAGCAATCCCCCAACAGCCAATTCCGCGCCGGGTCCTTCCTTGATGGCGCGAATGCCGAATATATCGACCAGCTTCAGGCCCGCTATGCGGCGGACCCGTCCTCCGTCGATGCGGCTTGGGCCGAATTTTTCCGCAGCCTTGGCGAAAGCGAAGTCACCGCCAAGCGCGCCGCCGAAGGTCCAAGCTGGGCACGCGCCGATTGGCCGCCCACGCCCGCCGATGACCTGACCGCCGCGCTGACGGGCGAATGGCCCGCCGCCCCCGCCAAAGAGGCGAAAGCCGCAGGCCAGAAGATCGCGGCCAAGGCGGCAGAGGCTGGCATCTCGCTCTCGGATGCCCAAGTGCAACGCGCTGTCCTCGATTCCATCCGCGCGCTGATGATCATCCGCGCCTATCGTATTCGCGGCCACCTGATCGCCGATATCGACCCGCTGGGGATGCGCGACCAGACCCCACATCCCGAACTCGACCCGCGCTCCTACGGCTTTACCGATGCCGACATGGACCGCCCGATCTTCATCGACAATGTCCTTGGCCTGCAAATCGCCACGATGCGCCAGATCATGGATATCGTGAAGCGCACCTATTGCGGCACCTTTGCCCTGCAATACATGCACATCTCCGATCCAGAGCAAGCAAGCTGGCTCAAGGAACGGATCGAAGGCTATGGCAAGGAAATCGCCTTCACCCGGGAAGGCCGCCGCGCCATCCTGAACAAGTTGGTCGAGGCGGAAGGCTTCGAAAAATTCCTCCATGTCAAATATATGGGGACCAAGCGTTTCGGCCTCGATGGCGGCGAAGCGCTGATCCCCGCGATGGAGGCGATCATCAAGCGCGGCGGCCAGTTGGGCCTGCGCGAGGTGGTGATCGGGATGCCCCACCGGGGCCGCCTGTCGGTTCTGGCCAATGTGATGGGCAAACCCTACCGCGCCATTTTCCACGAATTCCAAGGCGGCTCCTACAAGCCCGAAGATGTGGATGGCTCGGGCGATGTGAAATACCACCTCGGCGCCTCCTCGGACCGCGAATTTGACGGCAACAAGGTCCACCTCTCGCTCACCGCCAACCCCTCGCACCTCGAAGCGGTGAACCCCGTGGTCCTCGGCAAGGTCCGCGCCAAGCAAGACCAGTTGGGCGATGCTGAGCGCACCGCCGTTCTACCCGTCCTTCTGCACGGCGACGCGGCCTTTGCGGGCCAAGGCGTCGTGGCCGAATGTCTCCAGCTTTCGGGGATCAAGGGCCACCGCACGGGCGGCACGCTCCATATCATCGTGAACAACCAGATCGGCTTCACGACCGCGCCGCATTTCTCGCGCACCTCGCCCTATCCGACCGACATCGCCCTGATGGTCGAGGCACCCATCTTCCACGTCAACGGCGACGACCCAGAAGCCGTGGTCCACGCCGCCAAAGTGGCGATCGAGTTCCGCCAGAAGTTCCGCAAGGATGTGGTCATCGACATGTTCTGCTATCGCCGCTTCGGTCACAACGAAGGCGACGAGCCGATGTTCACCAACCCGGCGATGTACAACCGCATCCGCAAGCAAAAGACGACCCTTCAGCTTTACACCGAACGTCTCGTCGCCGATGGGCTGATCCCCGAAGGCGAGATCGAAGATATGAAAGCCGCCTTCCAAGCGCGCCTGAACGAAGAATTCGAAGCAGGCCGCGCCTTCAAACCGAACAAGGCCGACTGGCTGGATGGCCGCTGGTCCGGTCTGGATCGTGAGCGGGACGAATATTCCCCCGGCGACACGGCGATCAAACCCGAAACGCTGGTCGAGGTCGGCACCGCGCTGACCCGCTATCCCGAAGGGTTCGAAATTCACAAGACCGTGGCCCGCCAGTTGGAAAACAAGGCCAAAATGGTTGAAACTGGGAAAGGCTACGATTGGGCCACGGCCGAGGCTCTGGCCTTCGGCTCGCTCCTGACCGAAGGCTTCCCCGTCCGCCTCGCAGGCCAAGACTGCACCCGCGGCACCTTCTCGCAGCGCCACTCCGGCCTTGTCGATCAGACGACCGAAGAACGCCACTACCCGCTGAACCACATCCGCCCCGGCCAAGCCCGGTATGAGGTCATCGACTCGATGCTCTCGGAATATGCGGTGCTGGGCTTTGAATATGGCTATTCGCTGTCAGAACCCAACGCCCTTGTCCTGTGGGAAGCGCAGTTCGGCGATTTCGCCAATGGCGCGCAGATCATGTTCGACCAGTTCATCAACTCGGGCGAGTCGAAATGGCTGCGCATGTCGGGCCTCGTCTGCCTTCTGCCCCACGGCTACGAAGGCCAAGGCCCCGAACATTCCAGCGCGCGCCCCGAACGCTTCCTCCAGATGTGCGCCAATGACAACTGGATCGTGGCGAACTGCTCCACGCCCGCCAATTACTTCCACATCCTGCGCCGCCAGATCAAACGCAACTTCCGCAAGCCGCTCATCCTGATGACGCCGAAATCCCTTCTGCGTCACCCGATGTGCATCTCGGATGCCGAAGATTTCACCACCGGCAGCCAGTTCCACCGCGTGCTCTGGGATGATGCGCAAAAGGGCCATTCGGACCTGACGCTCAAGGCGGATGCCAAGATCAAGCGCGTCGTCATGTGTTCGGGCAAGGTCTATTACGACCTGCTGGCCGAACGCGACAAGCGCGGGGCCGATGACATCTATCTTCTGCGCCTTGAACAATTCTACCCCTTCCCGGTGCAGGCGCTGTCCAAGGAATTGGAACGCTTCAAAGGGGCCGAAATGATCTGGTGCCAGGAAGAGCCCAAGAACCAAGGCTACTGGAGCTTTGTGGAACCCAATATCGAATGGGTTCTGTCCAAGATCGGGGCCAAGCAAGGCCGCGCCCGCTATGTGGGCCGCGCCGCCTCCGCCTCGCCCGCCACGGGTCTCGCCTCGCGCCACAAGGCCGAACAGGACGCGCTGGTGAACGAAGCGCTCAGCTTCTGATCCCTTCCCATCCCGCGGGGCCGCCACCCGGCCCCGCCCCCGAACGTGACAAACGCCAAGCGGCGTGGAGGACAAAAGAATGACCGACGTTATGGTGCCAGCCCTTGGCGAATCCGTCAGCGAAGCCACCGTTTCCACCTGGTTCAAAAAGGTGGGTGACTTCGTAAAGCAGGACGAAATGCTCTGCGAACTTGAAACCGACAAAGTCTCGGTCGAAGTGCCGGCCCCCGTCTCGGGCGTGCTGTCGGAAATCATCGCGGGCGAAGGCGCAACCGTCGCCGCCAATGCCCGCCTCGGCATCATCGCCGAAGGCGCCGCCGCCACCGCCGCAGCCCCTGCCGCCAAGGCAGAGCCCGCCCCGGCCCCCGCAGCAGCCGCCAAAGCGACCGAAGACGCACCTTCCGCCAAGAAAGCCATGGCCGAAGCGGGCCTCTCCCCCGATCAGGTCCAGGGCACCGGCCGCGATGGCCGCATCATGAAGGAAGATGTCGCCCGCGCCGTCGCCGCCCCCGCCCCGGCCCCCGTGGTCGCAAGCGCCACGCCCGCCCCGGTCGCCGTCCCCCGCGGCCCCGTCTCCGCCGATGACGCGAGCCGCGAAGAACGGGTCAAGATGACCCGCCTGCGCGCCACCATCGCCCGCCGCCTGAAAGACGCGCAGAACACCGCCGCCATGCTCACCACCTATAACGAGGTGGACATGTCCGGC
>JALOTC010000236.1 GCA_025458085.1 Cypionkella sp. | reverse complement strand
GCCAAGGAAGCTTCCCGCCTGAAGCGACAGGATCACGGCAAGGACGGAGGCGATCATGCCCACAAAGACCCAGAAGGTGACCCGCCCGCCGCCGAAACGGTCCGCCACCCAGCCCGTGCCTGCCCGGCTGAGCGCGCCGACCAAGGGGCCGAGAAAGACATATTGCAGCGCATTCACCTCAGGAAAGGCGAGTTTTGACAAAAGCGGGAAGCCCGCCGAATAGCCGATGAAGCTGCCGAAGGTGCCGATATAGAGCACGCACATCAGCCAGTTGTGGGTCCGGCCAAAGATGACCGAAGCCATGCAGCCATCGTTGAGATCAGAATGAAGGGCACCCAGATAAAGCCGGCATTCTGCATCCACATCTGACCGCCATCAGACATCTCCTGCGGCGCGCCGCCCATGGCGCCAAAGACGCCCATGGTAATGACCAGCGGCACAAGGAACTGCATGACGCTGACGCCCAGATTGCCAAGCCCTGCATTCAGCGCCAGCGCATTGCCCTTTTCCGCCTTTGGGAAGAAATAGCCGATGTTCGCCATGGAGGAGGCGAAATTGGCCCCGCCCAAGCCGCACAGAAGCGCCAGCACAAGGAAAATCACATAGGGCGTCTCAGGGTTCTGGACCGCATAGCCAATGCCAATGGCGGGCAAAAGCAGCGAGGCGGTGGAAAGGGTTGTCCAAAGCCTGCCACCAAAGATCGGCACCATGAAGCCATAGAAGATCCGAAGTGTCGCACCCGAAAGCGCAGGCAGCGAGGCGAGCCAGAACAATTGATCCGCGCTGAAGGCAAAGCCGATCGCGGGGAGCCGGGCCACGACCATCGACCAGACCATCCAGACCGAAAAGGCCAAAAGCAACGCGGGGATCGAAATCCACAGGTTCCGGCGTGCGACCGCCCGGCCCTTTTCGGCCCAGAAGGCCGGGTCTTCGGGCCGCCAATCCTCGAGCACGCGCGGCATGGCCGTGCGTTCGGGATGGTGGATCGCCTGCATCTCGGGCAGTTGCGGCAGTCGGTCCAAGACCTCGCCATGGGCGGCGCGTTCCATGGCACGGATCGACAGATGCATCCAGGTCAGCGCGATGGCAACAAGGCCAAAGAGCAGCGCGAAGCAAGAAGTGTAGATGCCCGTCAGGTCCAGTAGCGCACCGAAGGCAATGGGCAGGACAAATCCACCCAGCCCACCGATCATGCCAACCAGACCGCCCACTGCGCCTACATGGTTCGGATAATAGACCGGGATATGCTTGAAGACCGCGGCCTTCCCAAGGCTCATGAAAAAGCCAAGCGCGAAGAGCGTCACGATGAAGGGCCATAGGCCCATCTGCGTCGAAAAGGCGATCGGACCGTCCTTGCCCTGAATGACATAGTCAGTCGGTGGGTAGGAAAGCATGAAGAGGAACAGGAGGCTGAAGCCAAAGGTCCAGTACATGACCGACCGCGCGCCGAACTTATCGCTCAGATGCCCGCCATAGGCGCGGAAGAGCGAGGCCGAGAGGCTGAAAGAAGCAGCGGCCATGCCTGCCGTACGCACATCGACGCCATAAACATCGATCAGGTAATGCGGCAACCACAGCGCCAGCGCGACGAAAGCACCAAAGACAAAGAAGTAGTAGAGTGAGAAGCGCCAGACCTGCAGGTTTTTCAGCGGCGCGAATTGCTGGGCGAAGCTGGGGGGTTTGGCCCCAGTCTTGCGGCGTTCGACCAATGTGGGGTCGTCCTTGGCAAACAGAAAGAACACGACCGCCATGATGGCCAGACCAGCGGCCCAGGTGTTCGCGACCCCTTGCCATCCAAATCCCACCATCACAAAGGGCGCAACGAATTTGGTAACCGCCGCGCCGATATTGCCCTGATGGCCTGCATCATACCAGCGGCTGACATAGGCCACACCGATGATGAAGGACCCGCCTGCCAGACCCACGCCCAGCGCGGCGACAAGGTACATCGGGTAGCTGTTGGCAAAGGTCAGCGCCCAAGTGGCAAGCGCGGCCGTCAGCATCTGCGCTGAAAAGACCAGCCGCCCACCGAATTTCTCGGTCCAGACGCCAAGGAAGATTCGGGTCAGCGACCCGGTCAGGATGGGCGTCGCCACCAGAAGGCCGAATTGGGTATCGTTCAGGCCCAGCTCCGCCTTGATGGCGACGCCGATGATGGAAAAAATCGTCCAGACCGCGAAACAGGCGGTGAAGGCGATCGTGCTCAGCGTCAGGGCGCGCGTTTGATCTGCGCGTGAGGCTGTCGCGACGGTCTGCATGGCGGGATCTCCGGCAAGAGTGGCGCAGTTTTCCCCGTGGGGGATGCCGCCAGTCCTGCGGGCAGAGCAGCCCTTCCAACTTGATCCAGATCATAAAACCATAAAAATGATAATGAAATAAATGGGTTGCCAAATTATGTCATGGATAGGGCTTGGCTCAATCAAGACCATCAGGCAGACTGCTCAATCATCGGCTTGACTATTATCAATCATTCCCCTGATCCTTGGCAGCAGCGGTCGAGAGGAGAGCACCATGCCCGATTCAGCATTTGCCGAGATTCGGAACCTCGATCTTTTCGCGCAGATGACGGATGAAAACTTCGCTGCTCTGATGCGGGGGGCCTATGTCCAGAACTTTCCGGCACAGATCGACCTGATTTCAGAAGGCGACCCAAGCGATTTTCTTCATGTCGTCCTGAGCGGTTCGGTTGATCTGTTTTCGACTTGGAATGGCCGGGACACCAGCCTTGCGACAGTCCGGCCCATTGCGACCTTCATTCTTGCCGCAACGGTCAAGGATGCGCCCTATCTGATGTCGGCGCGCACCTTGGAGAAAAGCCGGATCGCGCTGATCCCCAGTCAGGATGTGCGGGCGATATTCGATGTGGACGGAAATTTCGCCCGCGCCGTGGTGACCGAGCTGGCGCAAAGCTATCGCACGGTCGTGAAGTCGCAAAAGGACCTGAAGCTGCGGACCTCGCTGGAGCGGCTTGCAAATTATGTGCTCCGCCAGCAAAAGCGCAGCGGAGAAGTGAGCAGCTTTTTCCTTGAATGCGAAAAGCGCAGATTGGCCTCTGTTCTGGGCATGACACCCGAGAACCTCAGCCGAGCCTTCAAGGGGCTGGTTCCTTATGGTGTGCAGGTGGAAGGCACACGCGTTACGATCCTTGATCAAGGGGAACTCGAACGTTTTGCCAAGCCCAATCCGCTGATTGATGATACCAGCGTCTGACCTCAGGCCAATTCAGGAAGTGAATGTCGCAGCGATGGTCGTAAGTCTATCCCATGATGGGTGTTTTGGCAGAACGATCTGCCTTGTCGTTATGAGCAGCCGTGTCCCCGAAATCTTAAGCACCCTGACCTTCTTCGAAGGTCGTGTCGCGAATGCTGTGGAAATTCCCTGGCGGCGTGCTCCGGGCATGTGAAGGGTCCGTTTTTCAGGCGGCGAGGTCAAGTGGCATGGGTTCGATGGGCTGAGAGAGGGTTTCCCAGCCGTCGACCTTTCGCATCTGGATCTGGCCGGAGGCGAGCAGCGCCCAGAGCAGCATCGGCACGGTATCGGCGCAGGGCAGCACGGTCTGGGTCTTGATGCGGCGGCGGAACTCCTCGTTCAGGCGCTCAATGGCGTTGGTGGTCCGGGCGGACTTCCATTGCGATGGATCGAGGCGTGTGAAGGTGAACAGCCGGGCCCCAGCTTCTTCAAGGCTGTCGGCTACCGCCCGGCACTTGAGCCGCCACCTTCGTAGGAATGCCTTGCGGCGGCGCTCCACCTCGGCGGCGTTATTTGCGTAGACCACATCCCGGTAGTCCTCGGTCAGCTCGTCGTGCATGTGCTTGGGGGCGTGCGCCAGCAGGTTGCGGTGCTTGTGAACCGAGCAGCGCTGGATCGGCAGATCATCGCCCCGCAACCCCACGAGCCAATCGTCGGGAAAACGGTCCACTGGACCGTTTTCTGATCCTCCTCATACCTCCAGCCCTGGTGCGCCGTCGACGATCACGAATTCGGGCCTCTTCAGGCCGCGGGCATCAAGGTCATCGAGGAACTGCCGCCACGCGGCGGTGCTCTCCCCGCCCATGTTTCTTATGGAAAGCAGCACCTTCTGCCCGTCGCGGCGCACGCCGATGGCCGCCAGCACCGAGATGTTCGTAGCCTTCTTATCGATCCGGGTCTTGATCACGGTGCCGTCGAGGATCAGGCGAACGATGTCCTCATCGGCCAGACTGCGGGCACACCAGGCGTCCCAGTCCACCTTCACCTTACGCCAGGCGCGGCTCACCACGTCCTTGCTCACGGCGCCCTCGAACAGCCCGAACAGCGCCCGCTTGACGCGCCGGGTGTTGGTGCCGGCCAGATAGACCGCAGCGATCAGGGCCTCGGCCTTCTTTGTCAGCCGCTGATAACGGGGCAGCGCCTTCGAGCGCCATTCCATCACCTTGCCCGTCTCATTCTCAATCCGGGCCCGCGGAACCCGCACCGTCTCCGTCCCAAATGTGCCGGTCAGTTGCCGTTCACGGTGCCCGTGGCGATAGCCTTTCGCCGGGCCGTCGCCCCGACCATAGCGCAGCCGGCCGAGATATGCGGCCAGTTCCTCCTCAAACACGGCCTCGATCGTCGCACGGACGCTCATCCGCAGCCGCTCCTCAATCGGGTCGAAACCGGCCTCCCCGGCCAGTAGCGCAAAACGCGAAGTATCAGTAATCTGGTTCATGGCGTGATCTCCCTAGCGGTTGCAGCCGCCGGTTGGGTGGGTGGATGTTCACCCGGAGATTATCTTCGAAAGAGGCCAAGGCAAAAGTCACAGAGGATCTTGTCGCACTGCGGACAAGCCAGCTTCAGTCACGATCATATTCAGCGCGACATCATGGGGTTGCGGGAAAATCGTCGCGAGCTGCGCAGCCGCGAGGGCAACTCCAATGGTCACGGGACGCGGTGACTGAGTGGCAAGTGTCCGATCATAATATCCTCCACCCCACCCTAGCCGATAGCATGCAGCGTCCCAGCCCAGACAGGGGGCAAGGGCAAGGTCGGGAGACAGCACCTCAGCCTCGGGCGGCGGCACGGGAATATTCCAGACCCCACGCTCCATCTGGCCACCTGGGGTCCAGCGGCGAAAGATCAGTGGGGCCGCCCGCACCGCGACAACGGGGAGAGCCAGGCGAATGCCCTTTTCGTGCAACTGGATCAGGAGAGGGCGCACATCAGCTTCGCCCTTAATGGGCCACCACGCCGCAAGCACCATGCCGGCCGAGAGCCCAATCGCATCAAGCAAGGTTTCAAGATGGCCACAGATCGCATGGCTGATGTCAGCTCGCCCAGACTGGCCCAATCCATCGCGAAGGTCGAACAGCCTTTTGCGCTGTGCCCGACGCCAACGGGCCACATCAAGCGCCTGCTCCGGATTACCCGCGACGGGGTCGAAATCGAAGGTATCCACCTCTGTCGCCATGCAAGGTGGGGAGGCATATGCGCCAGAGGAAGTCATCGGATCCCTTTCCTTGCTTGTTCAACAACCTGCAAAGCGCGCTCCATGAGGGTCGAGCCGGGGAAAAAGCGCGTCGTTTTCAAAGGCGATTTGGGTCGCGAGATCCTCAAAAAGCATCCCCAATGCACGATAGAGCGCGCGCCATGGTCCGCAGGCATGAACCGGAGGTGTCAGGTCTTGGGTCAGCCGAAGGATCGATTCAATTTTTCCGGCATGGTCATGATAATCAGCGCGCATCGATGCAACCGCATGTTCGCACCCCTTCCCTCCCCCTGCGCGGAGGGCCGGAAAGAAAAT
>JALOTC010000119.1 GCA_025458085.1 Cypionkella sp. | reverse complement strand
GCGAGGTCTGGGTTGGCTTCGGCCCCGCCTGCGCGGGTGCGGCCCTCACCCTCTCCCCCACGGGCGATCTGGTCGAGGCTGCCGCGCGGCTGTTCCAAACGCTCCGCGATGCCGATACGCTCGCCGGTCCCACCGGGCGCATCGCCTTTGCCCCCGTGCCGGAAACCGGGCTGGGCCGCGCCATCAACGACCGCCTGCGCCGCGCCGCCGCCCCCCGGCCCTAAAACCCCCAACCCCTCAGGCCAAAGAAAAACCCCCGGGCCATGGCACGGGGGTTGATCGTGTCGGGCTATTGCTAACCCCAGTGTCGGCTGAACGCCAAAGCCAAAACCTTGACCGGACCTCAGACTGCGCCTTCGCGCTGCGCCTTCTTGCGCGCGAGTTTGCGGAGGGCCCGGAGGGCCTGTTCGACGTTATTGTCGCGGACGCTGACCTGCATGTGGTTGTCACCACCTTCCTAAGTTAGAGTTGCACTTCAAGTGCAGGCGAGGCGCGCTATAACAAAGCCCGACCTTCCTGTCCACCTAGCACACCGGGGAAAAGCGATGGACCAGACCACCACACCCGACGACAGCGCCGCCCGCCTCCTCGATGCGGCCCTGATGCATGTGCCCTTTGATGGCTGGACCGAAACCACCTTCCGCGCGGCCATCGCCGATTCGGGCGTGGATACCGCGCTTGCCCGCGCGCTTTTCCCCCGCGGCGGGCTAGACCTCGCCATCGCTTTCCACCGCCGCGGCGATGCCGAGATGTGCCGCCGGCTTCTGGAAACCGACCTCTCCGCCCTGCGCTTCCGCGACCGCATCGCCACCGCCGTCCGCTACCGGCTCGAGGCGGTCGAGGATAAGGAAGCCGTCCGCCGCGGCACCACGCTCTTCGCCCTGCCGCTTCACGCCGCCGAAGGCGCGCGGCTGATCTGGGGCACCGCCGATGCGATCTGGACAACGCTGGGCGACACCAGCACCGATCTCAACTGGTACACCAAACGCGCCACCCTCTCCGGCGTCTATTCCACCACCGTCCTCTTTTGGCTCGGCGATGACAGCCTCGGCCATCAGGCCACATGGGATTTCCTCGACCGCCGGATTGAAGATGTGATGCGCTTCGAACAGGTGAAGGCCAAGGTCAAAGATAACCCTTTGGCCAAGGCGCTGACCGCTGGCCCCTTGAAATTCATGGAACATCTGCGCAAACCGGGCCAGACCGGCACCTCGCCGGGCCAAGGCTTCCGCAACCCCTTCCGCAGCCCGCTGCGCTAAGACATCAGGCACAAAGACCCATGACCCTTTCGCATGTGATGCGCGCCGTGGAAATCACCCAAGCCGGCGGGCCAGAGGTGCTCAAGCCCGCGACCCTCCCCGTCCCCGTGCCGGGTCACGGCCAGATCATCATCCGCGTGGCCTATGCCGGGGTGAACCGCCCCGATGCGCTGCAACGTGCGGGCCTCTATGCGCCGCCCGCCAATGCCTCCCCCCTGCCGGGATTGGAGGCATCGGGCACCGTCGTCGCCCTCGGCCCCAATGTCACCCGCTGGGCGATCGGCGACCGCGTGACCGCCCTCCTCCCCGGTGGCGGCTATGCCGAATATGTGGCCACCCACGAAGCCCACGCCCTGCCCGTCCCCGAAGGCATGTCCTTGCGCGAAGCCGCCTGCCTGCCCGAGACCTGCTTCACCGTCTGGTCCAATGTCGTCATGCGCGGGGGCCTGCGCGCGGGCGAACGCTTCCTCGTCCACGGCGGGGCCTCAGGCATCGGCACCACCGCGATCCAGATCGCCCGCACCCTCGGCGCACGCGTCTTCACCACCGCAGGCAGCGACGAAAAGGCCCGCACCTGCGAATCGCTCGGCGCCGAACGCGCCTTCAACTACCGGACCGAAGATTGGGCCGCCGCGATCAAGGACGAAGGCGGCGCGAACCTGATCCTCGATATGGTCGGCGGCCCCTACCTGCCCCGCAACATCCGCACCCTGGCCGATGACGGGCGGCTCGTCCAAATCGCCTTCCTCCAAGGCCCCAAGGTCGAACTCAACTTCTCCGAAATGATGGTCCGCCGCCTCACGATCACCGGCTCCACGCTGCGCCCACAGTCCGACGCCGCCAAGGCCCGCATCGCGCGCGAGGTGGAGGCGCATGTCTGGCCCATGATCGCTTCCGGCCATTTCGCCCCGGTGATGGACAGCGAATTCCCGCTGGAACAGGCCGCCGCCGCCCATGCCCGGATGGAAAGCTCCGGCCATACCGGCAAAATCGTCCTCAAGGTCGGCGACTGACCACCACTGACCACGAGGGCCAAGTCAGCCCCAACCCGAACCCGCCCTTTCATCTGTTCCCAAATATCCTCGGGAGGGGTCCGGGGAGGGCAGACAGCCCTCCCCGGGCTTTATCCAAGAGAGGGTGGGGTCGGGCAGACAGCCCTCCCCGGGGCATATCCAAGAGAGATCGGGGTCGGGCAGACACCCCCTCAGCGTACCGCCTCCAACAGCGCATCCTGCATCCGGCAATCGCGGATCACATCCGCGCCACAACGCCGCGGCTCAAGCGCCTTGGTCAGGCAAATCCGCACTTCCTGAATCCGCCCCTCGCGGCAGGTCACCGTCACCTGATCGCGCTTCAGCCCCGGATTGGCCTCCAGAAAAGCCCCCTCGATCACCTCGGCAGGCACCCGCAAATCCCGGTCAATCTGCGGGAAAACTTCTGAGATTGCGATGCTCTCAAAAGCCCGCCGCGCCGTCGCGAAATAGTCCTGCGCCGACAGGCCTGCACAGCGCCCGTGCTTCTTCCACTGATAAAACGCCGCCCCCGCGCCGCCGAACAGATCCGCCATCGCCGCCGTTTCCGCCCGCGACGGGTCCCGCACCCCGGTCCGGCAATAGCTGGGCCACCCGTCCTCATATTGCGGCCACAGCCCATGCAGCACAAAGGTCGTGCCCGTCCCCTCCCGACACTGCGGATCGCGCCGCGCATCGCCTTCCAGCGCACACCAGCTTGAGGACCAAGACAGCGCCATCACATAATAGTCAAAATCCCCCGCCGCCTCGCCCTCGGCCCGTGCAAGGCCAGCCCCCAAGCCATTTGCCCCCAGACCACCCATCCCCAGACACAAGGCCGCGACCGCCAAAGCCAGCTTGCGCATTTGCACTTTTCCTTCGCCCGAAAACCCAGTATACGCCGCTCTGAATTCCCCGACATCGTGGAAATCGCGGGCCACCGGTCCGCAGCCGTTTTCCCGGCACGGGACAGATTTGTAAAGGAGCCTGCGCATGAACAAGCCGCTCATGGCCAAAGCCACCGCCGTCTGGCTCGTGGACAACACCACGCTTTCCTTCAAGCAGATCGCCGATTTCTGCGGCATGCACGAGCTTGAGGTGCAAGGCATCGCCGATGGCGACGTGGCCACCGGGGTCAAAGGCTTTGACCCGATCGCCAACAATCAACTCGACATGGGCGAGATTGAAAAGGGCCAGAAAGACCCGCTCTATCGCCTCAAGCTCAAGCACAACCCCTCCGCCGTGGGCGAAGAAAAGCGCCGCGGCCCGCGCTATACGCCGCTGTCGAAGCGGCAAGATCGCCCCGATGCGATCCTGTGGCTGGTGAAATTCCACCCCGAACTCTCGGATGGCGCGATTGGCAAACTCGTCGGCACCACCAAGCCCACGATCCAGTCGATCCGCGACAAATCGCACTGGAACTACATCAACCTCAAGCCGGTTGATCCCGTGGCGCTTGGCCTGTGCAAGCAATCCGAACTCGATACCGCCGTGCAGCAAGCCGTCCGCCGCCGCGCCGCCGAAGGCGTGGTCATGTCCGATGACGAACGCCGCAAACTCGTCAGCACCGAACAATCGCTCGGCATGTCGACCGAACCCAAGATGCCCTCGAACCTGCAAGGGCTGGAGGCATTCAGCATCTCGGAAGAAGAGAAGAAGCCCACCGATTATTCCGATGCCGAAAGCTTCTTCAATCTGCCGCAAGGCGATGACGACGAAGATGAAGATGAGGACAGCCCCCGCCGCTAAGGCGCGGGCAAAAGGCAAAGCCGGATCAGGCGCCCCGCTCGGGCGCCTTTTTAATGTCCTGATGCCGGCGCAACCACTCCCGTACCTCGCTCTGCCGCGACCGGGCGACAGGCACGTTTCTGCCATCGCTCAGGCACAGCATCATTTGCCCCTGCACCTGCTCGGATTTCAAAATCGCACGCCCCGCCACCCAATGGCTGCGATGCACCCGCAGACCATAGCCTTCGGGCATCGCCGCCACAGCATCGGCGATCCGTCCGCGCAGCATCTGCCGCGCCCCATCTTGGCTATGGATCACGACATAATGCTCTTCCGCCTCCAGCGCCGTGATCCGGGCCAGCGCAAAATTCTGCCCAAAGATCCGCACATCGACTGGCAGCACGTCCCGCACCGTCTCAACCGGCGGTGGCGCTTGTGCTCCGGCTGACTCTGCCTGCACATCAGGCAGGATCATCTTCGCCCGCAATTCCTCAACCGGCCGACGCCGCAGATCAGCCAAGATGCGCGGCATCAGAAAAACCGCATGGATGATTTCCCCCAGATACCCAACGGTCAGGTTGAACCCCGTCACCTTGGCCAGATCCGCAGCCGACGGCATCGGCGCGCCGAGGATCAGCGCCGCTCCAAGCCCACAAACGGTTGCAAAAAGCGCCGCAAATCCAACGGTCAAAAGGCTCCACGCCGCCCATCCCCGGCGGTGGCACAGCCAAAGCGCCCCATAAAGCCCAAGCGTGAAACTGCCAAAAGCCACGGCATAGAACAGCCCCATCGCCAAAGGCCGCAGATTCAAGAGATGGCTGTAGGGCCCGATCAGAATGATCACCACCGCGATACCGATCAACATGGCCACGAACAGCGGATGGCGAAACTGCGCCTGCATTTCATGCCACATGAGCTGCAAACGCGCCCCGTTCAGGTAAACAACCTGCATTTCATTACAATGCTTTGGCCTAACCATCACGATGCTGCGATCTTGCGATGTGGGGCCGGCCGGCATGTGTGAGTAAAGAGTGATTGGGGTAATGGCCGGCTCCACATGATCGCACTGGCAACCCTCGGGAAAGGCGGGCGCAGATCATGCTCAGACCCGCCGTCTGGCCCGCAAGGCTGCGCCAATCGTGCCATCATCCAGATAGTCCAGCTCGCCGCCAATCGGCACCCCTTGGGCCAGCGTGCTGATCTCCACCCCCGAAGGGCCAAGCGCATCCGCTATGTAATGCGCGGTGGTCTGGCCATCGACCGTGGCATTCAACGCAAGAATCACTTCGGAAACCCCTTCCATACGCACACGCGCCACCAGATCGGGAATACGCAACTCCTCAGGCCCCACGGCATCCAGCGCAGAAAGGGTGCCACCCAAGACATGATACCTTCCGCGAAACGCCCCGCCGCGCTCCATCGCCCACAGATCGGCCACATCCTCCACCACGCAGATCTGCCCGGTCGCCCGGCGCGGATCGGCGCAGATGGGGCAAACCTCCTCGGTCCCCACATTGCCACAGGTCTGGCAATCCCGCACATTCAACGCAACCGAAGCCATCGCCTGCGCCAGAGGGGCCATCAGCCCCTCGCGCTTGCGCAGCAAGGCCAGAACCGCCCGCCGCGCAGACCGTGGCCCAAGGCCCGGCAACCGGGCCATCAGGTCGATCAACAGCTCGATATCGCGGGGGCCTTGGCTCACAGCCGCCTCAGAACGGAAGTTTCATGCCCGGCGGAAGGCCAAGCCCTTCGGTCAGCTTCGCCATTTCCTGCTGGCTGCGTTCCGCCGCCTTGGCCTGCGCATCCTTGATCGCGGCAAGGATCAAATCCTCCACCACTTCCTTCTCGCTCGCCACAAAGATCGAAGGGTCAATGTCCAGCCCCGTCAATTCGCCCTTGGCCGTGGCCCGCGCCTTGACCAGCCCCGCCCCGGATTCGCCCATCACCACCGTGCGGGAAAGTTCTTCCTGCATCTCGGCCATCTTGACCTGCATATCCTGCGCGGCCTTCATCATCTTGGCCATATCGCCAAGCCCGCCCAATCCGCCCAAACCTTTCAGCATCGCCAATCCTCTCAACCGTCCTCAAAGGGGTCCCATTCGTCTTCCACTTCTGGCAGGGCCTCGACCGCCGCCGCGCGCGTCATCTCCTCGGCGCTACGGATCTCCACGATCTTCGCCCCCGGAAAGGCCGCCAGCGCCGCCTGCACAAGCGGGTTCTGCATTGCCGCCGCCTCGGCCACGCGCCGCTCTGCCGCCCGCGCCTCGGCCACCGTCGGCGCACCGCCCCCGGCCACGACCGAAACGCCCCAGCGCGCCCCGGTCCAGCCCTGCAACCTTTGCCCCAACCGCGCCGCCAAATCCGCCGCCGCCCCCGGTGCAGGCTCAAACTCAATTCGGCCGGGAGAGTATCGGACCAGCCTCAGCCCTTCCTCCACCTCATAGAGCAATTTCATGTCCCGCTTCTCGCGGATCAAGTCCAGCACGCCTTCAAATGTGGCAATCACCGGCACTTGGCCCGCCAAAGCCAAGGCCTGCCCCGCCCCGCTCATCACTGGCCCCATCGCAGGGCCCCGCATCGGGGCCGAAGGCGCCATGCGCGCCGCCCCATGCACCGTGCCACCTCCGCCACCCGCAGGCGCACCCCCCGCCACGGGTCCAGACCCCGTCTGCAACCGCCGGATCAGCGTCTCGGGGTCCGGCAAATCCGCTACATGGGTCAGCCGGATCACCGCCATCTCGGCGGCCATCATCGCATTGGGGGCCAGCCCCACTTCCTCGATCGCCTTCAGCAGCATCTGCCACATCCGGCTCAGCACCCGCATCGGCAGACGCTGGGCCATCTCCAGCCCCCGCGCGCGTTCGTCCGGCGGGGTGGTCGGGTCCTCTGCCGCCTCCGGCGTGATCTTGATCACACTCACCCAATGCGTGATCTCCGCCAGATCGCGCAGCACCGCCATCGGGTCCGCCCCATCGGCATATTGCCCCGAAAGCTCGGTCAAGGCCGCTGCCGCCTCCCCCCGCAGGATCAGGTCAAACAAGTCCAGAACCCGCCCGCGATCGGCCAACCCCAGCATCGCCCGCACCTGCGCCGCCGTCGTCTCCCCCGCGCCATGGGCAATCGCCTGATCCATCAGGCTCATCGCATCGCGCACCGACCCTTCCGCCGCCCGCGTGATCAGCGCCAAAGCATCGGGGGCCAACCGCGCCCCCTCG
>JALOTC010000118.1 GCA_025458085.1 Cypionkella sp. | reverse complement strand
GTGTTTCAGAGGGCGAGGGATCAGTCGAACACGCCCATAACGCGGCCGAAGAGCATGAAGGCGCGGGCGGTGCGTGTATCGGCGAGTTCGGCGATTTCGGCATCGGAGGCGGTCTTTTCGAACTGCTGGAACATGCGGTCGAAGGTGCGCAGGAAATGGTGGCCTGCGTCGCGGAACACCGGGTCTTCGCGCATCCGCCCGGCGGTCAGGGCGAGCGAGGCGCGGTCGCGTACGCCGCCCACCGCAGCGATGCCCTTGCCGCGTTCGCCGGCTGCGAAGCGCCGCCAAAGCTCGGGGCGTGCGCGGTCGGGCTTGAGGTCATCCATGTAGATGCCTTCCTGCGACAGAAGCGTCAGCACATCCTGCGCGGCGCGGATGAGTTTGGCGACCTCGCGGTCTTCGAGGGCCATGCGCAGGGCGCGGAAACCTTCCTTGTCGTCGGGATTTTCGGGGAATTGCAGGGCGCGGATGAAATCGCCGACCGACAGCGGGGAGGCCAGCGCATCGGCGGGCGTGCCAAGGGCAAGGCCGGGCTGTTCATCGGTGGGTGCAGGCGGGCGCGGTGCGACCAGCGCAGCCTTGCGGTCGGCGGAAGGGACCGAGAGGCCCGCATCGCGGCGCGAGGTGAAGGTGGCCAAGACGCTTTCCGCCTGTTTCGCGGCCTGGGCCAGTTCCTCGATCTTTCTTTCCATGCCTGGTTTCAAGCCGCTGCCGGCGGCTTGTCCTGCGACATAGGCTTGTCGCATCGCATCGACGCTGGCCTGAAGGCGCGCGGCTTCGGCGCGTAACTCGCGGACCGAGCGGAGCGTTGTGGCTGCTGCCCAGATCAGTGCCAAGGGCAGGAAAACGACCAGAACGGTCATCACAAGGCCAAGCGGAGCCGTGCCTTCGGGGGCGCGCAAGGCATAGGCGAGGACGGCGACAACCCAAATGACCGCAAGAAGGCCGGCCACAACCTCGGTCGCAGGCATTTTGGTCTGCGCGACACGGGATTGCGGGGTGACAAGCGGCTTGTCATCTCGTTCGGGTAGTGGGCGTTCGGGCATGCGATGACCCCCTGTCCGACGGATCAGATGTAACGGATGCTCACGACTTCATAGCTGCGCTCGCCACCCGGCGTTTTGACCTCGACGCTGTCGCCCTCCTCTTTGCCGATCAGGGCGCGAGCGAGGGGGGAGCGAATGTTCAGAAGGCCGCGTTCGATATCCGCCTCGGTTTCACCGACGATCTGATAGGTGCGCTCTTCATCGGTATCTTCATCCACCAAGGTGACAGTCGCGCCGAATTTGATTGGACCGGAGAGTTTGGACGGGTCAATCACTTCGGCCAGCGAGAGCGTCCCTTCGAGTTCCTTGATCCGTCCTTCGATGAAGGACTGCTTTTCCCGGGCAGAGTGATACTCGGCATTTTCCGACAGATCGCCATGTTCGCGCGCTTCGGCGATGGCGCGGATGATGGCGGGGCGATCGACGGTTTTCAGCACCTTCAACTCTTCATCCAGAGCGTTGAAGCCTGCGCGTGTCATCGGGATCTTTTCCATCGTCATCTTCCACGTAAAAAAGCGACCACAGCCCCGGAAACCGGGACCATGGCCCAACAGGGTTCCACCCAAGCGGAAGCCTGCTGCAAATGCAAGAGGGATGGCGCGGGAAAGCGGCGGGCTGTCGGCTTTGGGAAAGAAAATTGCCGCGATGCTGCAATGCGGAAACATCTTGTTGCGTTGCGGTTGACCGGGGGCCTGCCTTGGGGCAATGACGAAGCAGCCAGTCTTGACAGGGATTCCGGGCCGCGCCCCGGAGAGGGAGAGCGATGAGCGAGATCGTCCGCGAAAAGATGGAATATGACGTTGTGATCGTGGGGGCTGGGCCTGCGGGGCTGTCGGCGGCGATCCGGCTGAAGCAGTTGGATGCCGATCTTTCGGTTGTCGTGCTGGAAAAAGGGTCCGAGGTCGGCGCGCATATCCTCTCGGGCGCGGTGCTGGACCCGGCGGGGCTTGATGCGCTGTTGCCGGAATGGCGCAGCATGGGTGCGCCGATCAAGACCGAGGTGAAGGAAGACAATTTCTACATGCTTGGCCCGGCGGGGCAGATTCGGATTCCGAATTGGCCCATGCCGCCCCTGATGAACAATCACGGCAATTACATCGTTTCCATGGCCAATGTCTGCCGCTGGATGGCCGGTGTGGCGGAAGGGTTGGGGGTAGAGATTTTCCCCGGCATGTCGTGTAGCGAATTGGTGTTTGAGGGCGACCGCGTGGCGGGCGTTGTGGCGGGGGAGTTTGGCCGCGACCCGGCGACCGGGGAACCGGGGCCAAGCTATGAGCCGGGGATGGAACTTCTGGGCAAGTATGTGTTCCTGTCCGAAGGGGTGCGGGGCAGCCTGTCCAAGCAAGTGATCGAGAAATACGATCTGCAAAAGGGTAAATGCCCGCAGAAGTTTGGCATCGGGATGAAGGAAATCTGGGAGATCGACCCCGCGAAACACCGCGAGGGGACGGTGACCCATACAATGGGCTGGCCCTTGGGGTCCAACGCCGGGGGCGGATCGTTCATCTATCACCTTGAGAACAATCAGGTTTATGTGGGTTTTGTGGTTCACCTGAACTATGAAAACCCGCATCTCTACCCTTACATGGAGTTCCAGCGGTTCAAGCATCATCCAATGGTGGCGGAACTGCTGAAGGGTGGGAAGCGCGTGGCCTATGGCGCGCGGGCGATTTCCGAAGGCGGCTGGCAGTCGATGCCCAAGATGGTGGCGCCGGGCGTGGCGCTCTTGGGGTGCAGCGTCGGCATGGTGAATGTGCCGCGCATCAAGGGCAACCATAATGCGATGCTGTCGGGCAAGGCGGCGGCAGAGGCTGCCCATGCCGCGATCAAGGCAGGCCGTGCGGGGGATGAGTTGACCGCCTATGAGCGGGAGGTGCGCGAGGGCGCGATTGGGCGCGACCTGAAGAAGGTGCGCAATGTGAAGCCCTTGTGGTCAAAATATGGGCTGGTGGCGAGCCTGATGGGCGGCGGCGTCGATATGTGGGCCAATACGATTGGCCTGACGGTCTTTGGCACGCTGCGCCACGGGAAGTCGGATGCGGCGGCAACGGGGCTTGCCAAGGACCACAAGCCGATTGACTACCCCAAGCCCGATGGGAAGCTGTCTTTCGACCGGCTGACCAATGTGGCCTTTAGCTTCACCAACCATGATGAGGCGCAGCCTGCGCATCTGAAGCTCAAGGATGCGGGCGTGCCGATTGCGGTGAACCTGCCCAAATATGCGGAACCTGCGCAGCGATACTGCCCGGCGGGGGTTTATGAAGTGGTGTCGGAGGAAGGCAAAGACCCACGGTTCGTGATCAATTTCCAGAACTGTGTGCATTGCAAGACCTGTGACATCAAGGACCCGAGCCAGAACATCGTCTGGACCACGCCGCAGGGCGCGGGCGGGCCGAATTATCCGAATATGTGATGCAGAACGGGCCGGGCGAGGCGGATATTCTGGAGTTCATCGCCACCCGCACGGGGCGGCGGTTGAGCGCCTTGGAGCGCGCAGATGTTTTGCGCGCGCTTGATCTGGAGGGAGAGGCGGCCGAAGCCTTTATGGTGGCCTTTGGTCATGCTTTTGGCGTGGATCTGAAGGGCTATGAGGCCGCCTATCACCACCGCGATGGCGCGCGGGCGGGGCGCTTTGGCTGGCCCTTGCCGGTGCCTTTGTTGTTTGGCCTGCGGATTCCCGTGGCGGTCAGCACACTGGCAGAGGCGGCGCGGTCGGGGCGGTGGCCTTTGCGCTACCCCGTGCTGGAGCCGCGCCCGGCGCGGGATTGGGTGAACTGGGTATTGGTGCTTGGCGCGCTGCCGGTGCTGGTGGCGGGGCTGTTGCTGATCTGGCGCGGGTTCTGACAACTGCGCGAGCAGGCGTGGCGGGCGCGGCTTGCCATTGCCACGGTGCCGGGGGACCGCTAGCTTCTCCCAAATGGCAGGAGAATTTGCGTTCCATGGCATCTGGCATCATGCGCCCCCTTCGTCCGTGGCTTGTGGCGGCGGCCCTGTGCCTTTCTGCCCTGCCGGTTGTCGCGCAGGAGGCGGGGGCGGAACCTGATCCCGCTCTGAGCGATGTTGCAGATGCGGGGGCCTATCTGGCCGCGCGGGCGGCGCTGTCTGAGCATAGCTATCGCGATGCAGCCTTTTGGTACGACCGCGCCTTGGGGATGGAGCGGGACAATCCCTTTCTTTTGGAAGGGTTGGTCCTGTCCTTGATGGGCAAGGGCGATTTCGCGGCGGCGGCAGAGGCGGCAGAGCAGCTTTTGGCCACTGGCGGGCGTAGTCAGGCCGGGGCGATTGCGCTTTTGGTGGCGGATGCGCGCGAAGGGGCTTTTGATGTGTTGCTGGAGGCGCGGCCAGAGCGAGCCATTGGCAATCTGATGGATCAGCTTGTGCTGGCATGGTCCGAATTCGGCATGGGCCGGATGGCGGATGCGGTAGCGCGGTTCGATGCGATCATCGCCAACGGGGCGTTGAAGCCCTTTGGTCTTTATCACAAGGCATTGGCCCTTGCCGCCGTGGGAGATTTCCAATCCGCCGATGATATTCTTTCGGGCCGTGCAGAAGGCCCATTAGTGGTAAACCGGCGCGGGGTGATCGCGCATGCGCAGATTCTGAGCCAGTTGGAGCGCCATGGCGAAGCGCTTGACCTGCTTGAACGCAGTTTCGGGACGGAAGCGGAGCCGCAGTTGGACCAGATCCGCCGTGATCTTGCGGCGGGCGCGCCTTTGCCCTTTACCATCGTGCCGGATGCGCAGGCGGGGATGGCAGAGGTGCTGTTTTCGCTGGCCGTGGCGTTGAATGGCGAAGCGGAAGATGCCTATACGCTTCTCTATGCGCTCGCGGCGGTGGAGCTGAACCCTGCACATGTCGAGGCGGTGCTGCTGTCGGCTGGGTTGTTGGAGCGGCTCGATCAGCCCGCGCTGGCGGCGGATGTCTATGCCCGGATCGCGCCGGATAATCCGGCCTATTACACGGCGGAACTGGGCCGGATCAGCACGCTTTTGGCGCAAGAGCAGCAGGAGGAAGGGCTGGACGCGCTGGAGGCTTTGGCGGGGCGTTACCCGGACCTGGGGGCTGTGCATACGACGATGGGCGATGCGCTGCGCCGGGCGGAACGGTTCGAGGAAGCGGCTGCCGCCTATACCCGCGCGATTGATCTGATCGCCGCGCCGGAGCAGCGGCATTGGGGATTGTTCTATGCCCGCGCCGTGGCCTTTGAACGGGCCAAGCTATGGGAGCAAGCCGAGCCGGATTTTCGCCGTGCGCTGGAGTTGAACCCCGATCAGGCGCAGGTATTGAACTATCTGGGCTATAGTTTCGTGGATCGGAACGAAAATTTGGATGAGGCGCTGGCGCTGATCAAGCGGGCGGTCGAGTTGCAGCCGGATGCGGGTTACATCATCGACAGCCTTGCTTGGGCCTATTTCCGGCTGGGTCGCTATGAAGAAGCGCTGGAGCCGATGGAGCGGGCGAGCTTGCTGGAGCCGGTGGACCCGGTGGTGACCGACCATCTTGGCGATGTCTATTGGGCCGTGGGGCGCGAGCGTGAGGCGCGGTTCCAATGGCGGCGCGCACTTTCGTTTGAACCCGAAGAGGCGGAAGCGGAGCGTATTCGCCGCAAGCTGGAGGTGGGCTTGGACGAGGTGCTGCGCGAAGAGGGGGCGCCGCCCCTCCATTCCGTGCCGAATGCAAACTGAATTCGCGCCGGCCAAGATCAACCTTGCGCTGCATGTGACCGGGCAGCGGGGTGATGGTTATCATCTGCTGGATAGTCTGGTGGTCTTTGCCGGGGTGGGGGATGAAATCCGCGCCACGCCGGGGCCTTTGTCATTGGAACTGACTGGCCCGATGGCGGCAGGGTTGCAGGCTGAACCTGACAATCTGGTGCTGCGTGCCGCCCGTGCGATGGGGGCAGAGGCGCGATTGGTGTTGGATAAGCGCCTGCCGGTCGCCTCGGGCATCGGGGGCGGGTCTGCCGATGCGGCGGCGGCGCTACGCCTGCTGGCGCGGGTGACGGGGCGGCCTTTGCCCGATGCGGGGACCGTTCTGGCCTTGGGCGCGGATGTGCCTGTCTGCCTTGCCGGGCGCGCGGTGCGGATGGCGGGGGTGGGAGAGCATTTGACGCCCCTGCCGCCCCTGCCAGCGGCGTGGCTGGTGCTGGTGAACCCCGGCGTCGCGGTGGCGACGCCTGCGGTGTTCAAAGGGCTGGCGCGAAAGGATAACGCACCCCTGCCGCGGGATATGCCACGCCTGCGCGATGCGCAGGAACTGGCAGCGTTCCTGCGGATGTGCCGCAATGACCTAGAGCCGCCAGCGATGGCGCTGGCCCCGGTGATTGGCACGCTGCGCGATGCGCTTTCTGCCCAAGGGGGGTGCCTCTTGGCCCGCATGTCAGGATCGGGGGCGACCTGCTTTGGCCTTTTTGCCGATGGGCTGACGGCTGCTGCCGGCGCGCGGGCGGTGCAGGCGGCGCATCCCAAATGGTGGGTCGCCGCCGCGCCGATGCTTAGTTGAGCCGCGCCACGACATATTCGGCCAGATCATCCAGCATCTGGCGCAGAGGATGGTCGGGCAGGCGGGTGAGCGCGGCACGGGCGCGGGCGGCATAGGCAAAGGCGTCGTCGCGCGCCGCCTCCATCGCGCCGTGGCGGGCCATGATCGCGCGGGCGCGGTCCAGATCGCCCTCTTCCTGCTGGCCGCGTTCGATGGTGCGGACCCAGAAGGCGCGTTCTTCGGCATCGGCCTTGGCCACGGCCTTGATGACGGGCAGCGTGAGTTTCCTTTCGCGGAAATCGTGGAAGGCGATGCCGAGCGCATCGCCGAAATCGAAAAGTGCCTGCACCTCATCTGCGCTGGCCCCGGCGATCACGCCGCCCACTTCGGTTGCTGCGGAAAACAGTGCCGCCGTCTTGCCGCGCACGACTTGCAGATAAATCGATTCGTCGGTGCGCAGGTCTTGGGCAGCGGTGAGTTGCAGCACCTCGCCTTCGGCAATCACGGCAGAGGCGTTAGAAAGGATCGACAGAACGCGCATATTGCCCGTTTCGGTCATCAACTGGAAACTGCGGGCGAAGAGGTAATCGCCGACCAGAACGCTCGATTTGTTGTCCCACAGTAGATTCGCCGTAGGCCGCCCCCGGCGCTGGCGGCTTTCGTCCACCACATCGTCATGAAGCAGCGTGGCGGTGTGGATGAATTCGACCGTAGCCGCCAGATGGATGTGATAGGGGCCGTCATAGCCGCAAAGCCGCGCGGCGGCGAGCGTGAGCATGGGGCGAAGGCGTTTGCCGCCCGCTTCGACCAGATGGGCGGTGACTTCGGGGATGCGGGGGGCATGTTCGCTGGCCATGCGCTGACGGATCAGGGTGTTCACCGCCTCCATATCGGTGGCAAGCCAAGCGCCCAGTCGGTCATGCGGTTTTTGCGATGCGTCGTCCAAGCTCATTCCCCGGTGCTCCACCCTAGTTTTTTAAGCGGTAGCGTTCTACTTATCTGTCATGAAAGAGCTTTTGCGCACGAACGACCCCACCGTGATCGCCTTTGCCCAAGCCCTGTTGCAGGGCGAGGGTATAGCCAGCTTTGAATTCGACGTCCACATGAGCATTCTGGATGGGCACTTGGGCATTCTGCCGCGCCGCCTGATGGTGCGAGAGGCGGATTACTTCATGGCGATGGCGGTGCTGCGCGACAATGACATTCCGACCCTGTCGTGATGTTTGCCGAAGATACCCTTTCAGATGACAAGTTTTTGTGCGGACGGTTGCGCCTGTTGCAGCCGGTAAAAGGCTATCGTGCGGCGACGGACCCGGTTTTGCTGGCGGCGGCCTGTGGGGCCATGCCGGGGCAGGCGGTCTTGGACATGGGCTGTGGGGCGGGGGCTGCGGCGCTCTGTCTTGGGCTGCGGGTGCCGGGGCTGCGGCTGGCGGGGGTGGAGGTGCAGCCTGCCTATGCCGATCTGGCCCGCCGCAATGCCGCGCGAAATGGGATCGCGCTGGAGGTGCATGAGGGCGACATCGGCCGAATGCCCAAGGCGCTTCGGGTGGATTTTGACCATGTGATCGCAAACCCGCCCTATTATGGGCAGGGCACGGCCTCGCCCAATGCGGCGCGGGCGCGGGCGATGCAGGTTGACCTGCCCTTGGCCGAATGGGTGCGGGCTGCGGGGCGGCGGCTCGCGCCGGGGGGGTGGCTGACGCTGATCTGCGGGGCCGATGGTCTGCCCGATGTGCTGGCGGGGATGGGGACGAAGCTGGGGTCCGTGGCCGTGCTGCCCTTGCAGCCGCGCGAGGGGCGGGCGGCGGTGCGGGTGATCGTGCAGGCGCGCAAAGGCGGGCGGGCGCCGTTTCGCCTGCTGGCGCCATTTACCATCCATGCCGGGGCGGCCCATGACGGGGACCGCGAAAGCTATACGCCCGAGGCGAACAGGGTTCTGCGCGATGGGGGCGACCTTTTGGCGCGGTTTTGCTGAATTGTCCCGAATTGCCGCACTGCGGCGGTTGATTTGGGGCGACACGACTCGGAACCTGTGGTGAACTTCGCTTATCGACAGCCATCACAGGAGGAATGACATGACCGTTGCTTCGCATCTGCAGGAACTGCGCAAGAAGCATGAGCATCTCTCGGACATGGTGGAAAAGGAACAGCGCAGCCCCGGGGCTGATGATCTGCGGATCGCGGAACTGAAGAAGCAGAAGCTGAAACTGAAAGAGGAAATTACCCGGCTCTCGCAGGCTTGACCCTGCGAGCCCCGGCGCGCGCCGCAAGCGCCGCCCCCCCGGCGATCAAGACCGCCGCCATGGCGAGGGTCAGGGTCGCCGGGGCATAGCCTGCCCCGACAAGGGCGAGGGTGGAGAGAAGTGGTGCCGCATAAGAGGCGACTCCAAGAAATTGGATGTCGCCTTTTTTCATGCCGATGTCCCAGGTGAAAAAGGCAATGCCGACCGGTCCGATGCCAAGTGCCAGCACGGCCAGCCATCCGGTGGGGGAGGCGGGCCAGACGGTTTCCTCGAGCGCGAGATGGGCCACGACCGACAGCGCCGCCGTGGCAAGGCAATAGACGGTGACGCTTTCGGTTGGGACATCGCCAAGGCGGCGCGACAGGACGGAATAGGCCGCCCATGTGAGCGCGCAGCCGAAGGCGAGGAGGAGGCCGAGGGCATTCACCTCCCCCCCTTGGTCGCGGCCAAGGACGATGAGCGCCGCCCCGGCAAAGGCGATGAGCGCGCCGAGGATATGCATGGCCCCCAGTCTTTCACCCGGCAGGAGACCGGAGAGGAGGACGATGAACAGCGGCCAGAGATAGGCGATCAGCCCGGTTTCCGCCGCGGGGGCGAGGCGGAAGGCAGTGAAGTAGAGCGCGTGGTATCCGAAAAGGCCAATTGTGCCAAAGGCATAGACCTTCCAAGAGATGCCGCGCAAGACGCCAAAGCCTTTTCGCGCTGTCCAGATCAGGCCGATCACGCCGCCAATGCCAAAGCACAAGGCGTTCAGAAGGAAAGGCGGCACGGGGGCAGAGCCGATGGTGAAGAGCGCCAGAAGCGCCCACATCAGGACCGCCGTGAAACCGATGCCTGTTGCCTTGTTCATGCCTGCCTCCGCCTTGCCCGCGCAGATGATCCGGGCGGGTGGGGCAGGTCAAGCCCTGCGCTGAGGGAAAACCGGGGCTTCGCAAAGGTCATGGGTTGTGACCTTGTTCCTCTGCCGGTCAAGGCGCATATAGATGTGCAGGGAGGGCAGGTCCGAAAGGAGATGTCCGATGACGGAAGCGAACCAGCGTATTGATCACGAAGCGATCCTGCGTCAGGCGCAGGAGATGCGGGCGCAGTATCTTGCAGATCTGGTGAAAGCGTTTTTTGCCATGTTCCGCGCCAAGCCCGCGGTCAAGGCTGTGAAAGCCTGAGATGAAAAGGGCCGCCCGATGGGGCGGCCCTTTCCTTTTGGTCGGCCTTGGCGTTCGTCAGACGAAGAACTGTCCGCCATTCGCGCTGATCGTGGAGCCGGTGATGAAGCCCGCGTCATCGGCGGCAAGGAATACCACGCAGCGCGCGATTTCCTCCGGCTCGCCCAGACGGCCCACGGGGATTTGCGGGATGATGCGTTCGTTCAGCACCTTTTCGTCAATCGCGCGGACCATTTCCGTCCCGATATAGCCGGGGCAGATGGCGTTGACGGTGATGCCCGCGCGGGCGCCTTCTTGGGCCAGCGCCTTGGTAAAGCCGAGGTCACCCGATTTGGCGGCCGAATAGTTGGCTTGGCCCGCCTGACCCTTTTGCCCGTTGATCGACGAGATGTTGATGACCCGGCCAAATTTGCGGTCGCGCATGCCCGACCACAGCGGATGGGTCATGTTGAACAGGCCCGTAAGGTTGGTGTCGATCACTTCTTTCCACTGGCCTGGCGTCATTTTGTGGAACATCGCATCGCGGGTGATGCCTGCGTTGTTCACCAGAACATCGACGGGGCCGAGATCGGCCTCTACCTGTTTGATGCCCGCGACGCAGGCGTCATAATCCGCGACCGACCATTTATAGGTGGGGATGCCCGTTTCTGAGGTGAACTTGGCAGCGGCTTCGT
>JALOTC010000117.1 GCA_025458085.1 Cypionkella sp. | reverse complement strand
GGCCAGATCGTTGATCGGCCCGGCAGGCACGCCTTCGGCCTCGCAGGCGGCCAGAAGTTCGGCCTTCGTCCAGCGGCGGGTGGCTTCGGTCAGGCGGCGCGTCAATTCCGCCCGGTTGGCCACACGATCGGCATTGGTCAAAAAGGCCGGGTCCGTCGCCATCGCCTCCAGTCCCAGAATGCGGCACAGGCGCTGATACTGACCATCATTCCCGGTGGCGAGGATCAGCCAGCCATCGGCGCAGTCGAACACGGCATAAGGGGCAAGGTTAGGATGGGCATTGCCCATTTTACGCGGTGCGGTGCCGGTGGCCAGATAGTTCATCGCCTGATTGGCCATGATCGCTGCGGCCACATCCATCAGCGCCATGTCGATCTGCTGGCCCTCGCCCGTTGCATGGCGCTGGTGCAAGGCGGCAAGGATCGCGGTCGCCGCATAGACGCCAGTGAAGATGTCGGTCACCGCGACACCCACCTTTTGTGGCTGACCATCCGCCTCTCCCGTCACGCTCATCAACCCGGCCATGCCTTGGATGATGAAATCGTATCCGGCCCGGTGGGCATAGGGGCCGTCTTGCCCGAAACCGGTGATCGAACAATAGACCAGACGTGGGTTTACCCTGCGCAGGCTTTCGTAATCCAACCCATATTTCGCAAGCCCGCCAACCTTGAAATTCTCGATCACCACATCCGCATCGGCGACAAGGCGACGGACAAAATCCTGCCCTTCGATCGTACGAAAATCGCAGGTGACCGATCGTTTTCCGCGGTTGGTGGCATGAAAATAGGCGGCGGAGCGATCGCCCTCGCGGTCGATGAAGGGCGGTCCCCAGCGGCGGGTATCATCGCCTTCGGGCGCTTCGACCTTGATCACATCTGCGCCCAGATCGGAAAGCGTCTGCCCCGCCCATGGCCCAGCAAGTATTCGGGCCAGTTCAATGACCTTGATCCCGGCAAGGGGGGCGGCGGGCGGGGCGGCGTTCATTTACTTGGCAAGCTCTGCATCAAGCAGAGCGCGCAGATCAGCGTAGGACATGTTCGAATGAACAGTGCCGTTGATCACGAGCGTGGGTGTGCCGCGCACATCAAATTCGGCCATGACCGTTTCGTAATGGTCGACCATCGCCTGTGCCTTGGCCCCATCCTGCAAACAGGCATCCAGAGTGGCGTCATCCATGCCCGCCGTTTTGCCGATGGTCTTGAGGTTGTTGACCACGACATTCGGGTCGTCAGAGGCCGCCCATTCCGACTGCTGGGCATAAAGCATCTCTTGAATGCCGAAATAGCGCATATCGCCACCACACCGCGCAATCATCGCGGCCCACAGGCCGTAGCGGTCGAAATAGACCTCGCGGTAAACCAGCCGCACTTTGCCGGTGTCGATGTAATCGCGCTTCAGATCCTTGAAGACATTGGCGTGAAAGGTCGCGCAATGCGGGCAGGTGTAAGAGGCATATTCGATCAGCGTGATCGGCGCATCTTCTTGGCCAAGGACCATATCCTTGATCTCAATCGCCGGGGCTTCGGCCTGATCGGTCGCGGCATCAGTGGCGGCCTCGGTCTGGGCGTTGGGGGCACCAACAGCAGCAAGAGAGGAGTCGCCTTCGGATGGGCCAGCTTGCCAGAGGCCAAAGCCCGCAACGGCGGCGAGGGCAAGGGCGGCAACGGCGGCTTTGGGAAACAGGGTCATTCGCTTTCCTTCGCTTTGCGACGGTTTAGGACATTCAGGGCAAGGGTTTCAAGCGCTTGGCGCAGCCCTTCGTCACGGATGGGCGCCGCTGTCTCACGCGCTGCCAGCACCACTTCAGGGTCTGGGGCGGGCGGGTTGCGCGGCGCGGGGGTAAATTCGGCCTGACCTTCGGCAAAGCCCGTGGCGGCTGTCTGGGTCAGATGGATCCGGGCAATCGCATTATAGCCGTAAACGGTGTTCACCTTTTCGCGGATACGGTCCTTCTGCATCTCGATCATCGGGGCCTCTGCCCCCGAGGTCAGAAGGGTCAGCGTGGCACCAAGGCCCTCGCGCCCGTAGCCGATCTTGACGGGTCGGGTCTTGCGGGCAAACTCTGCCCCCACAACCTCTTCCCAATGGGTCAGAAGCTTGGCCACCGCAAAACCACGGCTTTCGCCCGCGTGGCGAACCGGTTCCTTGACGAAACCGAAAGCCGCTTCGAACCCGCGCATGCGGCGTTCAGAAGATGGGGCGGGGGCGGGTTTGCGGGCCATCTGGTTTCCTGCGCTTCGCCCGCTATCTTAGCGGCGCTGGCCGCGGGTGCCAGTGAATTGGAAAAGCGCGGAGCGTCAAGATTGCGTGACGATGGGCAGGCGGCGGCACTGTTGCGGTGGTATGACCGTCACCACCGCGTGATGCCGTGGCGCGTTGCACCCGCAGACAGGGCGGCGGGGGTGGTGCCAGACCCCTATCGCGTTTGGCTATCGGAAGTCATGCTGCAACAGACGACTGTGGCGGCTGTAAGGGATTACTTTCGCCGTTTCACCGACCGCTGGCCTACGGTGACCGATCTGGCGGCGGCCGAAGATGCCGCTGTAATGGGCGAATGGGCCGGACTTGGCTATTATGCGCGCGCCCGGAACCTCTTGAAATGTGCGCGCGCCGTGGTGGCCGAGCATGGCGGGCGGTTTCCGACCACGCGCGAAGGGCTGTTGTCCCTGCCGGGGATCGGCCCCTACACGGCGGCGGCAGTGGCGGCGATTGCCTATGACGAACCGGCGACTGTCGTGGATGGAAATGTCGAACGCGTCATGGCGCGGTATTTTGCTGTCGACACACCGATGCCAACGGCCAAGCCAGAACTCGTTGCCTTGGCCGAACGCCTGACACCCCGGCAAAGGCCGGGGGACTACGCGCAGGCGGTCATGGATCTTGGCGCTACGATCTGCACACCGCGTAACCCGGCCTGCGGTATCTGTCCTTGGATGGCTGGCTGTGCCGCGCGGGAAAGGGGGGTTGCAGCGGACCTGCCCCGCAAACTGGCCAAGGCGACCAAGCCGGATCGGCGCGGGACGCTGTGGCTAGCGCGGGTTGGCGACGCCTTCGTGCTGGAACGGCGGCCCGACAAGGGGCTTCTGGGCGGGATGCTGGGCTTTCCCGGCGATGGTTGGGATGGGGCGGGCGGCACCGAACCCATAGCGGCAGGGTGGCGTGAACTGGGCGAGGTTCGCCATGTTTTCACCCATTTCAACCTTTACCTGCGGGTGATGACCGCCGACCTGCCCGAAGGCACGCTGCCTGACCGGGGGGAACTGGTGCCAAGGTCCGCCTTTCGCCCCGGTGATCTGCCCACCGTGATGCGCAAGGCATGGGACCTTGCCTCCAGTGCCTTTCCGCCGCGTTGAGCAGCCTTCGCCCACGCTCTAGATTTGCGGCGGTAAGACGAGGTGCATTATGTCGACCATCCCCGCAAAAGAGTTGCGCAGGCTTCGGAATGCCTTGCCCTTCTGGCTTTCGCTCTTGATGATTCCTTTGGCGATTTTGGGCGCAACCCAAGGCGGCTGGACCGTTTTTCTTTTGCCAATTTATTCTTGGGGTTTGTTTTCTCTGCTTGATGCGCTGACAGGCCATAACGAGGATAATCTAGACCTCTCCGCGTCCGAGCATGACCTGTTCTGGTATCGGCTAATCACCCTGATCTGGCCTCCCTTGCAGTTCGCCACGCTGTTTGGGTTAATCTGGTATGTACCGCAAGCCGAGCATTTGGGAGTAGGGGAAAAGATCGGGCTGTTTTTTGGCATGGGGGTGATCTCTGGAACAATTGGGATCAATTATAGCCATGAATTGATGCACCAGAAGAACCGGCTAGAACGCGGCTTGGCTGATCTACTTCTTGCGATGGTGCTCTATTGTCATTTTAGATCTGAACATTTGCGGGTGCATCACCCATGGGTCGGCACCCCGCGCGATGCGGTAACCGCGCGCTATAACGAAGGCTTCCATCGGTTCTATCCGCGCGTTCTGGTGGAATGTCTGACCTCGGCCTGGGCCGCGGAAAAAGCGATGCTTGCGCGGCGAGGGCTTTCGGTCTGGCATCGGTCCAACCCCTTCTGGCGCTATGGTCTGCTGCAATTGGCGATGCTTGCGCTTGCACTCGCCGTTGGCGGGATGGAAGGGTTGGCTCTGTTCCTTTTGCAGGCGGGAACGGCGATCTGGCAGTTGGAATTGGTCAATTATATTGAACACTACGGACTGACCCGCCGCCATTTGGGCGATGGGAAATATGAACATGTTCTGCCGCGGCATTCGTGGAATGCGTCGCATCGCGCATCAAACTGGCTGCTGATCAACCTACAACGCCATTCGGATCATCATTACAAACCAGATCGGCGCTTTCCGCTTTTGCAGACCTATGCCGAAGAGGAGGCCCCGCAACTTCCCTTTGGTTATCCGGCGATGACAACACTGGCCATGATCCCGCCGCTCTGGCGGCGCGTGATGAACCCGCGTGTGCGGGCGTGGCGGCGGCAGTTCTATCCCGATATCACGGATTGGGCCCCCTATAATAAGGCCCGCAATCCAATGCCCCGGTCCGCTGCCTGAACCGCTTTACAAACCGCTCACCCGCCCCAGTTTCGCCGCCATGACGTTGAAAGGGGCGGACATGGGCAGTGATGGCACAGGGGGCAAGGCTTCCCCGGTTCCGGGCGGGCGCGCGGCGCGGCTTTTCCACTTTGGCGGGATGGTCGCGGGCATCGCTGGGGGCGTGGCGGCAGGCGGCCTACGACAAATCGCGGGCGGGCAGCGACCCGATCTGCAACGCCTGCTGCTCACGCCGGAAAATGCCCGGCGGCTGACGGAAAGCCTATCGCACATGCGGGGCGCGGCGCTGAAGATGGGGCAGATGCTGTCGATGGATACTGGCGTCGTCCTGCCCCCGGAACTCACCACCATTCTTGCCAGCTTGCGCGATGATGCCCGCCATATGCCACCCAAGCAGTTACAGGCTGTGCTGGACGCAGAATGGGGCCGGGGATGGCGCGCGCGGTTCCGGCGGTTTGACGTGCGCCCCTTTGCCGCCGCGTCAATCGGGCAGGTGCATCGGGCCGAAACGCCGGAAGGCGAAGTGCTGGCGATCAAGGTACAATATCCTGGTGTGCGCGACAGCATCGACAGTGATGTAGACAACATTGCCACGCTGTTGCGCCTGCCAGGGCTTTTGCCTGCGGGCATGGACCTTGGCCCACTTCTGCGCGCGGCGAAGGCCCAACTGCATGACGAAGCGGATTACGTCACTGAAGCGGCCTATTTGCAGCATTTTGGCAAGGTTTTAGCGCAGGATGCGGCCTTCGTCGTTCCTAGCTTGCACGAGGCTTTGTCGACCCGGCAGGTGCTGGCCATGGGTTACGTCGAAAGCCTGCCGATTGATGTCTTGCAAGATGCCCCTCAGGCCCTGCGCGACCGCGCAGCGCGCGACCTGATCGCGCTTGTCCTGCGCGAGTTGTTCGAGTTTCACGCGATGCAAACAGACCCTAACCTTGCCAATTATCGGGTAGAGTCTGCAACCGGGCGCATTGTCCTGCTGGATTTCGGCGCTGTCCGGAAGATCGATCCAGGCTTGTCAGAGGATTTTCGTAACCTGCTGCGCGCGGCCTTGGACGGGGGGCAGGCGGACCGTCAGGCTGCCATGGCGCGGATTGGCTACTTCGGCCCCGATACGGCCCAGCATCACCGCGATCTGATCCTGAGGATGTTCGACATGGCGATGGCCCCCCTCCGCCAGCGGGAGCCTTTCGATTTCGGCACTTCCGACCTGTTGGAACGGCTACGGGCCGCGGGGCTTGCCCTTGGGGCGGAACGTGACCTGATACATGTTCCGCCTGCAGAGACACTGTTTTTGCACCGCAAGATTGGCGGGATGTATCTTCTCGCTGCCCGTTTGCGGGCGAGGGTCGCGCTACGCGATCTGGTAGAAGGCTGGCGCTGACAGGCTGTCGCGGCGCATTGATTTCCGAAGGGCTTGCGCCAGTTTTGCGCGCCAGATCAGGAAGGAATGTGTGATGGCTGATGATTTCACCCCGACCCGCGCCGCAGGGCTTGCGCTGATGCAAGGCTTTGGCCCGGCGATGGGGCGGCGCTATGCCAATGGCCGGAACTTTGACCATGGGCCGGGGCGGCACAAGGCAGTGTCGCGCCTTTCCCCTTATATCCGCCGCCGTTTGGTGACCGAGGCAGAGGTGGTGGCCAGCGCCCTTGCCGCCCATGGCCCGGAGGAAGCCGAGAAATTCGTGCAAGAGGTTGTCTGGCGCGGCTATTTCAAGGGCTGGCTGGAACGCCGCCCGCAAGTCTGGACCAGTTATCTACAAGGACTGGAAGGGGATCTGGCGGCACTTGACCGCGACCGCCGCCTGCGCCGGGATGTGGAACGCGCAATGGCCGGCGAAACGGGTCTTGATTTCATGGATGCTTGGGCCGCCGAATTGGCAGAGACGGGCTATCTGCACAATCACGCGCGGATGTGGTTCGCCTCTGTCTGGATCTTCACGCTGGGCCTGCCTTGGCGGTTAGGGGCAGATTTCTTTTTGCGGCATCTCTTGGATGGCGACCCTGCCTCCAACACTTTGGGCTGGCGTTGGGTGGCGGGCTTGCATACGCGGGGCAAGCCCTATCACGCACAGGGCTGGAACATCGCCAAATTCACCGGCCAGCGGTTCACCCCGCGCGACAGCGATCTGGCAGAGGTGGTAACGGGGCTGGAGGCGACCGAGCCAGACGGCCTGCCACCGGTTCTGCCACTCCGTCGCTTTACCGCGCCGGACCTAAGCCTTCCAACAGCCCTGCTGATCACCGAAGAGGATTGCCGGGTGGAGGATTTCGATCTTGCTGCCTTGAATATCCTTGGCGCGGCAACGCTTGCAGCAAGCCATCTGCGTTCGCCCCTTGATGTGCCAGAGGCTGTCACCGCTTTCGAGGCCGGGGCCTTGGCTGACGCCGC
>JALOTC010000008.1 GCA_025458085.1 Cypionkella sp. | reverse complement strand
CAACCCAACGCTGTCTACGCGCTCTCGGACCATCCGCGGGCAAATTATTTCGCCGCGGATCCGATAAAACCTCGCCACCACGGTTTGACAGCCCTAGCCTTTCCGCGCGTCCAGAACCGGCAGGTTAAGATGTGAGGCCTCGACGATGGTCGGAAACCGAATCCAAAAACGTACTTGCCTTCCGGCGACCCATCTCCCAGCCAACACCAAACGGCGGTAGACGATACCGTCAAAAGGCATGATTTCGGAAGATTACATGAGTGGCAGCCCGTAGGGGAGTCGAACCCCTCTTCCCAGGTTGAAAACCTGGTGTCCTAACCGATAGACGAACGGGCCACTAGCAACGCGCTCTAGCGCAGTGCTGCACGAGGTGCAAGCGCCAAAGCCTGATCAGCCGTCAATCCGTGCGGCCATGATCGCGATGGCTTGTTGATAGACACTTGCCGCATTCCATGCGCGAATCGCTTCAAAGTTGGGCTCGCCGGGTTGATAGCCCTGGCCTGGTCGCCAGCCTTTCGCGCGCAGAAAGTTCGCAGTTGATGCCAGGGCATCAACCTGATTTGCAAGATCGACTACTCCATCGCCATTGCCATCGACCCCATAGGCCAACGCATTCCCGGGAAGAAACTGCGTATGTCCAAGTTCGCCGTGTTTTGCGCCACGCGTGTCGCTCGAAATGCTGCCACGATCGATGAGTTTCAACGCTCCGATGAGATGCGGCCGGAAGAAGTCTGCCCGACGGCAATCATAGGCCAATGTGGCTATGGCTGAAACGACGTTGGTATCTCCCATGAAGCCGCCAAAGCCGGTCTCCATCCCGTGGATCGCGATGAGAACCCCTGCAGGAACGCCATATTGCCTTTCAAGCGCTGCATAAAGTTCCGCATTTCTTGCCTTTCGGCTGCGCCCTTGTTTCACAATCGTATCCGCACCGCGGACCTGCATAAACTTGTCGAGGGAATAGCGAAAACTTCTCTGGTTTCGATCTGCTGAAATCGTCGCATTTGAATAGTTCGTGGCCATCAGTGCACGAATGCCACGTTCCCCCACCCCTTCTGAGCGGGCGAGTTCCGCCATGCCAGGCTTCCAGGCCTCGAACTGGCCGCCGGTATCGGAACAAGTGACAGCCTGGGCCACCGTCGTAGAACCACAAAACGCGACGGTGACCACCAAATTCGCAAGGCGATACTTGCTTCTCTTG
Source organism: Cypionkella sp. (assembly GCA_025458085.1). GTDB lineage: Bacteria > Pseudomonadota > Alphaproteobacteria > Rhodobacterales > Rhodobacteraceae > Pseudotabrizicola. The sequence continues at coordinate 23,850 of JALOTC010000008.1, read as the reverse complement.
GTCAATGTGAGAGCCCGCTGGAAAACTTTGTACACCCCAATCCTCCCCACTAAACTTATGTTAAGTGTAAGGAGTTGGGAGCACGGATCAAGCTGCTTTGCCTAAGCATCCAAGCGAGAAAGTAAGTCTAAGCTTTTAGGGTTTGGGAAGTGTTTCCAACGCATTAGTGATTATTGCCCGCGTTGTCCGTGATTGCTCCAGCAAATCACGTGATTGCGCAAGAGAGGGTGGATAAGTGATCGTGCTTTGTTTTTCGGCCAAAGTTGAAAGTTCTGATTGCACGGAGGGCGAGGCTGCGCGCTGTTCGCTGATCGTTTCTTGCGATGACAGAGAAGAGACGTCATTTCCTGCATTGGAATTCTTGTCAGCAGGGATCTCTGCCCCTGCGCCGATCTCGCCGGTTGACGCTCTCTCTGGCGCGGGTTGCCCCAGCGCTTCTGACGCGAGATCACGGATCTCGTCAGCTTCTTCGGTTGAAAGACTATCGATCAGGTTGAGGGCTTCGACGGCATCGCCGCGAAGAAGAGCGAGCCTTGCAAGAAGCTCCTGATCGTCTGTCCGTGCTGTCACCCAGTCACCCGCAAGTAACGGCAGTTCAAGGTCAAGCAATCGCCGCGCAACTTGGTTTTGTGTTTCTTGGGGGAGATCGTCGCGCTCTGCCGCTGCCACTCGCGCTGTCAGGTCAAGGAATGTGCTATCTGAACCGGACGACGTTATGTGATCCCAGATTTCGGCACGCGTTTCCGCATCAGGTGCCACATTAAGCGCTAGGTGTGCGTTTTCGGCAAGAACAAGTGCCCGTGCAAGAGCCTGTGACAAGGCCGGACCATCTGGTCCAGAGCCTTCGGAAAAATGAAATGCCTCAAGTTGGATGAGATCGGCAGGTGAAAGGGGGGTTTCTGCCCGCCAGGCCAGCTCTGCCTCGAGGATAATTTGCTGCGCCGACGTACGTTGCGATGAAATCTCGGCCAGCGCAGTGACCGCCTCATCAAGATCATCGCGCATTAGCGCAATTTCCGCAGTCGCAAGGGCAGCCCGCTCCTTATCTCGCATTGGTAGCCGGGCGATTGCAGATAGGATAAGATCGGCCCCAGTTTTTGAGCCTGAGAACTGTAATCGACGCGCAAGACCAGGCCCAAGGTGCTTTTGTAAGTGCAAGGGAAGCGCAACGAAGGCTTGGATAACTGCATGAAAGTTCACTGATTTTGGCGGTTCATTTGAGAAGCTAAGCATCGCCCACAACGCTGCGTGCCCATCGCAATTCGACTGGCCTTTGAACACATCCGTCTCGGGCTGTTCACCATCAACGATGAAGGTCATTGCCCAGAGCGTTTGATGACTGACCGCACCATCACCAAAGCTGCGCATAAGTGCGCGCGCTTCCGCCCCAAATCCAAAGTGAATATGAGAACGCGCGGCGGCCAAAAGCGCTTCTGTATTCACCACATCGAATTCAGAAATCAGCCCCTCCCGGGAAGCTGCGAGTGCGCGCGCGACATCGGCATGGGTTCCGTCCGCCGCCTTCCTCGCCTCGGCCCAAGCCGCGACATCAATCTGATCATCGGGAATACAGGCCACGCCCTCTGGATTCACACCCATGTTTCCTTGCACTGAGATTGGTAGGCCATCCTTGCTGGAAAGGTCAGATCGTAAGGGCGGGGCAATCGTTTCAGCGGGTGAGGGTCGCATGGTAACGAGACCGTCGTTCGCGGAGCGCGCAAGTTGCTCAAGAAGATCAGTTCGAAAGGCCGCGCTCTTTTGATCCTCCTGTCGTGGAAATGTGCCAACAAGAACCGAGGATGACCTGGGAAATTCTGGACGTGAAACGGAAATCCAATCGTAGCTTAGGTCATTTCCAAATGCCAGACTTGGTCGCTGACGCGGGCGTCGAATGTTTTCATCAGCAGAAAGCGGATCGAGCCGCGTACCCATCGCTGAAATCTCGTTTGGGCTGTCTGGAGGAGGAGCACCCTCCATGATGTCAAGGATAAGAAAACGGTTGTCGAGCACCGCATCGATCACATGGCAAGCGCACCCGATGCCAAGGTTTAGATCTGATGTCTCAGGTTCGGCCCATATGCTGCGGAGTCTTTCTCGGCCAATCATCCGGTAGGTCTGACTCAGGTCATATCGGGGGCGCATGGTGCCTAGGCTCAGGAGATAACCTGTCATTGTGCGTGTAATCTGATAGTCAAAACCTCGCGGCAGCTCCAAAACAAGCCGTGTGAAGCTCCCGTGTTCGCCAGCGCGTACTTCCACAGTTTGTGATTGTGCAGGCATTCCAAAAAGCACAAACAGCAAAAGCAAAATTCTGTTCATGCCGCCTCCTGCCGAAGCACGCGCAGGGCGTCCTCCACCTCGCTAAAGGATGGACGGAGCGAAGCCGGCGTGTTCTGCCGACCGACCTCTATGCAAATGTTTGGGGGGTGTCTGTGAAGGTTCGCGACGAGAACCTCGCGGATCAGTTGATAGAAATGGTCATCCTCCTCAACCACGCTGCGGACGCGGTTGGAAAAGGGGCCAACGATCCCATAGGCCAGAAAAACACCCAAAAACGTACCCACTAACGCTCCACCAATCATTTTCCCGAGTATTTCAGGTGGTTGATCGATCGAGGCCATAGTCTTTATGACGCCCAGAACAGCGGCTACAATTCCGAGCGCAGGCAAAGCGTCGGCTGTCGTCTGTAGGGCATGGCTCGACATCAACGCGTGATGCCGATGCGTTTCCATCCGCTTGTCCAGCACCTCCTCGACTTGATTGGGATCGTCGTAGTTCATCGCGGCGGCTCTCAGCGTGTCACAAATCAGGGCGACGCTCTCGTGGTCTGATGCGATTTTGGGATATTTCAGAAACAGGGCGGAGGTCGCTGGTTTCTCGATGTGTTCCTCAAGCGCCACGGGATTGTTCCGTGCAATCCGGATCAGTTCGAACATAAGACACAGCAAATCCTTATAGTCCTGCGAGTGCCATCTGGGCCCTTTGAAAACTTTTGTGATGTCTTTGCCAGTTTGCTTCACGGTGTGGAGGTCATTCGAAATCAAGAACGCGCCAAAGGCCGCGCCACCGATCATCATCATTTCGAAAGGTAGGGCCTTCACGATGATCCCAAGTTTTCCGCCAGCCAGAAGATAGCCGCCAAAGACCATCGCGAAGATCGCACAGATGCCAATAATGCCGAGCATGGTAAAACCGTCCTCTTGTCGTGCAGCAGATGAAGGGAAAAGCTTCAATCTTTCGGTGCAAGCGCATTTCGCCCCGCGACAAGGACACTGATCGAGTAGGCCGTTTCCGGCGGTAACCCTGCCAGAATGGCCGCCGCGGTATCTGGCCTTAAGCGTGCGAGGAAACCCGCCGCGAAATCGGGAGACATGGCGGCAAAAAGATGTGAGGCTTCTGCTGGCTTCATGGCCTCAAAGACTGCAGTCAGTCTGGACAGGTCGTTTTCGGTTGCCCCGTCGGCGATCGCTAGCGTTGCGGCAAGCGCCTCTTCTGCCGCTGCAAGTTCATTCAATCGTTGCGAAAGGGCACGTTCGGCGAGTTCCAGGGCGGCAAGGCGTTCGTTAAGCGATGTCTCACGAGCAGTAACGGTCCTATCCCTTTCTCTTAGCGCCTCTGCGAGCCTTTCAGGCGGCTCGGGGCAGTGCAGTGGTGCTGCAGATGGCCCCGTCTCTCTCTCACTGGCGTTAAGAGCAAAGGCCACGCCAATCCCTTGACCGAGGCGAAGTGCCGCCCCCGATGCAAGGCAGAGGGCGATTACCGCCAACGTTCCATAGCCGAAAACACTGCGCAGGTTTGGCATCATTCTGTCATTCCCGTTACCAATCTTTCGGTCCGTCGGCGGACAAATCGGACCCTGCGTTCATTCAGCATGTCTGGCGCATCCGGTGATGTGCCAGGAAGATCATGCAGGCTTGCTAGAAGGACCTCGATCCGAGAAGCTGCCGCCTCAGCGCGTTGGACTTGGTCCCCAAGTTCAGCGGCCGAACGCTCCGAGGCCGTCTTCGCGTTGGACAACGCAAAGGTCATATCATCGACCTGCGCCGACAAAACAGCGATCGCGCTCCCCATTCCGGATTCAAGCGCAGTGAACCGCTTTAGGCGTTGCGACAAGAGATAGCAGTAAAGCGCGGCACAAAAGCCCCCGAAAGCCACGAGAAAATCCGCGAAGACGGCCATTCCTAGCTCCTTAGTGAAGGGTAAATTCCGAAATCAGCAAGTCATTGACCCTGCCTTCGCCGGTGACGATTTGTATGCGCCGAAGCATCTGGGCCTTTAGCCGTTGAAGCATGGCCGGATCCTCCAACACATCGATATCAACGGCCCGCAGATATCCGTTCAGCACATCCATGATTCGTGGCATGAAGTTCTGGAGTGTGGCCGCTTCCGCCTTCGGTGCCTCGATGACGGCAACGAAGCGCAGATGGCGCGCTTCCGCATGAGGACCAAGGCTGATTGTGAGCGGATCAAGCGTAACAAAGGCCAAGTCGCCCAAGGGGGCGACTGCTGTCGCCTGCGATGCTTCTTCCTTTAGAGCCTCGGGAATCAAGGACAGATAAGTTGTGGCAAAGCCACCCGCGCCCAAGAGCAGCGCTCCAATTGCTCCCAATAGAATGGTGTTTCGCCGACCACTCCGTTTTTCTGAGGGCGGCATGCTCGCGTCTGTCACTGGACCTACTCCTCTGCCTCGATGGAACAAAAATAGATCAAAGGTCACTAACCGATTGTTAATCCGTCTCCTTCACCACTTTGGAAAATGAAGACCAAACACCCGGAGGTCGCGTTGCAAGATCCATTGTCCTTTTGGCGCGGCATGTCCTTTGCGCGGCGACTGGCTCTTGTCGGGACGACGGCGGCCGTATTCATCGCAGTTCTGGCGCTTGGGCGTGTTGGAGGCAGTTCCGGAATGGCACTGCTTTACGCCGGGCTAGATTCCCGCGCTGCGGGAGAAGTGATTGCAGCGCTGGATCAGACTTCGGCTCCTTATGAGGTGCGCGGTGACGCGATCTATGTCTCTGAGCGTGAGAGGGATGCCCTTCGCATGCAGCTTGCCGCTGAAGGGCTGCCAGTTACGGGTGGGCAGGGGTACGAACTGCTGGACGGATTGTCAGGTTTCGGGACCACTTCCCAGATGTTTGACGCGGCTTATTGGCGTGCAAAAGAAGGCGAACTCGCTCGGACGGCACTCGCCATACCCAATGTGCGCATGGCTCGCGTACATATTTCGCGTCCATCAACTCAAGGCTTTTGGGAGGATCAGCCCGTTTCCGCCAGTGTAACGGTGCGCATGTCACAGGGGAGGATGTCTGAACAGCAAGCCCATGCGTTGCGTAATCTCGTTGCCAGTGCCGTGGGCGGAATGTCGCCATCGGATGTCACGGTAATTGATTCGTTGGCTGGTGTGATCGGGTCTAATGAGGGCGCACTCGAAAGCGTAAGCACGGATGCTGCGCGTGCCCGCGCGCAAAGCATCCGAGAAAATGTCGAACGGTTGCTTGCAGCACGCGTAGGGCCTGGCCGGTCGGTCGTGGAGGTGCAGGTTGAACTTGTTCGCGAGCGTGAAGCGATCACCGAACGCCTAATCGATCCAGAGGGCCGTGTCGCGATTTCTTCCGAAAATGAAACTCGCAGCGAAAGTGCGACGCAGCCTGCCGACGATGTCACCGTGGCCTCCAACCTTCCCGAAGGAGATGCCTCGCAAGGGGGTGACGGGCGGAGTGAAAGCACTGAAACGCGGGAGCGGGTTAACTTTGAAGTGTCTGAAACACAGAGGGAAATCCTACGCGAGCCGGGGGATGTGCGAAGGCTGACGGTAGCTGTTCTTGTTGATGGGACGAGGACAGTCGGACTTGATGGTGCTTCGGAATGGCAGCCAAGGGCAGAGGAAGAACTGGCTGACCTACGCGAACTTGTCAGCTCTGCTGCTGGGATCAACCCAGAGCGCGGAGATGTGCTGACGCTAAAATCAATGCAGCTTATGGTATCAGAAGAACTTGGGCAAATCTCCGAGACGACAGATGCTTTCTTCTCGGGGCCCATAGATATGACCCGGCTGGCGCAGATGGTCATTCTGGCTATCGTTGCACTTGGCCTTGGTGGGCTCGTCCTTCGTCCACTCCTGCTGCAGGCCCGGCGGGAACGGTCGCCCGTCGCCCCCTCTGGTGCGGCTTCAGCCTTGCCAAGCCCGATGCTTTCCCCGCCGATGAAGGCCGATGTCTTGACAGGTGAAATCACGGATGGGGATACTCCCCCGCTTGCACTGGTCAATCCTGAAGACCGCGTTGGCGGTGATCTCAATCGGGATGAGGCTGTCTCACGTCTGCGTCGACTGATCGAGTCGCGTCAGGCGGAAACGGTTGAAATCCTGCGAGGCTGGCTGGAACGCAACGAGGGGCGTGGCTGATGCCCGCTTTGCGTCTTGAAGTCTTTGAAGAATTGCGGGTCGCCGCGGGCGAACATGCCGTTGCGCTCTCTCCTAATCAGATCGAGGAGCTGCGCCTTGAGTCCTATGAAACTGGCTATGATGCCGGATGGGAGGATGCCCTTCGCACGGTTGCGACCGATGAGTCCCGGCAGGCCGGCGAAGTGGCGAATAGCCTTTTGCATCTGTCCTTTACGCATCATGAGGCGCGAGCGCATTTTTGGAGTGCAGTCAAACCCTTGATCATCGAACTGACAACCCGGCTCCTGCCTGAACTCGCGCGGGAAGCATTGGCGCCGGTTGTTCTGGATACGCTGATGCCACTGATTGACGATGCGACTGACCAACCGATCCGCCTTCGTTTGCATCCCACATCACGCGCGGCGGTTGAGCGCTTGCTGACCGAGGCGGCAGGACTGCCGCTTGTCATCGCAGAGGACGAAGCGCTTAGCCCCGGTCAAGTTTATTTGGATCTCGGCCGGACCGAACACCGCGTTGATATGGCGGAGGCGCTCTCCGCCATTCAGCGTACCGTCATCGATTTCTTTGCCATCTCTGACCAGAAGGACAGCCATGGAACAGAGCCCTAACCGTAATCCCTTTGCACAGATCCCTATCGAAATCATTGTCGCCGTGGGCAAGGCCCGCCCCTTGGTTCGCGATTTGCTGGCCTTGACACAGGACACAATCCTTCCTCTCGATCGGAGAGTGGAAGACCCTGTCGAACTTTACATTGGTGACCGGCTTATCGCCCGAGGTGAATTATTCGAACTTGAAGGTGAAAGAGCCGGACAACTCGGAATCCGCCTGACCGAGGTTACGGATTTGGGGGCAGGGATTTGATAGTCTGCAACCTGTGCGTTCTCCGTCTCGTTTCGTTCGCGCTTGCAATCTGGTCGCTTTCTCTTGCCGCCGCTTTTGCCCAATCGGTCACGATCGACGTGGGTGAAGGGCCATCGATATCGGGCCGTGCGGTGCAGTTGGTCTTGCTCCTGACCGTTCTCAGCCTTGCGCCTGGGCTGGCAGTCATGGTTACCTGCTTCCCCTTCATCGTGACGGTTTTATCCATTCTACGACAAGGACTTGGCCTACAGCAAGCGCCACCGAATATGTTGATCGTCAGCCTTGCCTTATTCCTGACGTGGTATGTGATGGACCCGGTCTTCACGGAGGCTTGGACTGCCGGGCTTGGGCCCCTTGTCAGGGAAGAGATGCTGATCTCTGAAGCGATCCCCCGCATTGTCGAGCCTTTTCGTGCCTTCATGGCACTTCGGGTCGATCCCGAAAGCTTTAATCAACTTGTTGCCCTGCGCCCTAGTGCCAGCCCAACGCCTATTGCCGAAGCTCCCCTCTCGATTCTGGTTCCAGCCTTCATGCTGAGTGAGGTATCCCTTGCGTTTCAGATCGGTTTCCTGATTTTTCTACCCTTTCTGATTATCGATCTAGTGGTGGCTGCGGTCTTGATGTCGATGGGCATGATGATGGTCCCGCCGGCCATTGTCTCATTGCCCTTCAAGTTGGCATTTTTCGTAGTGGCAGACGGATGGAGCCTGATTGCTGCTGCACTTGTGCGTTCTTATCTCTAGTATCTGAGGGTGACGGCTCTCTCGATCAGACCCGTGCAGAGGCTAATGAGAATGCAAAAATCCTATCGGTTTTCTGTCGGTTGCTCGTGATCAACAGGGCGCACAGAAGGCAAGGGTTGGCCAGGGCTGGGCCATCAATCGGGCTTTTGCCGGTACAGTGGCACTGAAGCCTGCGTTCTCGGACTCTTTTGTTACCCTCCTGCCTGAAGCGCGCGCAAAATGGCTTTCGCACTGTCGCTATCCCACTCTGCATCTCCGATCAGCCGGGCAATTTCTTGCCCCTCCGGGTTCAGGATAACGGTTACAGGAAGGCCCATCACGCTCATCCCGCGCGCCAGTGCCGAGGTCGGGTCGCGCAACACCGGCAAGGTCTGGATATCCGCTTCGGCAAAGAATTTTTCGATCCCCGGAACGGGATTTCGTCCCGTGGCAACCGGGACCACAGCAATCTCTGGCAATGCTTTTTGCAGTCGATCGAGCGAGGGCATCTCGTGTCGGCATGGCGCGCACCAGGTGGCCCAGAAATTCAGAACGACCCACTTCCCGTGATACTCTTCCAGCGACCGTGGAGTATCCGCCGCATCGACGAGGCCCACCTCGGGCAGGTCCAGGGGAGCAGCGTGCAACGCCAGTTTCTTCATATCCCCTTCGCGCAGGGCCGCCACATCTGCCAGTGCCACATTTGCACCAAGCGCCAAGGCCGTGTAAAGGACGGCGAGTGATTTCTGCAGCATGACCCCTCCGAAGGCGCATCCCATGACCACGACCAACGCATCCCCTGCCGCCAACCAAATGTGGGGCGGGCGTTTTGCCGAAGGCCCGGATGCCATCATGCAGGCGATCAACGCCTCCATCGGTTTCGACCAAAGGCTCTACGCACAGGATATCGCCGGCTCGCGTGCCCATGCGGCGATGCTGGCCGCGCAAGGCATCATCACACCTAACGATGCCGAAGCGATCAGGGAAGGCCTCCTCACCGTCTTGTCAGAGATTGAAACGGGCAATTTTCCGTTCAAGGTCGAATTGGAAGACATCCACATGAACGTGGAGGCGCGGCTGAAAGAGATCATCGGCGCGCCGGCTGGGCGGCTGCACACGGCACGGTCACGCAATGATCAGGTGGCGGTCGATTTTCGGCTGTGGGTGCGCGATCAGTGTGACGCAGCGATTGCCGGGCTGACGGCACTGATGCGCGCATTCCTCGCGCAGGCAGAGGCAGGGGCGGATTGGGTGATGCCGGGCTTTACCCATCTGCAAACGGCCCAGCCTGTCACATGGGGGCATCACATGATGGCCTATGTCGAAATGTTCGCCCGCGACCGGTCGCGTTTCATGGATGCACGCGCACGGATGAATGAATGCCCGCTGGGGGCCGCCGCATTGGCAGGCACCTCCTTCCCGATCGACCGCATGGCCACTGCCCGCGCGCTGGGCTTTGATCGCCCCACCGCCAACAGCCTCGATTCCGTCAGCGACCGGGATTTTGCGCTGGAATTCCTTGCCGCCAGCAGCATTTGCGCCATGCATCTGTCGCGCTTTGCCGAAGAACTGGTGATCTGGTCCAGCGCGCAATTCCGCTTTGTTCGCCTGTCGGACCGCTGGACCACGGGCAGTTCGATCATGCCGCAGAAGAAGAACCCCGATGCGGCCGAACTTCTGCGGGCCAAAATCGGGCGGATCCTAGGTGCGACGGTGGCTTTGTTCACGGTGATGAAGGGCCTGCCTCTGACCTATTCCAAGGACATGCAGGAAGATAAGGAACAGGTCTTCGACGCCGCTGATACCTTGATGCTTGGCCTTGCCGCGATGACGGGCATGGTGGCCGATATGGCCGCCAATCGTGAAAGCCTTGCTGCCGCTGCCGCCAGCGGTTTCTCAACCGCGACCGATTTGGCCGATTGGCTGGTGCGTGAACTGGGCCTGCCCTTCCGGGAGGCGCATCATGTGACCGGCACACTTGTCGCCATGGCAGAGTCGCAGGGTTGCGATCTGCCTGATCTGACGCTGGCGCAGATGCAATCCGTCCACTCCGGCATCCGCGCCGATGTTTTTGAGGTGCTGGGCATTGAAAACTCCGTGCGCTCGCGCCGCTCCTATGGCGGGACCGCGCCCGATCAGGTCCGGGCACAGATTGCCCGATGGAAAGAACACCTTGGCTGAACGGCAGCCCCACGGTCAGACTGCGAAACAAGGCGCACAAGGGTTTCCCCTCGTGGGTAGTTTTGGCATTTTCCTTCTCGCGCTCACAGGCTGTATTGCCTCTGATCCGAAAGAGGAGCCGCGCCTCGCGCCGGGTGAGATGGCGATTGTCCCGCATGTTTCCGCCGGTGGCGGAAGCGTTGATCTGTCCCTTGGCCTGTGAGGTATTCGATGCGCAGCCTTGCCCTGATCGCCGTTCTTATCCTGTCCGCCTGTGGCGCGGATGGCCCGCCCCAACGCCCGGGCGTCAGTGTGGGAGGAGAGGTGCAGATCGGCATGGCATTCGACTGATGCTTCCGCCTGCCGGTACTGGCGCGGGGCGGCATGCGCCCTAAGTCTGGTGCGAGAAGGAGTGCTTCATGTCACCACTGCGTCTTGTTTATCTGGCCCTTGCCGTCTGGGGCGCGATCCATCCGATGTATTGGTTCGTGACCTATATGCGCGAAACGGGAACTGGCCTCTCGGGTCTGATTGATGCGTGGTATGTTAATGCCTCTACCACGGGCCTGACATGGGATCTGACCATCGCCGCCGTGACGTTGACCGTCTGGATCATCGCAGAAACCGTGGTGCGCAAGAACTGGCCGGCGCTGGTTGCCATTCCGGCCACGTTCTGCATCGGCGTCAGCTGCGGCCTGCCGCTCTATCTGTTCCTGCGCAGCCGCCCGGTGACTTAGGCCCCGGTCGCCCGGGGCCGTCAAAAGTTATAGCGTCAGGATCGTCTGGCCGGTTGTGCCCCGGCCTTCCAGCGTGCGGTGCGCCTCGGCCACGTCCTCCAGCGCAAAGCGTTGGTCTATCCTGATTTTCACGGCACCGCTTTCCACCTTGTCGAACAGATGCCGCGCCATCTGCTGGCAGGTGGCATGGTCGGCGATATGGGTGAACAGCGTCTGCCGCGTCACTTTGAGGGAGCCTTTTGCCGCCAGAACGCCAATATCCAGAGGTGGGACCTTGCCACTGGCATTGCCAAAGGAAATCATCATCCCCAAGGGGCGCAGGCAATCGAGCGAGCCTTCGAACGTATCCTTGCCCACGGAATCCATCACCACATCCACCCCGCGCCCGCCAGTAATCTCCTTCACGCGGGCGGTGAAATCCTCACGGCGATAGTTGATCACATGGCTTGCCCCGTGGTCGAGCGCGAGTTGGCATTTGTCATCCGACCCAGCCGTGCCGATCAAAGTGATCCCTTCCGATTTCGCCCATTGGCAGGCCAGAAGCCCGACCCCGCCTGCTGCTGCATGAAAAAGAACCACATCCCCGGCCTTCAAGGGCGTGGTGCGGTGGAACAGGTACTGCACCGTCATGCCTTTTAGCATCATGGCGGCACCCTGATCGAAGGGAATCGCGTCGGGCAGCGGACAGACCTGTGCCGCGGGCATAACCCGCGCCTCGGTATAGGCGCCGGGGGGCATCGCGGCATAGGCAACCCGGTCCCCCGGTTTTACATGGCTGACGCCTTCGCCCACGGCCTCCACCACACCGCTCGCTTCCATACCCAGAGCCGCAGGCAGCGCCATCGGATAAAGGCCCGAGCGTTGGTAGACATCGATGAAGTTCAACCCGCAGGCCTGATGCCTTAAACGCACCTGCCCCGGCCCCGGTTCACCCACCTGGCGATCCACCAGTTTCAGGACCTCTGGCCCTCCATGCGCTTCGATGATGATCGTGCGTGCCATCTGCATCCTCCCTTTCGCGCCGATCCTAAGCCGCGCTGCGGGGATTTCCAGACGCGGAATTCCAGTTCCGCCCTGCGATCCGGTTTGAAATCGGCCCCGGCATTCGCTATGCGGCGGCGTGGCTTCGCAGAGAAGGGCAGGGCGATGGATCATTTCCTCTACAAGGGCGGTATCCTTCATGCCGAGGATGTGGCCATCCCCGATATCGCGGCGCAGGTCGGCACGCCTTTCTATGTTTATTCTGCTGCGACCCTGACTCGGCATTACCAGTTGTTCACCGAGGCATTATCGCCCCTGCCGCATCTGGTCTGTTTTGCCATCAAATCGCTGTCCAATGTTGCGGTGCTGAAACTGCTGGGCGATATGGGCGCGGGCATGGATGTCGTCTCCGGCGGCGAATACCGCCGTGCGCGTGCTGCAGGCGTGCCGGGGGATCGGATCGTCTTTTCCGGCGTGGGAAAAACGCGGGATGAAATGCGCCTTGCCCTGACCGATGGCATCCGCCAGTTCAACGTGGAAAGCGAACCGGAACTGCGCGCGCTCTCCGAAGTTGCGGCCAGTATGGGGCGCACCGCGCCCATCACGCTGCGCGTCAATCCGGATGTGGATGCCAAAACCCACGAGAAGATCGCCACCGGCAAATCCGAAAACAAGTTTGGCATCCCCATCGCCAAGGCTCGCGAGGTCTATGCCGAGGCAGCGCGCCTTCCGGGGATCGAGGTCGTGGGAGTCGATGTTCATATCGGCAGCCAGTTGACCGACCTTGCCCCTTTCGAGGCGGCGTTCACCAAGGTCCGCGAATTGACCCTTGCCCTGCGGGCTGATGGCCATGTGATCCGCAGGCTTGATCTGGGCGGCGGGCTGGGCATTCCCTACACAAGGTCAAACGAAGCCCCGCCGCTGCCTACCGATTACGGCGCGATGATCAAGCGCGTCCTGGGCGATCTGGAGGTCGAGGTCGAAATCGAACCCGGTCGTCTGATTTCGGGCAATTCCGGCATCCTCGTCTCGTCAGTGATCTATGTGAAAAACGGTGAGGGCCGAGATTTCCTGATCCTCGATGCCGCTATGAACGATCTTGTCCGCCCCAGCATGTATGGCGCGCATCATGACATTGTCCCCGTTGTCGAAGGCGCGCCGGGCAGCCCCACCCATCCGTTCGATGTGGTCGGCCCCGTCTGCGAAACAGGCGACACCTTTGCCAAGGGGCGCGAGTTGGCGCTTCTGGCCGAAGGGGACCTCGTCGCTTTTCGCAGCGCTGGAGCCTATGGCGCGGTCATGGCCAGCGAATACAATACCCGTCCCCTTGTTCCCGAAGTTCTGGTAAAAGGGGATCACTTCGCTGTCATTCGTGCGCGACCAAGCTTTGACGAAATCCTTTCGCGCGATACCATTCCCGCGTGGCTGTAATCCGTAGCAGCCTGAACGAAAGGCTGGCATGGCGCGTCCTGACCCTTCACAGACGTTGCAGCGCATCACGCGCCCCCTGCGGCTGACGCTGCTGGGCCTTTGGGCCGAACGTCTGGTGCGGGCCTTTTGGCCACTTTCCACACTGCTTCTCGCAACTCTTTCTGCGCTGGCTTTCGGGTTGCATGACCTGCTGCCACTCTGGGCGCTGTGGGCGGCGGCTGGCCTGATCGGGCTGGGGCTGATCCTTGCGCTTGTCCTTGGTCTGCGCGCATTCAAAGCCCCCACGCGGATTGAGGCTATGGTCCGGCTTGATTCTCGCCTGCCGGGCCGCCCGCTCGCGGCCCTTTCGGATGCGCAAGCGATTGGCGCGACCGATCCCGCTTCCCGTGCGGTATGGGAGGCGCATCTGGACCGCATGGCCGCCCGTGCCGCGCAAGCCCGGGCTGTCGAACCTGATCTGCGCCTCTCCTCGCGCGATCCTTTCGCACTGCGCTATGTAGCGCTGACCGCTTTTATCATGGCGCTGATGTTCGGCTCGCTCTGGCGGGTGACATCCGTCTCTGCCCTTGCCCCCGGTGCTGTAGGTGGGCTGGCCGCTGGCCCCACATGGGAAGGTTGGGCGCAGCCGCCTGCCTATACCGGCAAGCCCACGATCTACCTTAACGATGTCACGGCCGAAACCTTGGCGCTGCCCATCGGCACGCGGCTTCAGTTCCGCCTCTACGGAGAGGTTGGCGCGCTCAGCCTGACCGAAACCGTTTCAGGCGAGCCATCTGTGGCCGATGCGGCAAGCTCTGTTGCGCGCGACTTCACCCTTGCTGCCTCGGGTCGTGTCGCGATCGAAGGGCCGGGTGGGCGCGCATGGGCCTTTACCGCCATCCCCGATGCCTTGCCCGCGATTTCTCCGCAAGGAGAGATCGGGCGTGAGGCGGATGGCCGTTTTCGGCAGGAATTCTCCACCCAAGATGATTACGGCGTTGTCGCGGGTCAGGTCAGCATCGCGCTGGACCTTGCATCGGTGGACCGCCGCTATGGCCTTGTGGCCGATCCTGAACCCCGCGACCCCGTGGTGCTGGATTTGCCGATGCCCGTCTCAGGTGACCGCGCGCAGTTCACGGAAACGCTGATCGATGATTTGTCAGAGCATCCCTTTGCCAATCTGCCGGTGACCATGATCTTCACCGCACAGGATGCGGCGGGTCAGGAAGGCACCTCTGCCCCTCTTTCCGTCACCTTGCCCGGTCGTCGCTTCTTTGACCCCTTGGCAGCCGCACTGGTAGAGATGCGGCGCGATCTTCTGTGGACGACCACGAATGCCCCGCGTGCGGTGCAGATCTTGAAAGCAGTCACGAACCGGCCTGAAGAGCTGATCCGTAACGAACGCGCCTATCTGCGTCTGCGGGTAGTACTGCGGCAGATGGAGGCAGAGCTTGCAAGCTTCTCCCCTGAATTGCGCGATGAAATCGCGGCCGAACTTTGGGCCATCGCGCTGATGGTGGAGGAAGGCGATCTGCAAAGTGCCTTTGAACGGCTGCAGCGCGCCCAAGATCGTTTGGACGAAGCGATCCGCAACGGGGCCAGCCCCGAGGAGATTGAGGAACTGATGCAGGAAATGCGTCAGGCCCTGAACGAATACATGCGCGAACTGGCCGAAGAGGCGCAGCGCAACCCCGACAGCCAGATGTCCCAGAACATGGATGGCATGCAGATGTCGGGCGATCAGTTGCAGGAAATGCTGCAAGAGTTACAGCGCCTTATGGAAGAAGGCCGCATGGCCGAGGCGCAGGAACTCATGGAAATGCTGCGCCAACTTATGGAAAACATGCAGGTCACCCAAGGCGAAGGCGGGCAGGGCCAAGGTCAGGGCAATCAGGCCATGCGCGACCTGTCCGAAACGCTGCGCGACCAGCAAGACCTGTCCGACGATGCTTTCCGTGACATGCAGGAGGGCCGGCAAGGCCAACAGGGCCAGAATCCTGGCCAACAGCAGGGCGAAGGTCAGGGCGGGCAGGGCCAGCAAGAGGATAACCCGCAGGGCCAAGGTCAGCAGGGACAAAACGGTCTTGCGCAAAGACAGCAGGACTTGCGCGACAGGCTTGATGGGCTTGGCAGCGGTCGCCTCCCCGGCGACGGATCAGAGAGGGGCGAGGCGACCCGGCGCGAGTTGGACCGTGCTGGCCGCGCCATGCGCGAAGCGGAAGAGGCGCTGCGCGATGGCGACCTGCCGCAGGCGCTTGATCGTCAGGCAGAGGCGATGGAGGCGATGCGCGAAGGCATGCGCAACATGGGCGAAGCCATGGCCGAAGAACAGCGCCAGCAGCAGGGGAATGGCCAGCCCGGTCAGGAATTCGGGCAAGCCGATCCTAATGGTCAGCGCGACCCGCTTGGCCGCGAACCGGGCGATAGCGCGCGCATCGGCTCTGACCAGAACATGCTGCAAGGCGAAGATGTCTATCGTCGCGCGCAGGATCTGCTGGACGAGATTCGCCGCCGGTCGGGCGAGCAGGCGCGACCCGATGTGGAACTCGACTATCTCCGCCGCCTTCTGGACCAGTTCTGATTCCGCGCGGTTTTCCAACTTCATCTTGGCCGAAATACTCCGGGGTGAGCCCCGACGGGGCGAGGGGCAGCGCCCCTTCCTCTCGCGGTGTCCGTCCCGCTTCAACTGGGTTCAGCGCAGCCTGCGCCCGTCGCCTGCGTCAAAGACCATTGCCTGCGCCGCATCAAGGCCAAGCCCGACCCGATCCCCGATCCGGACCTTCGGGTCCTCGCGCGCCTCGACGATCAACTTTTCGCCCGACGGGCCAGTGACGTGGATGTAGCTGACCCCGCCAAGCGCCTCGGTCACCTCGACCACATGGCTATTGCCGTCGTTCAGGGTCAGGTGTTGCGGCCGGATACCCAGCGCGACCTCTTTTCCCTCCTCGGGCAGGCGCGCGGCTACGCGCAGTTCTTGGCCGAGACCGGGGCAAGACAGCGCGCCTGAAGCCGTAACCGTGGCAGAAAGGAAATTCATAGACGGGCTGCCGATAAAGCCCGCGACAAACCGGTTGTCAGGATCGTGGTAAAGCTCCAACGGCGCGCCGACCTGCTCCACACGGCCCGCGCGGAGGACCACGATTTTGTCGGCCAAGGTCATAGCCTCCACCTGATCATGGGTCACATAAATCATGGTTGCGCCAATCTCGCGGTGAAGGCGGGCGATTTCCACCCGCATCTCGACCCGCAATTCCGCATCAAGGTTTGACAGCGGCTCGTCGAAAAGAAAGACCTCCGGCCCCCGCACGATCGCCCGCCCGATGGCGACGCGCTGCCGCTGCCCGCCCGAAAGCGCCTTCGGCTTGCGCTCCAGATAAGGTTCCAGCTTCAGGATGCGTGCGGCCTCTGCCACCTTCTTCGCGATGTCCGCCTTGGGATGGCCCGTCATCTTCAGCCCGAAGCCCATGTTTTCGGCTACCGTCATATGCGGGTAAAGCGCATAGGTCTGAAACACCATTGCCACCCCGCGTTCGGCAGGGTCAGCATGGGTGACATCGCGGCTGCCAATGCGGATCGCACCGCCCGATGTTTCCTCCAACCCCGCGACCATCCGCAACAGCGTGGATTTCCCGCAGCCCGAAGGACCAACAAAGACGCAGAATTCCCCGTCCTTGATTTCAAGATCGACCCCATGGATCACCTGCACATCGCCATAGCGCTTGACGACCCGGTTCAGCGTAACGCCTGTCATGTCCCCTCCCTCAGGGTTTCAATTCTGTTCGGGAAAGCGCCAGCTTTCCGCTTCGGCGGCGATCTGCGCCGCGCAGGTCTTGATCCGTTCTATCCCCGCCTCGATCGCCGCCAACGAGGTGCGTGCCGTGGTCGAGGTCACCGAAATCGCCCCCAGCACCCGCCCGCCACGCGACAGGATCGGCGCCGCGCAGCAGATGATGCCCGGCTCATGCTCTTCGCGGTCATAGGCAAAACCCCGTGTGCGAATGGCGGCCAGTTCCGCAAGCAATGCTTCGGGCGAGGCCAGCGTATGTTGGGTGTGGCGATGAAAGCTTTGCCGCGCGATGGCCGATTGCAACTGATCCGGCGGCAAAAAGGCCAGCATCGCCTTTCCCACCCCCGTGCAATAGGCCGGTCCAACCTTTCCGGCTTGCGCGAACATCTCGACCGGCTGGCGGGCATTGCGCTTGTCCACATACAGCACTTGCCCGTTATCAAGCTGCGCAAGGTGGATCGTCTCTCCCGTCTCGGCGGCCAGCGAATCAACATGGGGCCGCGCGATGGGCGCAAGGGACGACTGCGCCCAAGCTGCATGGGCCAGCCGAACGAGCCGCACACCAAGCGCATAGCTGCCCGTCTCCGGGTCATGCGTCAGCATCCCCTGATGGGTCAGTGTTTGCAGGAATCTGTAAAGCGTGGCCTTGGGATAGGGGGATTTTTCCAACAGGTCGGAAAAGCGCACAGGCCGGCCATGGCTTGCCACCATGTCCAGCACATCCAGCGCCTTCCCCACCGTTCCGTCGGCATGGCTTTCCGCGCCCATCCGACCCCTCCTTTCAGCTCCCTGTTGACAGACTAACTGATAACCGACATAGTTTTCAATATTCAAGACTAAGTTTCACATAATGGAACCAAAAGGGAGGAAACCATGGTCCATTCCGCAAAGGGCGTGTTGGCCCTGACAGCGGCGCTTTTGCTGTCCACCGCTGCTGTCGCCCAAGATAAGCGCGTGGTCACCTGGAACGCAGACTACGATCCGATCCCGCTTGCCGCTGCCGAGGCATTGATCGCGGATTTCGAGGCTGCGAACCCTGAGATTGATGTTCAACTGACCAACTTCGACCACGAAGGGTATAAGAACGCGATCCGCAACTTCCTGACCGCGAACCCGCCCGATCTGGCGAACTGGTATGCCGCCAACCGCATGCGCCCCTTTGTCGAGGCAGGCCTCTTTGCCGATATCTCTGATGTCTGGGCGGAGAACGGGCTGATGGAGTCGCTGGCGTCCTCCGTGCCGTCCTCCACCATTGACGGCAAGCAATATGCGATCCCCTATACCTATTATCAGTGGGGCATCTACTTCAACCGCGATGCCTATGCCGCCGCAGGCGTAGAGGTTCCGGGTCCCGAAGGCGTGACTTGGGAACAATTCCTTGCCAATTGCGAAAAATTCGCCGCCGCCAACATCGACTGTGTGACGACAGGCTCCAGCGCGCTTTGGCCGGTTGCCGGGATTTTCGACTACATCTCGCTGCGCACCAATGGCTATCAGTTCCACAGCGATCTGGCCGCTGGCAAGATCAGCTGGACCTCGCCCGAAGCCCGCGCGGTGTTCGAACAATTCGGCCGGCTTCAGCCCTTCGTCACGGATAACCACGCCGCGATCGACTGGCAGGATGCGGCCGCGCTCTTCGTACAGGGCAAAGCCGCCAACTATGTCATGGGTAACTTCGCTGTCGGCGTCTTCAAAGAGGGCGGGATGACGAATGACAACCTAGGCTTCATGGTATTTCCCGAAATCACCCCGGGCCTCGCACGGGCCGAAGAAGCCCCGACCGACACAATCCACCTGACCAGCGGCGCGCAGAACCCCGAAGATGCGAAGAAGTTCCTCGCCTTCATGGCTTCTGCCGAGGCGCAGACCAAGTGGAACGCGGCGGTGGGTCAGCTGCCCACCAACAAAAACGCCAGCGTCGATGCGGCCGATCCGTTCCTGACGGCGGGGTTCGAGGCGCTGTCGACGGCCACTGGCGGGATCGCTCAGTTCTGGGATCGTGACGCAGATGCGGAATATGCCAAGGCCGGGATGGAAGGCTTCCAGCAGTTCCTCGTTCAGCCCGAACAGCTTGAGGCGATCCTCGCACGGTTGGAACAGACCCGTCTGCGCCTCTATCCGCAGTAATCGATCAAGGAGGGCGCCCCTGTTCTTGGGGGCGCCCCTTCCAATTCGTATCGGGCCGTGAGGGGGGAGACATGGCACAAGCAACCCAGACAGGCGCAGCAGCGCGCTGGAGCCAGCGCAAGATCGCGCCGTGGCTTTTCCTTGCGCCCGGGCTCTTCATGTTCACGGTCTATGTGCTCTGGCCGATTGTTCAAAGCATCACGTTGTCCTTCTATGACTGGAACGGGCTGTATAACCAGAACGGTGAATTCACCGGCACCTTTGTCGGCGTCGCCAATTACGCCGAACTGATGACCGACCCCGCCTTCGAGATCAGCCTATGGAACAATGTGAAATGGCTGGTTCTGTACATGCTGGCCCTGCCGATCGGCCTGTTCATCGCGATTTTCCTCAATCAGACAGTCACGGGCATCCGGCTGTACAAATCCTTGTTCTTTTTTCCCTTTGTCATCAGCCAAGTCGTCGTGGGCCTGATGTTTGCATGGTTCTATGCCCCGAATTTCGGCCTGTTCTACCTGCTGACCGAATGGATCACGGGCGATGGTACAGCGATTTTGGCAGACCCTGATCTTGTCACCTATGGCATCATCATCGCCGGTCTTTGGCCACAGATCGCCTATGTGATGATACTCTACCTGACCGGACTGAACAACGTGGCCCCCGACCAGATCGAGGCGGCGCGGCTGGATGGGGCCAAGGGCTGGAAGATGTTGTGGTATGTGGTGCTGCCGCAACTTCGCCCCGCCACCTTCATCGCTGTGATCGTCACGGTCATCGGTGCGCTGCGCAGCTTTGACCTTGTGTCGATCATGACATCGGGCGGGCCTTTCGGGTCGTCCCGTGTGCTGTCCTATTACATGTTCGAAATGGCGCTTGGCGAATTCGGTTTCCGTATGGGGTACGGCGCGGCCATCGCCGTGGTGCTTTTTGCCATCATGATGATCTTCATCTCGGGCTTCATCTGGAAGATGTGGCGCGACGAGACCGAGCGTTAAGGAAAGCCCCCATGTTCCCCCGCCCCATTCAGCAATCTGGCCCCGCCGCACGCTGGCTTTATACCATCGCCCTGCCTGTCGCGCTGGTCATCTGGCTTTTCCCTTTGCTTGGCGTGGCGCTGACTTCGCTGCGCCCCGCCGCCGACCTTGCCCAAGGCAACTATTTCGGCATGCCCTCCGGCATCGCATGGGAGAATTACGTCTATATCTTCACCCAGACGCCCATGGCCAAATACATGATGAATTCGCTCTGGGTCACCGTGCCCACAGTGATCGGGGCGGTCAGTCTGTCGCTGATGACCGGCTTTGCGCTGGCGGTCTACGGGTTCCGGGCGAATATTCTTGTTTTCTTCATGTTTGTGGCGGGCAATTTCGTGCCCTTCCAGATCCTGATGGTCCCGGTGCGCGATATGACGCTGCAACTGGGCATGTATGACACTTGGTATGGGCTGGCGCTGTTCCACATCGCCTTTCAGACCGGGTTCTGTACACTCTTCATGCGCAACTTCATCAAGGCCCTGCCCTATGAATTGATCGAAGCAGCGCGGGTCGAAGGCGTGGCCGAATGGCGGATCTTCTGGTTCATCGTTCTGCCGCTGATGCGTCCCGCCATCGCGGCGCTCAGCGTTCTGGTTTTTACCTTCATCTGGAACGATTTTTTTTGGGCCACAGTGCTGACCCAAGGGGTCGATAGCCAGCCGATCACGGCCGGGCTCTCCTCGCTGAACGGCCAATGGATCGCGCAATGGCATCTGGTTTCTGCCGGATCGATCCTTGCCGCATTGCCGCCCGTTCTGATGTTCTTCTTGATGCAACGGCATTTCATCGCCGGCCTCACCTTGGGTGCGGTGAAATGAAGCTTTGGCGCGTGGACACAGACGCGCAGACCTTGGCGCTGTGCAGCACGGGGGGCATCCCGGAAGTGATCTGGTGGGGTGCGCCCCTGCCTGCGGGTGAAGATCTGGCCCAGCTTGCGGCCAGTCTCCGCCAAGACCTGACCGGCGGGATGCTCGATCAGCTGCCACCTCTCTCGCTCTGCCCCGAACCCGCCCGCGCCTTTCACGGCCAACCGGGGCTGATGCTGACCGAAGCCGATGGAACGTCGCTGTCGCCTGCTTTCACCTTCGCCGGAGCCGAAGAGACATCGGTCAGCCTGACACTGCATAGCACTGCCCCCGGCCTGCGCCTGACCCATGTGATCCGCGCCCAAGCCACCGGGGTTATGACCCTGCAAACGCGCCTCGCGGCGGATCGCCCGGTGCGCGCCCAATGGCTCGCCGCGCCTGTTCTCCCTGCCCCGGCCTATGGGCAAGAGGTCATCGATGTCTCGGGCCGCTGGATTGGTGAGTTCCAACTGAACCGCCTGCCATGGGCCCAAGGCATCCGCCTGCGCGAGGCGCGGACAGGCCGATCTGGCCAAGAACATCCGCCCTATGCCCTATTCCCCGATGCGGGTACCACGGACACCTCCGGTGCGGTCTGGGGCTTGGCCTATGCGTGGTCTGGTGGGCATCGGATGGTGGCCGAAGAGATGCCCGATGGACGGCGTCAGATCCAATTCGGCGCAGCCTTGGGGGCCGAGGTGCAGCCCGGCACCACCTTTGAAAGTGCAGAACTGATCGTGGCCTTCTCGACCGCTGGCCTCAATGGAATTGCCGCCACCTTTCAACGGGATATCCGTGATCGGGTGGTGCAATGGCCCGACAAGGCTCGTTCGCGTCCCGTGCATTACAACTGTTGGGAAGCGATCTATTTCGACCACAAACTCGCCGATCTGACTGCCATAGCTGATCGCGCGGCTGCACTTGGTGCTGAACGCTTTGTGCTGGATGATGGCTGGTTTGGTCGGCGCGACAATGACCGATCCTCCTTGGGGGATTGGGTGGTGGACCGCCGCAAATGGCCCGACGGCCTGCATCCCTTGATCGCCCATATCCACAAACTCGGCATGACCTTTGGCCTCTGGTTCGAGCCAGAGATGGTGAACCCAGACAGCGACCTGTACCGTGCCCATACCGATTGGGTTCTTGGGCCTGCGGATCAGGTGACCGGGCGGCACCAACTCGTCCTGAACATGGCGCTGCCCGAAGTGCGGGATTACCTCTTCGCCGCCGTGGACGCGATCCTGCGGGAATACCCGATTGATTACATAAAATGGGATCACAATCGCCTCTTGCCGGTGGTGGATGCCGCCCAGACCCGCGGCGCGTGGGAGCTGTTCGACAGGTTGCGCGCCGCCCATCCGGGGGTAGAGATTGAAAGCTGTGCCTCGGGCGGCGGGCGGATCGATCCGGGCATCCTTGCGCGCACCCATCGGGTCTGGTTGTCTGACTCGAACGATGCGCTGGTGGGTGGCCGCGCAGCGCCACATGGGGTTCGAGATGGACCTGCGCGAATTGACGCGCGAAGAGGCCGCCACCTTGGCAAGCGTAACCGGATGGTGGAAGGCGAATAGGGACTGGATGATGGCGGGCACGATCCACCGACTGCCTTCGCCCGATCCGGCCATCATGGCAGAGATGCAGGTCGCTGCTGATGGCGAGCGCTTTGTTGTCTTTGCCGGACAGGCCGCCACAAGCGCACAAATCCTGCCCCGGCCCCTGCGCCTGTCGGGGCTTGACCCGGCGGCGCGCTATCGGGTTTTCCTGCACAACTCCGAAGATAGCCCCCCCCAATCGCGTGGGCCGAATGCGCTCAAGCATGGGTCCCTCGTCTTGACGGGGCGGACGCTGATGGGGCAGGGGCTGTTGCTGCCCGTGGCTTGGCCCGCCACCATGTGGGTCGTCGAAGGAGAACGGCTGTGACTGCCATCCAACCAGAATGGATCGCCGTGGATTGGGGCACGTCCAACCTGCGGGCTTGGGCGATGGGGCGCGACCAGATCCTTGCCGAGGCCACGAGCGATGACGGCATGGGCCGTCTTGCGCGTGCTGATTTTGAAGCCGCCCTCTTGCGGTTGATCGGGCCTTGGCTGGGCGATGGCCCGATGCAGGTGGTTGCCTGCGGTATGGTTGGCAGCCGTCAGGGCTGGCACGAGGCGCCCTATCGCGCGGTTCCCTGTACGCCGCTGGATCCGACCGCGCTGATCCATGTGCCGACGCTGGACCGCCGCCTTCGGGTGCGGATCGCACCTGGGCTGAAACAGACCCGCCCCGCCGATGTGATGCGGGGGGAGGAGACGCAGATCGCCGGGGCCTTGGCTTTGACGCCTGCCTTTGATGGCGTGCTCTGCCTGCCCGGCACCCATACGAAATGGGCGCATGTCAGCGCAGGCGAGGTGGTCAGTTTCCAGACCTTCATGACCGGCGAGATGTTCGCGCTGTTGTCGGAGCAATCCGTTCTGCGCCATGGGTTGCAGGAAAGCGGTTGGCAGGAAGATGCCTTTGACCAAGCCGTGTCCGATGCCCTTTCCCGCCCGGAACGTCTTGGCGCGTGGCTCTTCGCCCTACGTGCCGAAGGGCTTATCGCCGGCCTTCCGGCGGCTGCGGCGCGTGCGCGCCTGTCGGGGCTGTTGATCGGGATGGAGCTTGCCGGGGCGCGGCCCTATTGGCTCGGCCAGCCCGTCGCCCTGATCGGCGCGGAAAAGCTGTCGCGCCTTTATGCCCGCGCTCTTGCCGCCCAAGGCGCGGCAGTGCAGGTTCTGCCCGGCACGGCCTGTACCCTTGCG
>JALOTC010000116.1 GCA_025458085.1 Cypionkella sp. | reverse complement strand
TACCAACGGCGGCACGCTACCCGCCGAAGTGGGGCGCATCACCGCCGAGGTGATCGCCGCAGGCATCCCCGGCGACCGCCTTGGCATCCATTGCCATGATGATACCGGCAATGCGGTGGCCTGTTCGCTCGCCGCCGTGGATGCAGGCGCGCGCCAGATTCAGGGCACACTGAATGGCCTTGGCGAACGCTGCGGGAATGCCAACCTCACCACGCTGATCCCCACGCTTCTGCTCAAAGACCCCTATGCCAGCCGGTTTGAAACCGGCGTGACGCGCGATGCCCTGCGGGGCCTGCTCAAGACCAGCCGGATGCTGCGGGGCCTGCTCAAGACCAGCCGGATGCTGGATGATATCCTCAACCGCGTGCCCCTGCGCAGCGCGGCCTATGTCGGCGCCTCTGCCTTTGCCCATAAGGCGGGGCTTCACGCCAGTGCGATCCTGAAGGACCCCACCACATACGAACATATCGACCCCGCCCTTGTCGGCAACGAACGGCTGATCCCCATGTCGAACCAAGCGGGCCTGTCGAACCTGCGCGCCCGCCTTGCCGCCGCAGGAATAGAGGTGGACCCGAAAGACCCGCGCCTGTCCACCATTCTGGACGAGATCAAAAGCCGCGAAGATCAGGGCTATGCCTATGATGGCGCGCAGGCGAGCTTTGAACTCCTCGCCCGCCGGGAACTCGGCCTGAACCCCACGTTCTTCGAGGTGAAACGCTACCGCGTCACGGTCGAACGGCGCAAAAACAAATATGACCGCATGGTCAGCCTGTCCGAGGCGGTGGTCGTCGTCAAAATCGGTGACCGCAAGATGCTATCGGTGAGCGAGTCGATGGATGAAAGCGGCACCGACCGTGGCCCCGTCAATGCGCTTTCCAAGGCGCTGGCCAAAGACCTTGGCCCCTATCAGGCGGTGATCGACGCGATGAAACTGGTGGATTTCAAGGTCCGCATCACCCAAGGCGGGACAGAGGCCGTGACCCGCGTCATCATCGACAGCGAGGACCGCGAGGGGCGCCGTTGGTCCACCGTGGGGGTCAGCGCGAACCTTGTGGATGCAAGTTTCGAAGCCCTTCTGGATGCGATCCAGTGGAAGCTGATCCGCGATGTGGGCCAGCCCATCACCGCCGGGGGCGCAGCCTGATGGACCTGCCTGCCTCTTTCTTCATCCTCCACAGCGGGCTAAAGCGCGAAGCGCCGGGCGATGCCGAAAGCCTTGGCTGGGCGCTGGACCTTGCCCGCACACCCGCCCGCGCGCGGATATTGGATGCAGGCTGCGGGCCGGGGGCGGATCTTGCGCTTCTCTCCGACCTCCGCCCCGGCGCGGACCTCGTGGGCATGGACCTGCACGCCCCCTTCATCGACCGCATCCGCGCCGAACAGCCTCATGTCACGGCCCTGGCCGCCGATATGCTTGTGCCCGATGGCCAGTTTGACCTGATCTGGTCGGCAGGTGCCGCCTATTCCGTGGGGGTGGAGGTCGCGCTTGCCGCATGGCGCGCGGCGCTAAAGCCCCAAGGAGCCGTGGCCTTTTCCGATTGCCTGTGGCGCAGCGCGCGGCCCTCCACCACCGCTCAGGCCTTCTGGGCGCGCGAATACCCCGGCATGTGCGACCTGCCCGGCCATCTCGCCAAGGTCGAGGCCACAGGGTTCCGCGTGATCGGCGCGCGCTGGCTGGGCGATGCGGCGTGGCAGGCCTATTATGACCCGCTGGAGGCGCGCATCGCCACCCTTCGCCCCAAGGCCGAGGCTGAAGGCGATGCCGAGATGATCGCTGTGCTGGACGACAATCAGGCCGAGATCGACCTGTGGCGCAGCCACGGCGCGGACTATGGCTATTACCTGACCGTGGCGGTGCCAGCATGAGCCTTGATGCCTGCGCGGCACTTGTGCAACGCGGCGATCCTGACCGCTTCACTGCCCTGATGGCCGCCCCCGTCGCGGCCCGCGCCCGGCTTTTGCCGCTCTACGCCTTCAACCTCGAACTCGCCCGCGCGCCATGGGTCAGCGGCGAGCCGATGATTTCGGAAATGCGCCTGCAATGGTGGCGCGACATCATCGCCGAGCGCACCCCCCGCGCGCATGAGGTCGCGGCCCCCCTTCACGCACTGATCCAAGAGACGGGCCTGCCCATCCCGCTCCTCGACCGCATGGCCGAGGCGCGGCGCTGGGATATCTACCGCGACCCCTTTGCCGATGAGGCGGCCTTTGCGGCCTATCTCGACGATACCGGGGCAGGGCTTATGTGGGCCTCCGCCCTTGCCCTTGGCGCGCGGCCCGAGGCGGAGGCGGCGGTCCGCGTCTATGGTTGGGCCGCAGCCCTCGCCGCCTACTTCCGCGCCGTGCCGGAACTCGCGGCGCGGGGCCGCATCCCCCTTGTCGATGGCAGGCCAGAGGCGGTTGCGGCACTGGCCCGCAGGGGCCTTGCCCGGCTCTCTGAGGCACGGGCCGCGCGCGTCACAATCCCCGCTGCCATCCGTCCTGCGCTGCTGCCCGGCTGGCAGACAGGCGCCCTGCTGACGCTCGCCGCCCGCGATCCTGCATCCGTCGCAGAAGGACGCCTTTTCCTGTCCGAGGCTGCGCGGCGCGGCGGGCTGCTCTGGCAGGCCCTGACCGGCCGCTTCTGACGGAAGGCGACAGGGAAAGCGTAAGCAGCTTCAACCCGTTCCTTCATCTTGGCAAAAATACTCTCGGGAGGGGTCCGGGGAGGGCAGACAGCCCTCCCCGGCACCTGTCAATACGCAGCGACCGACGGACAAGCCGGTCAGGCCCGCGTCTCCTTTGGGCGCAGCCAGAGCCAGATCAGCGCCCCCCCCGCCAACACGAGGAAGGGCAGCATGGCCATGTTCACCAATTGCCAGCCCGCCTCCACCGACCCGCCGGAGCAATTCATCAGCCCGCCGGAGGAGAAACTCGCCATCGTCACGCCGCCAAAGACGATCAGGTCATTCAAACCTTGCAGCCGTCCGCGCTCCTCTGGCCGTTGCGCGCTGGTCAACATCGTCGTGGCCCCGATGAAGCCAAAGTTCCAGCCGATCCCCAAGAGGATCAGCGCGATGAAGAAATTCTCCAGCGCCACCCCCATCATCGCCACCGCCCCCGCCCCGGCAAGGATCACAAGGCCAAGGGCAATCACCCGCTCCACCCCAAAGCGCGCGATGATATGGCCGGTAAAGAAACTTGGCGCATACATGGCCAGCACATGGGCGGTCACCACATCGGCGGCATCGCCCGTCTCGAACCCACACCCCACCACGGCAAGAGGGGAAGAGGTCATCACAAGGTTCATCAGCGCATAGGAAACCGTCGCGCAGATCATCGCCACTGCAATCACCGGGGTTCGGATCAATTCCCCCCGGCTCCGGCCCACCGAGGCCCCGGCCGCAGGGGGCTTGGGCTTCGGGATATCCAAGCCTGCGAACAGGAACATCCCCACAAGGTTCAAGAGGATCACAGCGATATAGGTCCCCATGAAGGGCACGACCCAAGCATCCGCCGTCGCCTTCACCAGTTGCGGCCCCACTACGGCGGATAAAAGCCCCCCCGCCATGACCCAGGAAATCGCCTTGGGCCGGAATGCCTCGGATGCGGTATCCGCTGCGGCAAAACGGTAAAAGCCCTGCGCGCTCATATAGATACCCGTCAACAGCGCCCCAAGGCAGAACAGCGCAAAGCTTTGGGTGTAAAGCCCATAAGCCCCAATCGCCGCCCCAAGCGCGCCGCCCAAGGCCCCCGCCACAAATCCAGCCCGCCGCCCATATTTCTGCATAAACCGATCACGGTAAAACTGATGGGCAGGGTCGCCCAACAGGCATTGGGGGCCAGCGACTGCCCGGCAAGGCCCGCGATGGTAAAGATCATCGGCATCTGCGCGCCCAAGATCGCCTGGGCGGCAACAAGCACAAGAACATTGCGGCGGGCGGTGGTATCGCTATCTCTGGTCATGTGCCAAGCGGTAGGCGCATCGCGCACCTCGCGCAAGGTGCATATCGGCACAGTCTGGAATATGTCCGGTGCATCCGGGACTGGGGGCAGAATATGGTCGGGCGCATTCTGGAGTCCGAGGCAGATGTGGCCGAAGGCGCGGCATGGCTTGCCGCCCATCACCCCCGCTTTGCCCATGCGCTTGAACAGACCGGCCCGCTGCCGCTGCGCCGCAAGCCGGATGGGTTTGAAACATTGCTTTCCGCCATCGTCAGCCAACAAGTCTCCGTTGCCGCCGCCAATGCCATCTGGGCGCGGCTCGAAGGCGCGGGTCTGACCACCCGCGCCGCCGTGGCCACGGCAGAGGAGGAGGCGCTGCGCGCCGCGGGCCTCTCGCGGCAAAAGGTGCGCTATGCCGTGGCCTTGGCGCAATCGCCCGTCGATTTCGCGGCGCTGCGTGCCATGCCCGAAGATCAGGCCGTGGCCCATCTGACCGAAGTGCCCGGCATCGGGCGCTGGACGGCCGAGATTTATCTGATGTTCGCCCTTGGCCGCGCCGATGTATTCGCGCCCGCCGACCTCGCCCTGCAAGAAGCCGCGCGAATGCTCTTTGATCTGCCCGATCGCCCGCGCGAAGCCCCCCTGCGCCGCATGGCAGAGGAGTGGCGGCCGTGGCGGTCGGTTGCGGCGGTCGCGCTCTGGGCCTACTACCGTGTGGCAAAGGAACGCGAAGGGATCAGATGATGCGGGCATTGACATCGGAACGGCGCGGGGCAGGGCAGGGGGCGGCGCGCTCGCTCGTCGTGTTCCTGCATGGCTATGGCGCGGATGGGGCCGACCTTCTGGGTCTGGCCGACCCGCTGGCCCCCCATCTGCCAGATACCGCCTTTTTCGCCCCCAATGCGCCAGAGCCTTGCACGGGCAATCCTTTCGGGCGGCAATGGTTCCCGATCCCGTGGCTGGATGGGTCAAGCGAAGAAGCCGCGCGCCAAGGGCTGATGGCGGCAGCTACAGACCTGAACGGCTATCTCGATGCGTTGTTGGCTGCGGAAGGGCTAGGGCCAGAGGCACTCGCGCTCGTGGGCTTTTCCCAAGGCGCGATGATGAGCCTGCATGTCGCCCCCCGCCGCGCGCAGGCCATCGCGGGCATCGTCGCGATCTCTGGCCGCCTGTTGCAGCCCGAAGCGCTTGCAGCAGAGGCCGTGGTGCGCCCGCCGGTTCTGCTCATTCACGGCGATCAGGACCCGGTTGTGCCCTTTGAGGATATGTCCCGCGCGGGCAACGCCTTGGTGGCCGCGGGGTTTGATACCTATGGCCATGTGATGCAAGGCACGGGCCACGGCATCGCGCCTGATGGGCTGGGCGTGGCACTGCAATTCTTGCGCGAACGACTGCCGGCGTGAGGCCACAAAAGAAGAAGGGGGGCTGTCTGCCCCCCTCGCCCCTGCGGGGCTCACCCCCCGAGGATATTTGAAAACAGATGAAGGGGATCAGGCGGTCTGCGCCTGAAGGAAGGCCGCGCAACCGGTGAGCGCGGCGTAATCATCCTCAACCACGGTGATCGAAAAGGCGTGCTGAAGCAGGTCCACCCGCCGCGCCTCGCGGAAGGTTTCGCCAAGGCCAAAGCGCGCGAAATGCGGGGTCATGGCGCGGGCCATGCCGCCGATCAGGAAAATCCCGCCATAGGGCAGATGGATCAGCGCAAGATCGGCCAAGGTCTGCGCGAGGATTCGGGTATAAAGCCGTGCCGCATGGGTGGCCGTTGCCTCGCCCCGATCCAGCATGGCCAGAACCTCGGCGGACAGCGCGGTGCTCGCCCCACCCGCCTCGCTTGCCGCGAAGCTGTGCAGATTGGCAAGGCCGCGCCCTGACAGCACCTCCTCCACCCCGCAATGGGCGATGTCCCCGCGCGAGGAGAGCAGCGCCTCGACAAAGCGCATCAGGCGCATGTCCTCCTCCGACCGGACGGGCATATTCACATGCCCACATTCCGAAGGCGCCACGATCCGCCCCGATCCGCTGCCATGCACGGGGGCGGCATTGACGCCGGTGCCAAGGCCCACCACGAGCATCGGCCCCGCGACCTCTGGCCCCGCCACGATCCGGTTCAGGTTTTCCACCGCCACATGGCCAAGTGCATGACCTTGCGCCTGAAGATCATTGAGGAGAGCGCAGGCCGTGGCCCCGGTGGCCGCCGTCAGACTGGCCGCATCCATGCGCCAGTCCAGATTGGTCATCGTGGCCACGCCATCCTGCACCGGGCCCGCCGCCGCAACACAGAATTTGCCCGATATCCTGCCCGCGCGCCTTGTATTCGGCATTGGGAAAGCGGCGGATCGTTTCCGCCCGGACATGGCCGCCTTCGGCCAAGGCCACGCGGGTATTGGTGCCGCCGATATCGGCCAGAATCGCAAGGGTCATATCTGCCTCAGTCGTTCCGGGCCAGTGCCCGTGCGAGCGCGTGATAGGAGGATTTCGGGGTCCTTGCCAAGGTCTCGTAATCGACATGCACAAGGCCAAAGCGTTTTTCATAGCCCTCGGCCCATTCAAAATTGTCCAGAAGCGACCAATAGAAATATCCCTTCACATTGGCCCCTTCGGCCATCGCCTGCCGGACAGCGGCCAGATGGTCGAACAAAAAGGCTGTGCGCGCCGGATCATCCGTAACCCCGCCCGCGCCATCATCGGCCAAGGCCATGCCGTTTTCGGTCACGTAAATCGGCATGTCGCCCACATGGTCGCGCGCCATCCGCACAAGGAAATTGCGCAGACCTTCGGGATAAATCTCCCATCCCATCTGCGTCTTGGGCAGCGGCCCCGGCACTTCGCGCAGATGCGGCCAAAGCGCCGTGCCATCATGGTCAAGGATGTGGCGCGTGTAGTAATTCACCCCCAGCCAGTCGAGCTTTTGGCCGATGATCTCCATATCCCGCTCCCAATGGCGCGGCATATGCGGGGCCAGACCCTCCATCACAACGGCGGGATAGGTCTGGGCCGTGATCGCCTCGATGAACCAGCGGTTGATGATCCCATCCCAGGTTGCGGCGGCAAGCCGGTCTTGCGCGCTTTCGCTATAGGCTTGGGCATGATCGAAGTTCAGCACGATCCCCAGGTTCGGTTGACCCATCGCGCGGAGCCGTTCCACCGCCAAGCCATGCGCCAGAAGAATATGGTGCATCGCCCGCGCCGCCGCGCGAATGTCGCGCAGGCCCGGCGCATGGGCCCCGATGAAATGCGACAGCCACGCCACGCACCACGGCTCGTTGACCGTGGCGATGCTCGCCACCCGGTCGCCCAAGCGATGCGTCACGGCCTGCGCGAAATCGGCAAAACGCGCACAGGTCTCTCGGTTGGTCCATCCGCCCTGATCGGCAAGGGCAGAGGGGAGTTCCCAGTGGTAAAGCGTCTGAAACGGCTTCAGCCCCCGCGCCAGCATCCCATCCACCAGACGGTCATAGAAATCCAACCCCGCCGGGTTCACATGCACCCCATCGGGCATGACCCGCGCCCAGCTTGTGGAAAAGCGATAGGCATCAAGATTTGCCGCTTTCAGCAGATCCAGATCCGCCTCCCACCGATGGAAATGGTCGCAGGCGACACCGCCGCCAAGACCGCGCTTCACATTGCCCGGTGTCGCGCTGAATGTATCCCAATGGCTCGGACCACAGCCGCCGAAAGAGGAACCTTCAATCTGATAGGCCGCCGTGGCCGCACCGAAGAGGAAGCCTTCGGGAAAATCAAAACGCGAAAGGGTCATGAGGTCGTACTTTCAGGGACTGTGGGGCAAGGGCTGAGCAGGCAAGGGCTGAGCAGGCAAGGGCTGCGAGAGCGAGGTCTGCGGGGCAGGGCCAGTCGACTGGCCGATAATAAGTTCCGCCTCCAGCAGGCGCTGCTGCGGCGGGCTGCCGGGATGGGCGATCAGATCCAAAAGCATCTCTGCGGCTTGCCGTCCAGCCTCGCGGACCGAGGACCGGGTGGCCGTGAAGATCGGCACATCCTCGCCGTTCTTCATATAGCTCAGATCATCGTCATGGATGATCACGCTGATATCGCGGCCCATCCGCAGGCCGCGTTCGTCAATCGCGCGGCGCACCCCCATGCCCGAAATCATGGAGGCGACAAGAAAGGCCGTCGGAGGATTTGGCAACACCAGCATGCGCCGCGCGGCGCGGTAGCCCGCGACCTCTGTCATTTCGTCCGACACCATGATCTCGGGGTCGGGCACCAGCCCCCGCGCGGCATGGGCATCGACAAAGCCTGCGCGGCGGCGGATGGCGAAATCCATGAATTCCAAGCCATTGACCAAACCGATCCGGCGATGTCCAAGGTCAAGCAGGAACTCTGTCGCCCGCAGAAAGGCGCGGCGGTTGTTCACATCGACCCAACTATAGGGCAACGCGCTGCCTGTGGCACGGCCATGCACCACGAACGGCAGGCCAATGTCATGCAAAAGGCCAATGCGAGGATCGTCCATCTTGGGCGCATGGACGATGACCCCGTCAACATTCCCCTTGGACTTCAGGCTGCGATAGGTGTCCTCCTCCTGATCGTCGGGGACAACCGAAAGCACCATATCATAATCATTCCGGCTATAGGTCTCTCCCGCGCCCGCGATGAAATCGGCAAAGACGGGGTTCACAATCTCATGCCGCGTGGCAATCGGGATCACATGGCCCACGGCCATCGCCCGCCCTGTCGCCAACCTGATCGCACGGGCATTCGGGCGGTAATTGTGCCGTTTCGCCGCATCCATCACCCGTTCGCGCGTCGCCTCGTTCACCTCGGGATATCCGTTCAGCGCACGGCTGACCGTTGTGGGCGAAAGGCCCAGTTTTGAGGCGAGCTCCTTCAGATTCATCGTCGGAAGTGTCCAAACCGATTTCAAACAGGCCCGACATTAGCCATAACTTACCATTCGGTCAAAGCCAAAGCGCCGACCACAGCCCTTCATCAACAGGCTGCAACTGCAGCAAAACGCCCGTCCAAGGCGCTTTGAAAAGGCAGCAACGGTTGACTTGCGGCCCATCCTGCGCAATGGTGCAGCATCCAAAGCGGTTTGGGCGCGATTCTGATGTGCCCTTCCGTCCATGGAAATCGCCCCGTCAGATGGGCGGGGGAACCCGGGAGGAGTATGTTATGAAATCTGGATTTTACGTCAGTGCTGCGGCACTGGCGATGGTTGCGGGCGGCGCCTTTGCGCAAGACCTGAAATTCCCCGTAGGCGAGGGCGGCTTCAACTGGGCCAGCTACACTGCCTTCGATGAGGCCAATAATCTTGACGGGCAAAGCCTGACGATCTTCGGCCCATGGCGCGGTGAAGACCAGGTTCTGGTCGAGTCGATGCTGGCCTATTTCGAAGCCGCAACTGGCGTTGATGTCTCCTATTCCTCGTCCGAAGGCTATGAACAGCAGATCGTCATCGATGCAGAGGCCGGCTCGCCCCCCGATATCGCGGTTCTGCCGCAGCCCGGCCTGATCGCCGATCTGGCGGCCAAGGGCTTCATCAAGCCGCTGCCTGCTGAAACCGCGGCATGGCTGGCCGAAAACTATGGCGCTGGCGAAAGCTGGGCGGCGCTTGGCACCTATGCAGGCGCAGACGGGACCGAGGCGCTCTTTGCCTTCCCCTACAAGGCCGATGTGAAATCGCTGGTCTGGTATTCGCCCGACACTTTCGCTGATGCGGGCTATGAGGTTCCCACCACGATGGAGGAACTGAAGGCCCTGACCGAACAGATCGTGGCCGATGGCGGCACGCCGTGGTGCATCGGTCTGGGCTCGGGTGGCGCGACCGGCTGGCCCGCGACCGACTGGGTGGAGGACCTCCTCCTGCGGACCCAGCCTGCCGATGTCTATGACCGCTGGACCACGAATGAAATCGCCTTCAACGACCCGGCCATTGTCGCCGCGATCGAGGAATTCGGCTGGTTCGCCAAGACCGATGCCCATGTGGCAGGCGGCGCTTCCGCTGTGGCCGCGACCGATTTCCGTGACAGCCCCAAGGGTCTCTTCGCCTCGCCGCCGCAGTGCTACATGCACCGTCAGGCGTCCTTCATCCCCTCCTTCTTCCCAGAAGGCACGGAACTGGGCGTGGACGCTGACTTCTTCTACTTCCCGGCCTATGCCGAAAAAGACCTCGGCTCGCCGGTCCTCGGCGGGGGCACGCTCGCCTTCATGATGACCGACAACCCGGCCGCTGCCGCCTTCATTGCATGGCTGCAAACCCCCATCGCGCATGAGCTGTGGATGGCCCAGTCCGGCTTCGTCACCCCGTTCAAGGGCGTGAACGCCGACCTCTACGGCTCTGACGCGCTGCGCAAGCAGGGCGAGATTCTGGCCAATGCCACCACCTTCCGCTTCGATGGCTCTGACCTGATGCCAGGCGCCGTGGGCGCAGGCAGCTTCTGGACCGGCATGGTCGATTTCGTGGGCGGTAAATCCGCGCAGGAAGTGGCCGACGCCATTCAGGCAAGCTGGCCGCAGTAATCCTTCCCAAAGACCGGACCGGGCGGCCCTCCGCTGCCCGGTTCCAAGACCGGGCAAACCGGCCGCGGGGGGAGGCCCGCCAAAAGGTAACGGGAGGGGAACCCAATGAATCCGGCCTTTCAGGCCCTTGTGGTCATCATTATCGGCGTGGGCGGCTGCGTCGGCTATTTTTATCTGTCGAACCTCTTTCTGGATAAGGTTCTTTTTCCGGCAAAAGGCGCGATGGCGGGCCGCAATATCAACCGCGCCAATGCCATCCGGCCTTGGCTTTTCCTCTTCCCCGCGTTGGCGCTCCTCACGCTCTACCTCGCCTATCCGGTGTTCGCGACGCTCTGGCTTTCCTTCACCGGGCGCGACGGGGCCTTTGTGGGCCTTGAAAACTACACGCGGATGATCGCGGAACCCAAGTTCGCGGAATCGCTCACCAACAACATGCTCTGGCTCATCGTGGTGCCTGCGGCCTCCACCGCCTTCGGGCTTCTGGCCGCGCAACTCACGGACCGCATTTCTTGGGGCAATCTCGCGAAGTCGCTGATCTTCATGCCGATGGCGATTTCCTTCGTCGGCGCTTCCGTCATCTTCAAACTGATCTATGACGTGCGCGATGTGTCGGTCGCCCAGATTGGCCTTCTGAACGCGCTCTGGCTGCAATTCGAAGGCGGCATCGGCTCTTTCCTCCTGCTCCGCCTGCTGCCGGGCCTGTTCGTGGCCTCGCTTCTTGCGGCCTTCGCCTATGCGGGCTGGCTTGTCCTCCGCCCGCTCCTCCAAGGCCGGGCAGAGCCGCTGACCCTGCGCGCAGGCCGCGTGATCGGCGCGGCGGTCGCGGCCTTCCTCGTCTATGAAATGGCGCTTTGGCTTCTGGGCGTCGTGACCAACGACCTGCCCTATGGCCAACCGCAGACTTGGCTGCAAAAACCCTATTGGAACAGCTTCTTCCTCATGGCGGTCCTGATCTGGATTCAGACCGGCTTTGCCATGGTGATCCTCTCGGCCGCGCTGCGCGGCGTGCCCGAGGATACGATCGAAGCCGCCATCATCGACGGCGCGAACCCGTTCCAGATCTTCTTCAAGATCAAGGTGCCGCAGATCATGGGCACCATCGTCGTCGTTTGGACCACGATCACCATCACCGTGCTCAAGGTGTTCGACATCGTGCTCGCCATGACCAACGGCCAGTGGGAAACGCAGGTTCTGGCCAATTACATGTATGACAAGATGTTCCGCGCGCTCGACTGGGGCATGGGCTCCGCCGCCGCGATGACCATCATGGCGCTGGTGACCCCGATCCTTGTCTGGAACGTGTGGAACGCCCGCAAAGAAATGCGCTGAGAGGGGCAGGGATCATGGACAATATCGCCGGAAAGAAACCCGCCCTCCTCTGGGCCGTCC
This sequence comes from Cypionkella sp., assembly GCA_025458085.1. GTDB lineage: Bacteria > Pseudomonadota > Alphaproteobacteria > Rhodobacterales > Rhodobacteraceae > Pseudotabrizicola. The sequence continues at coordinate 1,526 of JALOTC010000116.1, read as the reverse complement.
ACCTCTCGGTCGTGCTGCTTGTGTTCCTCTGGGTCGTGCCGACCTTCGGGTTGCTCGTCTCCTCCTTCCGCACGGGCGACCAGATTTCCAGCTCCGGCTGGTGGCGGTCGGTGCAAACGCAAGAAAGCCAGCTTCCCGCCATCCGCATCCGGGGCGAGGCGGTGGAGCGCGATGGCAGCTTCGTCATTGCAGGCGACCTCTTTGAAAATACCGGGGCAGAGATCAGCCGCTGGGGCATCAACTCCCGCGACACCGAAGCCTTCGCCGCAGGCGAAACTGCCGATCTGGGGGATGGCCAAAGCCTGACCGTCCAGGCCGATGGCTTTTTCGAACTCACCTCTGAGACGAGCCTAGAGGGTGCGCGCCTGCCACGTGTTTTCGTTACCGCCTCCACCCCGCCGGATTTCACGCTGCAAAACTATAACAACGTGCTGTTCAGCCCGCTGGCGGGGCAATCCATCGGGCAGGCCTTCCTCAATACGCTGACCGTGGCGATCCCGGCGACGATCATCCCCATCCTTGTCGCGGCCTTCGCGGCCTATGCGCTCGCATGGATGGATTTTCCGGGCCGCGCGCTTCTGGTGGCCTTTGTCGTGGGCCTCCTCGTCGTGCCGCTGCAACTTGCGCTCATCCCGCTTTTGCAATTCCACAATTGGATCGGTATCGGCAAAGGCTATCTCGGCATCTGGCTCGCCCATACCGGCTTTGGCCTGCCGCTCGCCGTCTATCTCTTGCGCAATTACATGGTGGGCCTGCCGCGCGACATCATCGAAAGCGCCAAGGTCGATGGCGCGTCAGATTTTGAAATCTTCGTCCGCATCATCCTTCCGCTCAGCTTTCCGGCACTGGCAAGCTTTGCGATCTTCCAGTTCCTCTGGACATGGAATGACCTTCTGGTCGCACTGGTGTTCCTTGGCACCGGCAATGACCAGCAGGTGCTGACCGGCAATCTGGTCAATCTCATGGGCTCGCGCGGGGGGGATTGGGAAATCCTCGCCACCGCCGCCTTCATCTCGATCGCAGTGCCGCTGATCGTCTTCTTTGCAATGCAGAAATACCTCGTGCGCGGCCTTCTGGCCGGCTCGGTGAAATAGGAACGACATGACCAAGATGGAACGGGCAGAGCGCAAAGTGATGGGCGCCGATGCAGATTGGTGGCGCGGCGCGGTGATCTATCAGATCTATCCCCGCAGCTTTCAGGATTCTAACGGCGACGGGATCGGCGATCTGCCGGGCATCACCGAACGGCTGGACCATATCGCGCGTCTCGGCGCGGATGCGATCTGGATCAGCCCCTTCTTCACCAGCCCGATGAAGGATTTCGGCTATGACGTCAGCGATTATTGCGACGTCGATCCGATGTTCGGCACGCTCGCTGACTTCGACGCACTGATTGCCCGCGCCCATCAGCTTGGGCTCAAGGTGATGATCGACCTCGTGCTGTCGCATACCTCTGATCAGCACCCGTGGTTCCGCGAAAGCCGCAAGTCGCGCACGAATGACAAATCCGATTGGTATGTCTGGGC
>JALOTC010000115.1 GCA_025458085.1 Cypionkella sp. | reverse complement strand
GAAATGATCTCGGGCCTGTCGCAGTATATGGATGAAAAGGGCTTCACTTCGGTCGATCAGCTCGTGGGCCGGGCCGTGCCGAATGTGACGGATTGGCAGTATCTGAACCTGAACTACACGACCAAGGCGCATATCGACCAAGACGCCTGCATCAAATGCGGGCGCTGCTATGCGGCTTGTGAGGATACCAGCCATCAGGCCATCGCCATGTCACCTGACCGGACCTTTACGGTTAAGGATGACGAATGCGTGGCCTGCAACCTTTGCGTCAATGTATGTCCAGTGGACAACTGCATCACGATGGAACAGGTCGCCATCGGCGCCATGGATGAACGCACAGGCCGCGTCGTGGAACCCTATGCCAACTGGACGACCCATCCGAACAACCCAAGCGTAATGAAGGCGGCGGAATAACGCGGTCGTCCCCTTCATCTTGGCGAAAATACTCTCGGGAGGGGTGCGGGGAGGGCAGACAGCCCTCCCCGTTCTTTTCAGGTCCTCATCCTTCGGCAAATCACCCGCGCTGCGACAGCTTTTCCCCCACGATCCGGGCCAATTGGCGATGGGTGCGCGCGGTCCGGTGGCGCAGATGCATGGCCCCGTAGACGGGCTGGTTCAGTACCGGCGCATCTGTCACCCTTTGAAAACCATCCGTCTCCACCATCCGATCTGCCGTTTTCTCCAGCACATAGCCTCCCCCGCCCATAGCCAGCAGGAGGCTCGCGACCGTGGCGCTTTGCCCGACCGATACCGGCGCGCCGACAAGGCCGGGGGTTGCCTCTCGGTGCATCGTCTCGAACAGCGGAGAGAAATGGGCGAAAATGAACCGATCCCGGCGCTGATCCGCCATCCGCGCCCCTTCGGAGGAGATCATCACATAGGCAACATCGCCAAGGCTTTCGAAATGCAGATCGGGGTGGGGCTTTGGTGCATAGAGCACCGCAAAATCCTGCACCCCCGTCAGCAGATCGGCACACATCTGGTTGGAGTAATCCGGCTCGATATAGAACGACGTCTCGGGAAAGGCGCGGCGGAAGTCGCCGATCCAGTCGCCGATATGCTGGGCGGCCAAGTCGTTCTGGATGCCAAGGCGCAGAAGTTCCGCCCCCGCCAGAGGCAATTGGATGCGCCGCCGTGCAAGTTGCCATTCATGGCGCAGGTTGCGGGCATGGGATTCGAACCGCCGCCCTTCGATCGTCAGCGCCGTGCCTGCCCGCGACCGATCAAAGAGCCGCGCGCCCACCGCCTCCTCCAGCGCCGCGATCCGGCCAGAGACGGTGGATTGCGTCAGCCCCAGCCGTTCCGAGGTGCGATGAAAACTGCGGGTCTCAATCAGGTCAAGAAACGTGTCGATCAGATCGATCTGCATAAGATGTCGTCCTCTGGGGCTGGCGGAATGGGGGGCGCTGCCCCCCGGCCTTCGGCCTCCCCCCGGAGTATTTTCCCCAAGATGAAGCCTGATCGGTTTTGCCGATCAATACCTTTTGGGCTGGGTAATTGAAAGAGCCCGGAGAGCGCAGAATACTCTGCGAAGGGCGTGGGGAGGGATGATCGTGGCAGGATTTCCGGCACAGGCACGGGTGGTCATCATTGGCGGCGGCGCGGTCGGCGCATCGGCGCTGTATCACCTTGCACAGGCGGGCTGGCATGACTGCGTTCTGCTCGAAAAGAACGAGTTGACGGCCGGCAGCACCTGGCATGCGGCGGGTAACGTGCCGACCTTCTCTTCCTCCTGGTCGATCATGAATATGCAGCGCTATTCGGCGCAACTTTACCGCGGCCTTGGTGCGGCGGTCGACTATCCGATGAACTACCATGTCACCGGCTCGGTCCGCCTTGGCCATAGCCGCGAGCGTCTGCTGGAGTTTCAGCGCGTCAAGGGCATGGGCCGCTATCAGGGGATGGAGCTAGAGGTCCTGACGCCCGAGGAGATCCGTAGCAAATATCCCTTCGTCGAAACCCATGACCTGACCGGCGCGCTCTATGACCCCTATGATGGCGATATCGACCCCGCGCAACTGACGCAGGCTTTGGCCAAGGGCGCGCGGGAGAGGGGCGCGCATGTCGAACGCTTCTGCCCGGTCACGGCGGCGCGTTGGACCGGGGCGGAATGGGTGCTGACCACGCCCAAGGGCGAGATCCGGGCGGAATATGTGGTCAATGCCGCAGGCTATTACGCGGCCGAAGTGGGCCGGATGTTTGGCCGCCGGGTGCCGATGATGGTGATGAGCCATCAATATCTCCTCTTTGACACGATCCCGGAACTGGAGGCCTGGTCGAAAGAGGTGGGCCACAAACTCCCGCTCTTGCGCGATGTGGACTCCTCCTACTACCTCCGGCAAGAGAAGATGGGCTTCAACCTTGGCCCCTATGAAAATCCCTGCCGCGCGCATTGGGCCACGCCCGATGACCCGATGCCCGATGATTTCAGCTTTCAGCTTTTCCCCGATGATCTGGAGCGTCTGGAATGGCATATTGCTGATGCCATGGCGCGGGTCCCGCTTCTGGAAAAGGCGGCGCTCACCAAGGTCATCAATGGCCCGATCCCCTATACCCCCGATGGTAACCCGATGATCGGGCCGATGCCCGGCGTGCCCAATGCGTTCGAGGCCTGTGTCTTTACCTTTGGCATCTGCCAAGCCGGGGGCGCGGGCAAGGTGCTGGCGGAATGGGTGACCGAAGGGGCCACCGAATGGGACATGTGGTCCTGCGACCCGCGCCGCTTTACCGGCTGGGAAGATCACGATTACTGCGTGAAAAAGGGGATGGAGGTTTACGGCCATGAATATGCCATCCACTTCCCCCATCACGCCTGGCCTGCGGGGCGGATGAAGCGGATGTCGGCGGTGCATGACCGGACTGCCGCACTTGGCGCGCAGTTCGGGCCCTACAATGGCTGGGAACGCGCACTGTGGTATGCGCGCGCAGGCGACGACACATCCGAGGCCGCGCAGCGCGTCTGGGACAGGGAGGGCCCATGGTTCGGCGCGGTGCAGGAGGAATGTCAGGCGGTGCGCGATGCCTGTGGCATCCTTGATCTGCCGGGGTTTTCGCGCTTCCGGCTCACGGGGGCGGGGGTGGCGGGTTGGCTTTCGCGCCAGATCACCGGAAAGGTGCCTGCCGTGGGGCGGCTGGGTCTGGCCTATTTTGCCGATGAAAAAGGCCGCATCATCACCGAGATGAGCGTGGCGCGGCTGGCAGAGGATGAACTCCTTCTGATCACCGCAGCCACCGCGCAACTGCATGACCGGGGCTGGCTGGAACGCCATCTGGAGCCGGGCCTGACGCTTACGGATGAAAGTGCCGATTGGTCTTGCCAGATCCTGACCGGGCCAAAGGCACGCGCGGTCTTGCAGGCGGCTGGCGCTGATGCGGATCTGACGAAGGGTTGGCTGACCCATCAGTCAGGCCGCATCGCGGGGCGTGATGTGCTCCTCATGCGCGTGTCCTTCGCGGGGGAGTTGGGCTGGGAAATCCATTCCCGCCCGGCCGATACGCCCGCGCTCTGGGACGCGATCATGGCCGCAGGCAGGCCCATGGGCCTGCGCCCCTTTGGCATGTTCGCGCTCGACAGCCTGCGCATTGAAAAGGGCTATCGTGCATGGAAGGGCGATCTATCGACCGATTACACCGTTCTGCAAGGCGGGCTGGACCGCTTTGTCGATTGGGGCAAGCTGGATTTTCGCGGCAAGGCGGCGCTGGAGGCGGAACGGCAGGCGGGGGTCAAGAAGCGCTTTACCGTTTTGCAGGTCGAGGTGGGTGATTGCGACCCGCCCTATATGTCCACCCTTTGGCACAAGGGCAAAGTGGTGGGCGAGGTGACCTCGGCCCGGTGGGGGCATCGGGTGGGGGCTTGCCTTGCGCTTGGCATGCTGCGGACCGATCTGACCGCGCCGGGAACACAGATCGAGGTGGAAATCTTTGGCCAACGCCATGCAGCAGTGGTCATGGGCGATAGCGCGGTTTGGGACCCGGAGAACACACGTCTGCGAGGATGATCTGCGTCGAAGCAGGGGTTTCACACCCCCGCACCCCCGTGGAGTATTTGGACCAAGATGAAGGGAACGGACATGACATTGCCGCACAAGGCGCAGGCGGTCATCATCGGAGGTGGGATCTCGGGCTGTTCGGTTGCCTATCATTTGGCCAAAGCCGGATGGCGCGACATCGTTCTGCTGGAACGCAAGCGGCTGACCTCTGGCACCACATGGCACGCGGCGGGACTGATCGGGCAATTGCGCGCCAGTGCCAACATGACCCGCCTCGCACGCTACTCGGCGCAGCTTTATGTGGGGTTAGAGGAAGAGACGGGAATCGCCACAGGCATGCGGCAGGTGGGCTCCATCTCGGTCGCGCTGACGGATGACCGGCTGGAGGAATTGCGCCGTCAGGCAACGATGGCGCGTATCTTTGGTGTTGATGTAAACGAGGTTTCGCCCAGCGAAATCAAGGCGATGTATCCCCATCTTAAAGTTGGTGATGCCAAAGGCGGCGTGCATTTGCCGCTGGATGGGCAATGTGACCCGGCCAATATTGCCATGGCCTTGGCCAAGGGTGCGCGGATGCGCGGGGCCACCATTGCCGAAGGGGTCAAGGTGACCCGCGTCACCACCCGTGATGGTCGGGTGACTGGGGTGGATTACGAAGCTGCCGATGGTTCGGGCCATATTGCGGCAGATGTCGTCGTGAACTGCGGTGGCATGTGGGGGCGCGATCTGGCGGCGCAGAATGGTGTGACCGTCCCGCTTCATGCCTGCGAACACTTTTACCTCGTGACCGAACCAATTGACGGTCTTGGACATTTGCCCGTTCTTCGCGTGCCGGATGAATGCGCCTATTACAAATCGGATGCGGGCAAGATGATGCTCGGGGCCTTTGAGCCAAAAGCAAAGCCTTGGGGCATGGGCGGCATTCGTGCGGATTTCGAATTCGACACGCTGCCCGAGGATTGGGATCATTTCGGCCCGATCCTCGATATGGCTGTGCGCCGGATGCCGCTTTTGGAAACGGCGGGCATCCATACCTTTTTCAACGGGCCGGAAAGCTTTACGCCCGATGACCGCTATTACCTTGGCGAGGCACCCGAACTGGCGGGCTATTGGGTGGCGGCGGGGTATAATTCCATCGGCATCGCCTCTTCCGGTGGCGCGGGTATGGCGTTGGCGCAATGGATCACCGATGGCGAGCCACCCTTTGACCTGTGGGAAGTGGACATCCGCCGCGCGCAACCCTTCCAGAAAAACCGCCGCTATCTGCAAGAACGGGTGAGCGAGACACTGGGCCTGCTTTACGCCGACCACTGGCCTTATCGCCAGATGGCCACAAGCCGGGGCCTGCGCCGGTCGCCTTTGCATGAACATCTCAAGGCACGCGGCGCGGTTTTTGGCGAGGTGGCGGGGTGGGAACGGGCCAACTGGTTCGCCAAGCCGGAGCAGACGCCGGAATACCGTTATGGCTGGCATCGCCCGAACTGGTTTGAAAACCAAAGGGTTGAACACATGGCCGTGCGCGAAGGCGTGGGCCTTTTTGACATGACAAGTTTCGGAAAGATCCGGGTCGAGGGGCGCGATGCGCTCGCCTTCCTCAATCGCCTGTGTTCGGCGCAAGTGGATGTGGCAGCAGGGCGGATCGTCTATACGATGATGCTGAATGCCCGCGGCGGTATCGAAGCCGATCTGACCGTGACGCGGCTTTCGGAGACAGCCTTCCTCCTTGTCGTGCCGGGGGCGACGCTCACGCGCAACCTCGCCTGGCTGCGCGCCCATCTGGGCGAGGCACAGGTGGTGGTGACCGATGTCACCTCGGCCGAGGCGGTGCTCTGCCTGATGGGGCCAAAGGCGCGCGATGTACTGGCGCGCGTTAGCCCCGATCGCTTTGATAATGCCGCGCATCCCTTTGGTTTCGCAAAGGAGATCGAGATCGGCATGGTCACGGCGCGGGCGCATCGCGTGACTTATGTGGGTGAACTTGGCTGGGAACTTTATGTTCCGACCGAAATGGCCGCGCATGTGTTCGAGGATCTGGAGGACGCCGCGCCCGAGATGAAACTCTGTGGCCTGCACACACTCGATTCCTGTCGGATCGAAAAGGCCTATCGCCATTGGGGCCATGACATCACAGACGAGGATCACGTGCTGGAGGCCGGGCTTGGCTTCACCGTCAGCCGAAAGAAGACCGATTTCCTTGGCCGCGATGCGGTTCTGCGCAAGGAGGAGGCCGGGCTGTCGCGCCGGATGGTGCAATTCCTTGTCCGTGATCCGGGGGCTGCGATCTTTCACAATGAGGCGATCGTGCGCGATGGCCGGATCATCGGCCCCGTGACCAGCGGCAATTATGGCCATACCCTCGGTGGGGCGGTGGCGCTTGGCTATGTGCCTTGCACGGGGGAAAGCCCGGAAGAGGTGCTTGCCGCGCGTTATGAGATCGAGATTGCCGGTCGGCGCTATGCGGCGGAGGCGTCGCTTGTGCCGATGTATGATGCAGATTCGGCGCGGGTGCGGGCATGAGTGCGGATGTAGCGCGGGGCGCGGTGACCACCCGCCGGGGGGCTGTCTGCCCCCCGGACCCCCCGAGGATATTTGGGAACAGATGAAGGGGCGAGGGCCATGAGCGAGTTGATCGAAGGATGCGCGCCTCAGCGGGCACGGCGGGCCGGAGGCCGCGAGGCGCGGGTGGCCCAACGCGCGGCCCCCTTGGAAGAAGCGCGCCGCCCGATCCGGGCGGGCCTGTCCGGCGGGCAATATAGCCCGCTGACTGAAGCCGGCGCGGCGCGCATCCATCAGGCGGCCCTTCAGGCGCTGGAGGAGATCGGGCTTTCCAATGCCCCCGCTTCGGGGGTGGAAATCCTGACGGGCGCGGGCGCGGTGCAGGGGGCGGATGGGCGCATCCGTTTTCCCCGCGCTTTGGTGGAGGATATGCTGGCGCTCGCCTGTCGGGACCTGACCTTGCATGGGCGCGAGGAAAAGCACGATCTGCATCTGTCTGGCACGCGGGTGCATTTCGGGACGGCAGGCGCGGCGGTTCATGTGGTGGATCTGGAGACGGACACCTATCGCGATTCCACCGCGCAGGATCTTTACGATGCGGCGCGCATTACCCATCAGCTTGACAATGTTCACTT
>JALOTC010000114.1 GCA_025458085.1 Cypionkella sp. | reverse complement strand
GCGCCCTTCTCGGGGCCGGGCGCAAGGACGAGTCGGGCGACTTCACCAAGGGCGCCGGGCTGTCGGACGATCAGGCCACAGTGGTGATGGGCTTCACCACCGCAAAGCGCGATACGGGCAGCGAAACCGTTGCGCGGTTACGTGAGCTCGTTGGCCCTTCGGCCATCGGGGCCGAGGGCGTGGATGAACTTGAACAGATCGCAGCCCTGCTGGAGGCCCAAGGCTATGGCCCCGACCGCATCGTGATCGACCCCGGCGTGGTGCGTGGCCTTGGCTATTACACCGGCCCGGTGTTCGAGGCGGAACTGACCTTCCAGATCTTGGACGAAAAGGGCCGCCCGCGGAATTTTGGCTCGGTCGCGGGCGGGGGGCGCTATGACGATCTGGTCAAGCGCTTTACCGGGCAGGCTGTGCCGGCCACGGGTGTATCTATTGGCGTGGATCGTCTGCTTGCGGCACTCCGCGCCAAGGGGCGCATCGGGGGCGAAGCCGCAGGCCCTGTGGTCGTCACCGTGATGGACCGTGATCGTATGGCCGATTACATGGCCATGGTGGGCGAATTGCGCAGTGCAGGCATCCGGGCCGAAGTTTACTTGGGTAACCCCAAGAACTTTGGCAACCAACTCAAATACGCGGACAAGCGCGGCGCACCCATTGCCGTGATCCAGGGTGGGAACGAGGCGGAAAAGGGCATGGTCATTCTGAAGGACCTGATCCTTGGCGCAAAAATCGCCGCCAGTGCCACGCTGGAAGAATGGAAGGACCGCCCCGCACAGGTAGAGGTTCCGCGCACCGAACTCGTCGCTGCCGTGCGCAAGATGCTGGGCCAATGACGCCAAAAACCGCCATCCGGGCCGAGGCCGAAAGGCTGTATCAGGCCATCGCCGCCACGGGCGCGCAGCCGGTGGAAGCGGACCTTCTGCTGCCCGCCGAAACCCTGCTTGACCTTTACGGCGAAGACATCCGCGCGCGGGCCTATGTGACCCACGACCCGATCCGGGGTGAAATGATGCTGCGCCCGGATTTCACCGTGCCTGTGGTGCAGGCGCATATGGAGCATGGCGCGGAACCCGCGCGTTATTGCTATATGGGCGAGGTGTTTCGCCAACAAATGCATCTTGGGCCCCGGCAAAGCGAATATGTGCAGGTGGGCTATGAAGTGTTCGATGGCAGCGACCCGCTGGCCGCCGATGCAGAGGTGTTTGCGCTTTTCCAATCCCTGCTCGCGCCCTTGGGCCTGCGGGCGGCGACCGGTGACATTGGCATCCTGCGCGCGGCAGTAGAGGCGTTGGAGACGACGCCCCGCCGCAAGGCCGCGCTTCTGCGCCATTTGTGGCGGCCCCGTCGTTTTCGTGCGCTGCTGGATCGGTTCGGGGGCCGCGCGCCCGTGCCACCCGCGCGGGCCGATCTTCTGGCCCGCATGGCGCGGGGCGAAGATGTGTTGTCGGGCCTTGTTCAAACGGGGCTACGCAGCGAAGAGGAGATTGCCGAACGCCTGACAGCCTTGCGCGAAGATGCCGCCGCTCCGCCGATTTCAGGGGCAGAGGTCGCGCGGCTGGAGGCGGTGTTGTCGGTGGCCGACAAATGCCCCGCGGCACTTGCCCAACTCGCGGCCATGGCGCGCGACCTGCCCGCACTCACCCCGGCGGTGGACAGGCTTGCCGCGCGGATCGACAGCCTTGCCACGCGCGGCATTGATGTGGCGGCCTTGGACTTCGAGGCGAGCTATGGCCGCACCACGATGGAATATTACGATGGATTCGTCTTTGGCTTCTATGCCGAATCAGAGGCAGACCTGCCCCCCATCGCCAGTGGCGGGCGCTATGACGCGCTGACTGCCGTTCTGGGCCATGGCCGGTCCATCCCCGCCGTGGGTGGGGTTATCCGCCCTGGCCTTGTCGCCCGGCTGAAAGGGGTGCTCTGATGCTGAAAATCGGGGTGCCGTCCAAGGGGCGGCTGATGGAAAAGACCTTTGACTGGTTTGGCACGCGTGGCGTGACCATGCGCCAGACGGGGGCGGACCGTGAATATTCCGGTACCATCGAAGGGATCGAGGGTGCCGAACTTGTGCTGCTTTCCGCCGGGGAAATCCCCCGCGAACTCTCCGCCGGCCGAATCCATCTGGGCGTCACAGGCAGCGATCTGGTGCGTGAAAAGCTTGCCGATTGGGACAGGCAGGTGGTGGAACTTGCGCCCCTCGGCTTTGGCCATGCCGATCTGATCATCGCCGTGCCGACAGGCTGGGCCGATGTGGAGACGCTGGATGATCTTGATGCCGTGGCCGCGCAATTCCGGCGCGACCATGGCCATCGCCTGCGCATCGCCACGAAGTACCACCGGCTTGTACGCGACTTTCTGACCGCGCAGGGCGTGGCAGATTATCAGCTTGTCGACAGCCAAGGCGCGACCGAAGGCACGGTCAAAAACCTGACCGCCGAGGCGGTGGCTGACATCACCTCTTCGGGCGAGACGTTGCGGGCCAATCACCTGAAAATTCTGTCGGATGGCCTGATCCATTCCAGTCAGGCCATGCTTTTCGCATCCCTGCGCGCCGAGTGGGACGCGGCGGCGCGGACAACGCTTGCAGCACTCTTGGCGCGGATCGGCTTGGATACGGCCCTGCCAGAGCTTTCTGGTTAACAGCAATGCCGCTGGCATGGTTCTTGCCGCCTTGCCTCAGATGCAAGGAGATACCCCATGTTCCACTGGCCGAAGCCGAAAGCTGCCCGCGCGGAAGATATGTTGATCGAATGTGTGATCTTTGATGACGAGGATCGCCCCAGCCGTCACAGCCAGACTGCGCTGACCCGTTATCTTTGGCCTATCCCCGCCAAGGACAAACCGATCAGGGCCGACCGGCCCGGTGCCATCTGACCAGACGCACCACGAAAACGGGCAGGCCGACCATGGGGATCATCATCCCAAAGACGATGGGTGGTGGCAGTTTTCCCGCGAGTGGAACCCCCGCCTCTGGCAGGAACGCCATGAGAGCGATCAAGGGGGCGGCCAGAAACAGAAAGGCGCGGATGCGCGAACACCGCTGACAGGGCAGGGTGGCTTTCATGTCAGGGCCACTGTGCTCAGATAGACCTGCCGCCGGTCTACCCCCTTTGCAGTTTGTTCCATTTTCGCCAAGGCAACTTTCACAGCAACCAAGGCGCGCTTGGCCCCGTCACCCGGCTCTGCAGTGGCGCGGATGGCAAGGCAGGCCGCGACAATGGCCTGCGCATCCTCTGCGGCCACGGCCTTTTCCAAAGCCTCCACCGCAGTCAGTGTTGCGATATCGCGCGCCTGCTCCATGGGATCAGGCCGCCCGACCCGGCATGGCGCGCCAGGCCTCCAGAATGCTGCCGACATGCGCCTCTGCCGCCGCAAGCGCTGCGCCCGGTTCCCGCCGGAAAGCCGCGACAAGTTGCAGGCGCACGAATTCATAGACGCGATAGAGGTTCTGTGCGATCTCTCCACCCTGATCGAAGTCAAGGCTGGATTGCAGGATGTAAATCGCGGTCAGGGCCCGGTTCATGCGTTCAGGGGCCAACGGATGGCCTTCGCGCTGGGCGAGCGCCAGAATGGCCAAGGCGCGATGCAGTTCGGTCAGCGTAACATGGACGATCTGATGCGGGTCCATAGTTTCGGGCAGGGACGTCTCCTGCGCACGACGGTATTGGGTCCTTGCATCCAGATAGCTCATGCCTTGCTCCTGCCTTCTGCGGTGCGCGCCTTGCACTTGCGCCTCGCACCGTTGTCTGCCCTAGCAAACGGATGCGCAGCGGCGATGTTTAACCACTGCCGCGCCTCTTACGCGCGGATGGCCTGCACCGCTCCGTCCTGACACAGGCTAAGGGGAGAGAGGACCAAGGCCACCTCTCCTCCGGCGAGGATGGCAAGCCCGGCAAGCCGGTCAAGTCGCGCGAGAACACCTTGCAGGGGGCGCAACCGTACAACCTCTTGCCCCAGCAGCGCATCGACAAGAACCGCCCGCCGCTGACCTTCCGCCTCGATCACGACAAAAAGCCCGCCGCCATCGGGCTGGCCGCCTTCCAGCGCCACGATGGGCAGGGCAGTACCCCCGGGCAATACGAGGAACCGTTCGCCCCCTGCCGCTGCGCGCCTGATAATCCGCTCCGGCCCAGCCGAAAGAACGGAGATCACGGCTTCGATCGGGAAAACGTAATGGACGCCGCTAGAGGCAACAACCATACCTTCCATGGCCAACATCCTGATTGGCAGCGACAAAAGCATCTGCCAGCCGCCGACCTCTCTTGCCTGCACGAAGCACCGACCGCCCGCTGCTGCGGCATCGGAAGCGATGGCCTGGATCAGATCAGGTTCTGGCGGGGCGGCGAGGGGGTCGTCCACGGTCAGCAGCACGCGGTCATCACGGCGGCGAAAGTGGATTTTCCAAACTGGACCTTCGCCCGCAGACTTCTCCGCAACACAGGCCATGCGCTGGCTCATATGTCGGTCCAGGCCGGATTCCAAAACTTCCAGCGCCTGACGGTCCATCGGCACCGGATCGATTACAGCCGTGATCTGCCCGCCCACGCCCATCTGGGCCAGACGTGTGCGCAGATCATCAAGCACAGGTCGCAATGCATGATCCGCCGGGCGCAGGCGGCTTTTCATAGCCTCTTCCTGCAAGGCTGCAACGCGCCGGGCCAGATGATCCACATTGAGGAGCGCGGCATCGATATAGCCAAGAAGTCGGTCCAGCGCTGCACTCTGGCGCATAGCTTCTTCTGACGTCATGTTCCGGGAAAGCACCCGCGCCAAGCCATCGTGCAGGTCTATTTCGACCCCAAGACGCAGGTCGCGGCCAACGGAGGCGAGACCTGACGCCACCTCACTCACGATTTCCATGAACTCAAGGCTGACGCCAGAGGCTTCGCCTCTTGATTCCGTGCGATGACGATCATCTGGATGAGATGTATGCCCAACGCTGGCTGACAGCGCCTCCAGTTTCTTGCCGTTTGGATCGGCCTGTTCCAGACGCGCGGCAAAAGCTTCGTCGTCCAAAGAAGTGGCCAGAAGAAAATCAAAGCAGACATCGCGCTCTGACAAGACCGAAACGCTTGTGATCTGACGAATGGCCCCATCGGCCATGATATCAAAGAAGCGCTCGGCCGCTTCGGTATCTTCGGCGAAGCGGGCGCGCACAATGCGAAAGTGTAGCCCGGTCCGCGCTGAATCCTGCGCAATCCGCACGCTGCGGGGAGACATGACGCGCAAAAACTGTGGCGGAAGATGTAAAGCCTCAAGCGCCTCGGGCGCAGTCGGGCCACCGCTGCGACGAAAATCGATCCTGCCGCTTTCGCCGGCCAGTTTGTCAAAAGGCTGCTGATCCGGTGGTTCGCCTGCGCGTGCCGAATCCAGCGCAAGTTCTACGGTGGAGAGAAATGTCTCCAACATGCGCAAGACGGTCTCGTCGGATGCCGCAGTGCCATCCGCAAGGGTCGCAGGCACGGCAAAAGGCATCCGAGCCACAAGATCCAGAAGTGCCATCGACAGCCGCGCCGCCGCCGTAAGCCCGTAATGGTCACAGGCCATCTGTATGCGGCGCAGCGCGGGTTCGATTTCACGCAACGTTGGATCCATCGGCGCCCCTTCGGCCAGCCGTCCGATGCTCGCACGGAGATCATCGATCAAGCCAAAGACGTGTTCCGCACACCAGCCCGAAAGCAGATCGCGCGGGCGGGGGCTGGGCATATCCAAAGGGGCCATCGAGAGTTCAATGGCATGAAGTTCCTCATAGATGCGGACATCCTCACGCTCATCCGCAATGTCGGGACCGGCGGCAAGCGCCTCGGCCAAGGCGGCAAGCCGTGCAAAACCGGCCTGCCCTGCAAGCGCGGATATTTGAAGCAGCGCGTCTACGCGCGGTGCGCCGCCAGTGGCAACCTGAGACAGAAGCGGCAGAACATTGTGGAGAACACTCTCCCCCTCCGTTGGCGTATCTGCCCTTTCAACGGGCGCTGTGGGAGGATCAAGCGAGGTGGTTTCGACTGTTTCCCCAAGCGGTGCGAGAGGATCGGCGTCGCTTTCGGGCGGTGCGTCGTTTGGCTCCTCCGCACACTCCTGCTCCTGCCCGGCAAGGGGCGGTGGGGCCGTGGGCTCCTTGCTGTTCTGTGCGCCCAGTGCAGCATGAATGCGGGCGATCTTGTCTTCCAACCGCGCCATCAGATCAGCACCGGTTTCCTCCTCCACATCCTGTCTAGTGGCGGCGGTGGCATCGAGGATCGTGCGCAGGCGATCCAACGCCAGAAGGAGAATTGACTCCACCTCTGCATCCCAAGGCGCACCCTGATCGCGCACCAGACCGATCAGGTCTTCGGTCAGATGGGCGCGGCTTTCGGCAACGCGCAGGCCCAGCACCCGCGAATTGCCCTTGACCGTATGCACGGCCCGAAACAGCGCGGCGATGCCTTCGCTGCGTTCGGTCCCGGGACCAGAGGCGATCTGCGCCATGGCCTCTTCGGCGGTATCCAGCGCCTGCCCGCCATCATCGGCATAAAGCGCCCAGATTTCGTCCATCTCGTCGGTCATGGCCCTATCCCTGACACCGCCTGTCGCGCCGCACTCAGGCGGCCATCAGCCGCCGCATCGTGCCGCGCAGCTCGTCGCCCGTGGTTTCTTCCAAATCATGGGACACAGCGCCCGAGGGTTTGGCCACAACGCCATCGGCACCCAGTTCGCGAGCCTTTGCTGCAACCGGCGAACCGGACACGGCGACCGAGGAGAGCATGCAGATTTTCGCCCGCGTGCGCGGCCGAACTTGGCGCAGGAATTCCAGCCCATCCATCACCGGCATTTCGATATCCAGAAGGATCAGGTCAATCTCGGGGTTGGCTTCCAGCTTTTCCAAGGCATCCTTGCCATTGGCAGCCTGTGCCACGACCTTGAAATCCTTCATGCCGCGCAGGAAGCTGGCAATATAGAGCCGCATCATGGCGGCATCGTCCACGATCATCACGTTAAAGGGCATTTTCGTCTCCTTCTGGTCTGTCAAAGGGCGGGCTAGCGAAAAGCTGTTTCCGCCCGGGTTCATTGTCAGGCCCTTGCCTGTCCGGTTTGGTTGAGGAGGGCGAGGATTTGTGTGCGCAGCGCTGTGGGCAGCGCGTCGAGCGCGGGAAGGTTTGTGCTGGCATGCGC
>JALOTC010000007.1 GCA_025458085.1 Cypionkella sp. | reverse complement strand
CTGCTGGAATTCCTGTCGACGCGTCCCTTCGCCGAAGCACAGGAGATACTGGCGGATGCGGCGCATATCCTTGAGGCGCTGGCCAGTCGTCTGGCGCGGCGCAACAGCGGATATGCCGCCGCATTCGCCGCCCTTTCCGGCCTTGCCGCAGCCGAAGTGGATGCCGAGGCACTGGCCGGGCTGCTGGCCCAGCCCGAGGACGACCCTACCGATCTGGTGGCGCTGGATGCGGTCTGGGAAGAGACCGAAGTCACCTTCGGCCCCGACCCGAACGCAGGTTGCCCGCAGGTCCGCGACATGCTGGCGGTGATGGATGCGCCGCCCCCTTCTCTGAAACCGGCCCACGCCCCCCAGCACAGGAGTGCCTGAGATGTTCGGCGATTTCGACATCAACTTCGTCATCTTCGGGGTCATGCCCTATGTCGCGCTGACCGTGTTCCTTGTGGGGTCCATCGCGCGCTATGAACGCGATCCCTTCACATGGAAAAGCGCCTCCAGCCAACTTCTGCGGCGCAAGCAACTGATCCTCGGATCCATCCTGTTTCACGTTGGCATCCTGACCATCTTCTTCGGTCATCTGGTGGGCCTGTTCACCCCGATCTGGGTGTTGGATGCGCTGGGCGTGCCCTATGGGCTAAAGCAATGGATGGCGGTCATCATCGGCGGTCCTGCGGGGATTGCGGCGCTGATCGGGTGTTCGATGCTCCTCCACCGTCGCCTGACCGATCCGCGTATCCGCGTCACCTCCACCATGCCTGACATCGCGATCATGGTGCTGATCTGGCTGCAACTTGCGATTGGCCTGCTGACCATCACCCAAACGCTGCAACAT
Organism: Cypionkella sp.; assembly: GCA_025458085.1. Classification (GTDB taxonomy): domain Bacteria; phylum Pseudomonadota; class Alphaproteobacteria; order Rhodobacterales; family Rhodobacteraceae; genus Pseudotabrizicola. Next base: position 35,716 of record JALOTC010000007.1, on the reverse strand, counting down.
ATGGACGGGTCCGAAATGGTCCGCTTCATGACATGGTCGCAAAGCGTGGTGACATGGAACATCAACGCATGGGTCACGGTGGTGGATGTGCATTGGCTGTACAAACTGCATATTTTCCTTGGGCTGATCATCACCATGCTGTTCCCCTTCACCCGGCTGGTGCATATCTGGTCCGGCTTTGCGGCGCCCTTCCGCTATTTGCTGGGCCGATCCGGCTATCAGATCGTCCGGTCGCGCCGGAGCCTTCCGCTGGACGAACGCCGCCGCGCCTTTGACAGGCGGCAGGCCAAGACCCGGCCTTCTTCGGCCACCACCCCGGCGGAGTGAGCGCGATGAATGCAGCCCTTTTCCCCGCGGTCGTCGTGAATGGCGAAACCATCCCGCAAGCCGCCATCGCCGCCGAGGCGCAGAACCACGCGGCCCCAAAGGACAAGCCCGGCATTGCTTGGCGCAAGGCGGCACAGGCGCTGACCATCCGGGCGCTTTTGCTGCAAGAGGCGCGCGCGCGTGGGATTCAGGCCGATCCTCTGGAACTTGCGCCGGGGCGGTTCGAGAGAGAGGAGGAGGCCATGATCCGCGCGTTGCTGGATGTGGCGGTGAGCGTTTCGCCTGTGACCGAAGAGGTGATCCGTGCCGAATGGGCGCGCGATCCGGCCCGCTATCATTCCGCGCCACTGTGGGATGTGTCGCATATCCTGTGCGCCTGCGATCCGCGCGACAGCTTGGCCCGTGACGCGGCAGGGGCGCGGGCTAAGGCGCTGCTGGCTACGCTTTCCGGTGATGCAAAGGGCTTTGCCGCCGCCGCACGGCAAAGCGATTGTGGCTCAAGAGCATCGGGCGGGCATCTGGGTCAGATCGGCCCCGGTGATACCGTGCCCGAATTCGAAGCCGCCCTGCGCGATCTGGCCGAAGGGGCGATGACGCCGACGCCTGTCTTGTCGCGCCATGGCTGGCACATCATCCGCCTGAACGCCATCGCGCCGGGGCAGGTGCTTCCCTTTGAAGCTGTGCGCCTGAAGATTGCGGTCGCTTTGGAAAAAGCCGCATGGGCGCAGGCCTCTCAGGCGTTTGTCCGAACCTTGGCAGCCCGCGCAGACATCACCGGCGCAACCCTTGCCCCGATCTGAAGGCAGGTGGGTTCGGTGAGAAAAACTCGATCACAAAGTCTTCGCGCTTTTGCCGAAGGACAGCGAGGGCAGAGATGCTGAATGATCTGCTGCTGCGCAATCGCGCATGGTCCGCGCGCCGCCATGCGCAAGAACCGGACTATTTCACACGGCTTGCCGCGCTTCAGGCCCCGGAATTCTTCTGGATCGGCTGTTCTGACAGCCGGGTTCCGGCCAATGTGGTCGCGGGCCTTGATCCGGGTGAGGTGTTTGTTCACCGCAACGTGGCCAATATCGTCCATTCCTCGGATATGAACCTTCTCTCGGCGCTGGAATTCGCAGTCGACGCGCTGAAGGTCCGCGAAATCATCCTCTGCGGCCATTATGGCTGTGGCGGGGTCAAGGCCGCGACCGAGGACCTGCCTCATGGTCTGGCCGATCACTGGCTGGAGCCGATCCGCCGCCTTGCGCGCGGCTATGCGGTTGATCTGGGGCGTGAGCGTGACACAGAGGCGCGGCGCGACCGTCTTGCAGAGTTGAACGTGATCGAAGGTGTGCGCCGCATCTGCGAAACGCCGATCCTGCAGCGGGCATGGCGCCGGGGCATGAAGGTTCGCGTCCATGGGCTGATCTATGGACTGAAAGACGGTCTCTTGCGCGATCTGGATTGCAGCATCGGCCCCGGCCATTTCCAGCCGCCCGATTTCCACCAAGAGGCTGCGCAGTGACGGCGCGCCGTGAGACTTTGACCCTGAGGAGAAGAAAATGACACTCGCCTATATCATGGCCCCCGGCAGGGGTGATGCCGATCTGATCCTTTCGGGTCTTGCCGCCGACCTTGCCGCGCGGGGCTTGCGCCTTGGCGGAACCGTGCAGATCAACACCGAACGTGCCACAGATGGCCCCTGTGACATGGACGTTCGCGTTCTGCCCGATGGGCCTGTGCTGCGGATCAGCCAGCATTTGGGCCAATTCTCGCGGGGCTGTCGGCTTGACCCTGCGGCGTTGGAAACGGCGGTGGGGCTGGTCGAGGCGCGGCTTACTCGCGACCTTGACCTGCTGATTGTCAACAAATTCGGCAAGCATGAAGCCGAAGGCCGGGGCTTTCGCGATGTGATCGCCGCGGCGATCGGGCTTGGCATTCCCGTTCTGGTTGGCGTCAATGGCCTGAACCTTGCAGCCTTCGAGGCCTTTGCAGACGGTTTCGCCACGCCCCTGCCAGCCGAGCGCAGGGCGCTCTTGGACTGGGCAGAGGCAGTGACAGCCCGCGCGGCGGAACCGGCCTAAGGCGTGGTGGAAAGCGGCACTTCCGAGAAGAGCCGGATCATCAATCCGGCGGGCCGTTGCATGGCCCCGCCGCGAAGATCATTGACCGCCAGCCAATAGGTTCCCGGCAAAAGAACCTCCACCAGTCGTGCATCAGGCGCGATGCCTTCGCTGTCATCCACAAGTGCGATCCGCTCCATCCCTTGGAACAGCGACAGTTGCAGGTCCAGACCGGTCAAGCTGCCAAAGGTCCGGATATCGACAAGACGTTCTTCATCCAGCGTGAAGCGCAGCCATGTGGCGGCGGAGCCAGAGGTGAAGATCACCTCGCGCTGCTTGGTCAGATCAATCTCCTGCACCGGATGGTCAGGGGCGGAAAGGGGCGGTATCATCGCCAGATCAAAGGCTTCGCGCGCCAGTTGCTCGGGGCTGACCTGTTCCAGAATAAGGTCGATCATCCCTGTCGGTTGGAGTGAGGAGACGCCAAGGCAATATTGCCCTGCCGGAAGGCTTGGCAGAAAATCCATCCGCGCGCTGCGGCCAACAGTGTCGTCATTTTCGGAAAGCACCGTGCCATCCGCTGCGAAGAGCTTGAGGATAGGATCGCTGCCGTTCACCTCTCGCGCGTCGATGCGCAGTGGCACATCCTCGGTGATTTCGAAACGGAATAATCCGGGTGACGGGTCCAGCCTTCGGGTCAGCGTCTTGCCGGCGGTTTCCGCGTTCACCGAAGTTTCGACCAAGGGCAGGGCATCAGTATCCGGTCCGCAGGCAGGAATAGCACTGTCCGCCTGTGGGTCGCTGACCAGCGCCGGCTGATCGGCGCGCGCCACCTGCACATTCGCCACCATGCTGTCCGATGAGACAGGTAGGACGCGCAGGCAATAGCTGCCCGGCTCCAGCCGCGTCTCGATCAGTGACGACAGGCCAAAGGGGCCGTCGTCATTTTCCGCCACAGCGCTTCCACCGGGCGTTTCAAGGACAAGCTTTGGATCACCGCCGCCTTCGGCACTGGCCTCAAGCCGGACATCCTGCGCGCCATCGGCGATGGTAAAGGCGAAAGCGATCCCTTCGGTGCTGGGAACCTGCGCCGCTGGGGCGCGCAATGGTTCTGATCCATTGGAGATGATGCCTTCGCCAAGCTGCGGGACAGCCCCGCCAGCACAAAGCACCACTGGGGTGGTGCCCGTGCCCTCGCTTTGGGCAAGGGAAGGGCTGGCCAAGGCAACGCAAGTGCTTGTGGCCGCAAGAAGAACGGAAAGACGAGGCATCGCACAATACTCCGACGACGAAAAACAAAGCGGCATTGGCAGAAGATGTGCCGGCAGGTCGCCGGTGCAGCTTCTGCGACGCCTATGTCAACATCTGCCTGTCTTCCGCCGTACTGTCACGGAAAATCCGGCTTTCCTGTAACCCAAGGAATGCGCGCCGGGGCAGCGGGTGGGATTGCAGATTGTGCTGCCGGTGTGATAACGATAACATGGGATGTGAGCAGAATATGTGCAGCGGTCAGGGGCGGTCAGCGCACCGGTACGTCACCGGACCAGTCGAGAAGGAAAAGGTAGCCAAGGATGACATCCCCTTCGCGTTCCTTCCCTCCGCGCCCCGTGTCGAAGATCTCGCAAAGCGATATCGCGGCGGCCTGCGGCGTTTCTGAAATGACCGTCAGCCGTGTTCTGCGCGGGCAGCGTGGGGTGTCGGGCGATATTGCCGCACGGGTCCGCAATACGGCCCGCAGCCTTGGCTATGTCCCGAACCGCATCGCAGGCGCCTTGGCAGGGGCGCGGGTGCCACTCGTCGCTGTGATTGTGCCGGGCATGTCGAACATGGTCTTTCCCGAAGTCCTGATGGGCCTGAACGCGGGGCTGGAGGGCAGCGATTTGCAAGCCGTGCTGGGTTTTGGGAAATACGACACGGCGACCGAGGCGCAGGTTCTGGCGGAACTCTTGGCATGGCGGCCTTCGGCGGTTGTGCTGACGGGGCTGGAGCATGACGACACGACCCGCGCCATGTTGGCCCGTGCGGATATCCCGGTGGTTGAGATCATGGATAGCGACGGGACCGGCATTGATGGTGTGGTGGGCGTGTCGCAACATGGTGTCGGCGTGGCGATGGCGCGCGCGATGATCGCGGCAGGCCATCGCAATGCGGTGCTTTTGCGATCGGCGCAACAGGGCGACAGGCGGCAAGACAGCCGCTTTCGCGGGTTCGAGGAAACGCTCCGCGCCGCAGGGGTGCCGGTTCTGGGGAGCCTGTCCTATAATGGCGCGAGTTCCGTGCCAAAGGGCAGGGCACTGGCGGCAACGGCTCTTTCCCATTGGCCAGAGGTGGATTTTCTCTATTGCACCAATGACATGATCGCAGCTGGTGCGCTCTTTGCCTTGCAGGCCGCAGGGCGCAAGGTGCCCGAAGAAACGGGATTGGCTGGTTTTTCGGGACTTGAGTTTCTTGATGGCATCACCCCGCGCATTGCCACGACCGATACCCGCAGGTTCGACATCGGGCGGTCTGCGGCGCGGATGATCCTTTCCCGCCTTGCAGGTGCGCCCCGTGGCGCGCGCGAGGAGATCACGCCCAGACTGGACCGGGGGCAAACCCTGCGCGGTTAGGCGTTGGTCTTACGGCTCGGGGCGGCGCAGTGTCGTTCCGGTGACGATGCGGAAGGGCACCAGATCGGTGCCAGAGGCATCCATGTGTAACAGCGCCTGTGCGGCCCGCGCGCCGACATCATGCAGCGGCACATCAATCGTTGTCAGCCGCGTCTGGATCGCATGGCGCAGCGATGTGCCGTTAAAGCCGATGATCGACGTCTGCCCCGGCACATCCACCCCCGCCGCCAAAAGCGCCCGCAGCCCGCCGATGGCCATGGCATCGTTGAGGTAGTGAATGGCCGCAGGCAGCCTGCCCGCGCGCAGCAGTTCTGCCGTCAGCGCCTCGCCCGTCTCTGTGTCGCGGGGGCGGGTGGCATCGGCATGGATGTGGCAACGCCCGCCCGCCGCCTCCATCTGCGTGCGGAACCCTTCCATCCGTCGCGCGGCGCAAAGATCGCGGTCCAGTTGCGCGCCGATGAACCACGCCTCCTCTAGCCCCGCGGCAAGGAACAGCCCCGCCGCCGCCCGCCCGGCCGCCAGATGCGACAGCCCCACCGTGGCCTCCAGATCGGGGCAATCGCCATCCCAAAGCTGCACGCAGCGCACCCCGCTTTGCCGCAACAGATGCGCTGTGCCTGCGGTCCGGGCCAATCCCCCTGTCAGGATGAGTGCCGAGGGTTTCAGGGAAAGAATCGTCCGCACCAGCCGCGCCTCTGCCTCTGGGTCAAAGAAAGTCTCGCCGATGAACGCGGCAAAGCCACGCGGCACGAGGACGGAATTGATGCCCGCAAGCACGCCGGAATAGACCATATCCCCGATCGAGGGGATCAGGACGCCCACGATCTGGCTTGTTTGCGACGACAGCGCCCCGGCAAGGCCATTGGGCACATAGCCCAGTTGATCGGCCAGCCGCAGCACCCTTTCGCGCGTATCCGCGCTGATCCGCCCTGTGCCGCGCAGCACTTTCGACACGGTCATGGGACTGACTCCCGCCGCCGTAGCAACGGTGACGATTGTCGGGGGGCGTGGTCCGGCGGGGGGTTGACTCGACTTCATGTTATCGATACCAATTTGGGTTAACGATAACCCAGAGGAGCTTTACCCGGCAAGGGCAAAGAGGGTGTCGAAGAAAAGGGGGGAGAAGAATGGCGGCGCTTGTCCGGCGTTTATGGGCCATCATTGACATCGTGCTGGTGGCACTGATGGGCGCGATGATCGCCATTGTTTTTGCCAATGTGGTCATGCGCTACGGCTTTTCTTCGGGCATCCGTCAATCGGTGGAATTGGCGCGGCTTGGCTTTGTCTGGATCGTCCTTTTGGGGGCGGCAGTGGCGCTGCGCCACGATGAACATCTCGCGCTTAGCGAATTCTCCGAACGCCTTTTCCCGCGCGCCGTGCCGTTTCTGCGGCGCTTTTGCTGGATGGTGGTCATCCTTTGCATGGTCATGTTCTTCATCGGCTCATGGCATCAGACCATGGCGAACTGGGCCAATACATCACAACTCACGGGCTTGCCTTCGGCGCTCTTTTATCTTGCCGGTGTCGTCTCTGCCGTTCTGATGGGCGGGGTGGCAGTTGTCCGCTTCATCGACCCGCGCCGCCTGCGCGAAAAGGCGGAGGAACAGCCGTGACCCTTGTCCTTTTCCTTGCCGTTCTGTTTTTCGGCATTTTCGTGGGCCTGCCCATCGCTTTTGCCCTTCTGCTGGCCTCCATCGCCTTGATGATCCAGCTTGATACCTTCAGTTCCGACATTCTGGCCCAAGGCCTTGTGAATGGCGTGGACAGTTTCCCCTTGCTTGCCATCCCCTTCTTCCTCGTCGCGGGCGAGGTCATGTCGCGCGGCGGGCTTTCGACCAAGATCGTCGCCTTGGCGATGACCCTTGTCGGCCACCGGCGCGGCGGGCTTGGCTATGTGGCGATCATAACCTCAATTGTGCTCGCGGGGCTTTCGGGATCAGCCGTGGCCGATGCGGCGGCGCTGGTGTCGATCCTTTACCCGATGATGCGCAAGGCCGGTTATCCCGAGGCGCGCAGCCTTGGTCTTCTGGCCTCCGGCGGCATCATCGCGCCGATCATCCCGCCATCCTTGCCGCTGATCCTGATCGGGGTCGCCGGCAATATCTCGATCGGCAAGCTCTTCATGGCTGGCATCGCGCCGGGGCTTATGATGGGCCTGACGCTCATGGTGGTCTGGCGCTTTCTGATGCGCAACGAAGAGATAGAGACGATGCCCCGCGCCAGTGGGCGGGAGCGCATGGCCGCGCTGAAAGACGGCTTCTGGGCGCTGCTCTTGCCCGTCATCATCATCGGCGGCATCCGTTCGGGGGCCTTCACGCCGACCGAGGCAGCCGTCGTCGCAGCGGTCTATGCCATTGTGATCTCGCTTCTGGTCTATCGGTCGCTGACTTGGACCATGATGTTCGAGGTGCTGCTCTCTGCCGCTCGGTCCACAGCGATGGTTATGTTCCTTGTGGGCGCGGCCATGGTTGCCTCTTGGCTGATAACAGTGGCGCAACTGCCGCAGCAACTGGGCGTCCTGCTGGCGCCGCTGATCGACAATCCGCGCCTTCTGATGCTGGTCATCATGCTGATCGTCTTTGCGGTCGGCATGGTGATGGACCTTGCGCCGACGATCCTGATCCTTGTGCCGCTGTTCATGCCGCTGACCGCGATGGCGGGGATCGATCCGGTCTATTTCGGCCTGATGTTTGTGCTGAATTGCTCCATCGGCCTGATCACCCCGCCGGTCGGCACAGTGCTGAACGTGATCTGCGGCGTGGCCAAAGTCAGCATGAGCACAGCCGTGCGTGGCGTCGCCCCCTTTGTTGCGGCCTATACCGTGCTTCTGGGGCTTTTCATCCTGTTTCCTGAACTCATCACCATCCCCGCCAGCTTCTTGGGCGGAACTGCACGATAAAAAGGGAGGACTGACATGAATATTCTCAAGACACTCGGGCTGGCATCTGCCTTCGCCCTTGCCGCTTTCGGCGCACAGGCACAGACGGAGCTGAAGCTCGCCCATGCTGCGCCGGAAACGGACCTGCAACAGACCCTATCGCTGTTCTTCAAGGAACAGGTGGAGGCGCGGACCAATGGTTCGGTCACCGTGGCGATCTTCCCGCAGGGTCAGCTTGGCAATGACGCCGCAATGATCGATGGCGCGCGGTCGGGCATCATCGACATCGCCATGTCGGGCCTGAATAACTTCACAGGTCTTGTGCCGCAGGCCGGGGCCTTTGAACTGCCCTTCATGTTCCCCACGCGCGACACCGCCTATGCCGTGCTGGATGGCGAAATCGGGCAGGGCATCGCGGGCGAGTTTACCCAGCATGGGCTAAAGGTGCTGGGCTTTCCCGAAAACGGCTATCGCAACATGACGAACAACCGTGGCCCGATCCGGACCCCGGCTGATCTTTCGGGGCTGAACATGCGGGTCAACAACTCCAAGGCGCTGAACGAAATGTTCGCGCTTCTGGGCGCGAACCCGACGCAGCTGCCCGTGGCAGAGCTTTACACCGCGCTGGAAACCGGCGTGGTCGATGCGCAGGACCACCCGATCGGGATCGTGCTGTCGTTCAAGTTCAACGAGGTGCAAAAGCACCTCAGCCTGACCCAGCATGCCTATTCTGCGCTGGCGCTTGTGATGAATGACGCAAAGTTCAACAGCCTGACAGCTGAAGAGCAGAAGGTCATCGCCGAGGTCGCGGCCGAAGCCGTGGCAATGCAGCGCAAGGCCGTGCAGGAAAAGGAAGCCGGCATGATCGAAGAACTGAAAGCCGCAGGCATGGAAGTGAACGATGATGTCGATGCCGCTGCCTTCCAAGCTGCGGTGAAGCCCGTGTGGGACAGCTTCATTGCCGAACAGGGTGATGCAGTTGTGAACGCGATCCTGGCCGCACAGCAGTAATCGGCTCTGATGGTTTGCAGGAAAGGGGCGGGCAACCGCCCCTTTTTCCGTGTCCTTTTTGACCGTCCCCTTGAAGGGGGATCCGCCCACCCCGTACCCATCCCGCGCGGATGTCGGCCAAGGGAACGGCGAAGTGCCCGCCTCCTATCCGTCTAACGGCTTGATTGGCGCAAGATCAGGTCAGGCGTGATGGTGATCCGTGCAGGCCCGGCACCTTTGCCATCGATCAGGTCAAGGATCAGTTGAACGGCGCGCTGGCCGATCTCTTTCGGGTGCGGGTTGATCGTGGTCAGCGCGGGGACCGCGACGCCCGCGATTTCATAATCTCCAAAGCCTGCGATCGACAGGCGCTCCGGCACGGCAATACCGCGCCGCTGACATTCCGCAAGCGCGCCAAAGGCCGATAGGTCCGAGACGCAGATCACCCCTTCGGTGTCGGGCAGGCTGTCCAGCAGCCGCGCCATCGCCTCTGCCCCCTCGCGCATCGAAATCGGTGGTTGGCCGGCTGCGATCAGGCGAGAGGCATCAAGTCCATGGGCCTGCATCGCCGCGACAAAGCCTGCGCGCCGGTCAGCCCCACGCGTATCGCGGCTGGCGTCCCCGCCGATAAAGGCGATGCGGGTCATCCCTTGGGCCACGAAATGATCGACCATCCCGCGCACGGCCTCGGCATTGGAAAAGCCCACGACATGGTCAATCGGGGCGGCGGGCAGATCCCATGTTTCGATGACCGGGATGCCCGCGTTTTCCAAAAGCCTGCGCGCGCGGGGGGTATGGTTGCCCCCGGTCACCACAATCGCCTCTGGCCTGCGGCGCAAAAGCTGTTCGATCAGCCTTTCCTCCTCGGTCATGTCGTAATCGGTCATGCCCAGCAGGATTTGCAGCCCCCGCGATTTCAGCCCGTCTGAAAGCGCACGGACAGTATCGGCAAAGTTCGCATTGTTGATCGACGGGATCGTGACAGCAACGAAATCCGTCCTCTGCGACCGCAGGTTCGAAGCGGTGCTGTCAAAAACATAGCCCAGTTCATCAGCCGCCTTCAGGATCGCATCCCGCGTGGTGCTGCTGATGGAACTGTGGGATTTGAAGGCACGGCTGACCGTCATGGGCGAGACGCCCGCAAGACGGGCGACATCGGTCATGGTGGGGGCTTTGCGCGATGCGGTCATGGGCGCAAGCTATCTTCCCCCCGCAGCTGAATCCAGCCCCCGCCCTGTGTGATCGGCCCCGTCATAGGCCTGCCACCTCAGACCAGTTCGTGATCATGGGCTGTGGTGATGTGGTGGTGAATTCGGCCTGTGAAATAGCGGGCCAGAACCGCCTCTGTCGCGGCCTTGCCTTCACTACGCGCAGGGCTGGCCAAGGCGCGGTCCACCGCCGCAAGGTCGGGATAGCTGATGGCAAGGATCAGCGGATATTCCGGCGCGCCTTCGTCCCGGCTTTCGGCAAAGGTCACCCGCACGGCCAAGGCACCGGGGAAAGCCTTCCACTTCGGCAGGATTTCGGTCAGCACGGCGTTGCGAAAGGCTTCGGTCTGGCCTTCGTGCACCTTGCCTTCGAACAGGGCATAGCGGGTGATCATCTGAATTGTTCCTTTTCCGGTCCTTTGAAGAATTCCATCAATGCGGCCTGATCCTCGCCGCCAAGCCCCGCCGCTGTCAGCATCCGGTGGATTTCGGCGCAGAGCATGGTCAGCGGCATCGACGTGCCGGTCAGACGCGCCAGATCGGCCGCGCCATCCAGATCCTTGACCATATTGTCGATCCGTCCCGTGCGGCGATAGTCGCGGTGGGCAAAACGGGGCATGTATTCCTGCAAGATCGCGCTATCGGCGCGGCCCCCGCGCAGGGCGCGCGGAATCATATCGGCATCGACGCCCGCAGCTTGGGCGAGGGCGGTCGCTTCGGCCACGGCCAGAAAGCCAAGACCGCAGAGCACCTGATTGATCAGCTTTGTCGTCTGTCCCGCGCCCGGCCCGCCCATGCGCGTCTGGTTCGCGGCCACACCCGCCAGCACCGCCTGCGCCTCGGCCACATCCGCCTCGGCCCCGCCTTGCATCAGCGTGAGTTCCCCGGTCGCAGCCTTCGGGATGCCACCCGAAAGCGGGCTGTCCACCCACCGCAGGCCATGGCTTGCCGCATCCGCCGCCAGCGCCTTGGTCGACTCCGGGTCGATCGAGGACATGTCAATGATCAGCGTGCCGGGGGCGGCACCCTCGGCCACACCCTCTGCCCCAAAGACCGCCGCCCGCACGATCCGCGCTGCATTCAGCGACAGGATCACGGCCTGCGCCGCCCCCGCTGCCGCCGCGGCTGAAGGCGCGGCCTTTGCGCCAAGCGCCACCAGCGCTGCCACCTTTTCAGGGTCAAGGTCAAAGACCACCAATGGGGTGCCGGTCTGCACCAGCCGCGCGCCGATGGCCCCTCCCATCGCGCCCGCGCCAATCAGTGCAACGGTTCCGGTCATCGTGTCTCTCCTGAAAGCGCGGGAAGGATGCCATCCACAATGGCGGCAAGCGGTTGGTCGATGTCGATGCTGAACGCCTCCTCCGGGCCGGGCGGTTCCAGCGTGGCGAACTGGCTATCCAGCAGCGAAGGCGGCATGTAATGCCCCTCGCGCGCAGCCATCCGCGCCGCGATCACCGCGCGGCCTCCTGTCAGATGGACAAAGCGCACAGGCCCGCCCGCGCCCGCGCGAATGCGGTCGCGATAGGCGCGGCGCAGGGCAGAGCAACCGACGAGGACTGGTGCCTCGCGCCGCAGCACGTTGGCCACGCGGTCCAGCCATGGCCAGCGATCTTCGTCCCCCAAGGGGATGCCCGCGCGCATCTTGGCCACATTCGCGGCAGGGTGCAGATCATCGCCATCGCGATAGGGGATGCCAAGGCGCACCGACAGCGCCGCGCCCACGCTGGATTTGCCGCAGCCCGAGACGCCCATGATCACCACGCGTAGGGTCATAGCGAGGCCGTGATCCCGCCATCGACATAGAGGATATGGCCGTTCACGAAACTCGCCGCATCTGATGCGAGGAAGATGCAGGCACCCTGCAACTCCTCCACCTTGCCCCACCGCCCTGCGGGGGTGCGCTTTTCCAGCCACGCGCTAAAGGCCGGGTCCGCGACCAGTGCCGCATTGAGCGGTGTATCGAAATAGCCCGGTGCGATGGCATTGCAGTTCAGCCCGTGTTTCGCCCAATCGGTCGCCATGCCTTTCGTCAGGTTTCCAACGGCGCCTTTCGTCGCCGTATAGGGCGCGATGGAGGGACGGGCGAGTGCGGTCTGGACGCTGGCGATATTGATGATCTTGCCCCGTCCGCGCCCGATCATGTGGCGCGCGACCGCCTGTCCCACATGAAAGACACTGGCAATATTGGTCTGCAGCAGCCGATCAAAGGCATCGGCGGGGAAATCCTCTAATGGTGCGCGATGCTGCATCCCGGCGTTGTTCACCAGAATGTCGATCTCATTGCCCTGCGCCTCGAACCCGTCGATGGCGGCGCGCACAGCCTCGTGGTCGGTTGCATCGAAGGCCAGTGTCTGCGCGCCCGTAATCCGGGCCGCAGCCTCGGCCAATTTGGCCGTATCGCGCCCGTTCAGCACCACCTTTGCCCCCGCCGCAGCCAAACCTTGCGCCAAGGCAAAGCCGATGCCCTGCGACGATCCGGTGATCAGCGCGCGTTTCCCGGTCAGATCGAAAAGCTGGGCCGACATCTTGATGCTCCTTCACTTCGCCCTCGACAAGCGGGGGATTTGCTGTTTATGTTATCGTTAACAAAAGCTGTCAAGCCCCGATGGGAGAGAAGATGGACAAGCCCCATATCCTGCAAGTCGGCCCTTACCCGGAATGGGATCAGGCCCCGCTCGACGCCGCCTATCATGCGCATCGCTATTTCGAGGCGTCGGACAAAGCGGCCTTTCTTGCCGAACATGGCCCGAAGATTCGCGGTATCGCCACGCGCGGCGAACTTGGGGCCAATGCAGCGATGATCGCGGCCTGCCCGAATCTGGAAATCATCAGCGTCTATGGCGTGGGTTATGATGCGGTTGATCTGGACGCCTGCCGCGCACGCGGCATTCGTGTGACGAACACGCCCGATGTGCTGACCAATGACGTGGCGGATTTGGGGGTGGGGATGATGCTGGCGCAATCACGCGGTATCATCGGGGCCGAGGCTTGGGTGCGCGACGGATCATGGGCCGCCAAGGGGCTATACCCTTTGCAGCGCAAGGTTTGGGGCAAGCGCGCCGGGGTTCTGGGCCTTGGCCGGATCGGGTTTGAAGTGGCCAAACGTCTGGCGGGCTTTGACATGGAGATCGCCTATTCCAGCCGTGCCCCCAAGCCAGAGGCAGAGGCGCGGGGATGGGCATTCATCGCCGATCCCGTGGCGCTTGCCGCCCGGTCGGATTTCCTTTTCGTCAGCCTCGCCGCCTCGGCCGCCACGCGCCACATCGTGAATGCCCGCGTGATCGAGGCCTTGGGGCCAGAGGGGATGCTGATCAACATCAGCCGCGCCTCTAACATTGATGAAAACGCCCTGCTGGATGCGCTGGAAAGCGGCAGGCTTGGCTCTGCCGCGCTGGATGTTTTCGAAGGCGAGCCAAAGCTGAACCCCCGCTTCCTGTCTCTGCCCAATGTGCTGTTGCAGCCCCACCACGCCAGCGGCACCTTCGAGACGCGCAAGGCCATGGGCCAGCTGGTGCGCGATAATCTGGCCGCGCATTTCGCGGGCAAGCCGCTGCCTACCCCGGTGCTGTGACATGCGCGCGATCGTCATCCACGCCGCCCATGACCTGCGGATCGAGGAGCGGCCCGCGGAACGCCCCGGTCCCGGCCAGATGCGCCTGCGCCTTGCGACTGGCGGGATTTGCGGGTCTGACCTGCATTACTACCACAATGGCGGCTTTGGCGCCGTGCGCCTGCGTGAGCCGATGATCCTCGGCCATGAGGTTTCGGCCTATGTCGAGGAATTAGGGCCGGGCGTAACTGGCTTTCAGCCGGGGCAGCTTGTCGCGGTGTCGCCTTCGCGCCCCTGCGGGGGGTGCCGTTACTGTCTGGAGGGCCTGCCGAACCAATGCCTCAACATGCGCTTCTACGGTTCTGCCATGCCCTTTCCCCATATTCAGGGGGCCTTTCGCGAAAGCCTTGTGGCGGATGCAAGCCAATGCGTCGATGCCACGGGGCTGACGGCGGGCGAGGCGGCGATGGCCGAACCCTTGGCCGTGACGCTCCATGCCACGGCCCGCGCGGGCGGGATACTGGGCAAGCGCGTGCTCGTCACAGGCTGCGGGCCGATTGGTGTTCTGTCGATCCTCGCGGCGCGGCGGGCAGGCGCGGCAGAGATCGTGGCCACCGATCTTTCGGATTTCACCCTGTCGCTCGCGGCAAAGGTCGGGGCGGACCGGGTGATCAACACCGGGCGCGATCCCGATGCGCTGGCTGGCTATGCGGCGGATAAGGGAAGTTTCGATGTGCTTTATGAATGCACCGGCGTTGCCGCCGCCCTGGCCGGGGCCATTCCGGCCTTGCGTCCGCGAGGGGTGATCCTGCAATTGGGCCTTGGCGGGGATATGGCACTGCCCATGATGGCAATTACCGCAAAGGAATTGGAACTGCGCGGTTCTTTCCGCTTCCATTCGGAATTCGCCTTTGGGGTTGGTCTCATGCAGAAGGCATTGATCAATGTGAAGCCACTGATCACTCAGACTGTACCGTTGGATCAGGCAGAGGTGGCCTTCCGTCTCGCCTCGGACCGAACACAGGCGATGAAGGCGCAGATTGCCTTTTCATGACCCTGATCGCCGCGAATACGGTCACCCCGCCGCCTTTTGCCCGCCTGCTGGACCCCTACGCCTGTCTTGAAACGCCCTGCCGGATCGGTAAGGCTGAGGTAAAGGCCATGCTTCCCCCTGTACGGCATAGACCGGGAGATACCCTGCATGACTTCCTTTGAAATCCGAGACCCAGTCTTCGCGACCTATGTGATGGGGAACGCGCCCTTGAAACGGCTGGCCACCGGCTTTGATTGGGTAGAAGGCCCCGTGTGGTTTGGCGACCAGAATTGTCTATTGTTCTCGGATATTCCGAATAATCGCATCCTGCGCTGGACAGAGGAAGGGATCACCACCTTTCGCGCGCCTTCCCAATTCGCGAATGGTCATACCCGTGACCGGCAAGGTCGGCTGATCAGTTGCGAACATGGAACCCGGCGCGTCACGCGCACCGAATGGGATGGGACCGTGACGGTGCTGGCGGACAGCTTTGAGGGAAAGCCGCTGAACAGCCCCAACGACGTCGTTGTCGCGCGGGATGGCACGATCTGGTTCACCGATCCGCATTACGGGATCATGACCGATTATGAAGGTTTCCGCGCGCCGCAGGAGCTACCCTGCGCTGTTTATCGTCTGCCCCCCGATGGCAAGCTAGAGGCGATGATTACCGATATGGCCTGCCCCAATGGTCTGGCATTTAGCCCTGATGAAAGCCGTCTTTATGTTGCCGATACGGGACGGATGTTTTCCGCTGACCCCCAATCGATCCGTGTCTTTGACATGGTGGCGGGGCGGCCTGAAAACGGGCGGCTCTTTCACAAGATCAGCCCCGGCTGTGCCGATGGAATGCGGGTGGATACGGAGGGTAATCTCTGGTCCTCGGCAGCAGATGGCGTGCATTGCCTTGCGCCGGACGGAAGGCTTCTGGGCAAGATCCTTGTGCCAGAGATCGTGTCTAACCTCTGCTTTGGTGGCAGGGCCAAGCATCGGCTGTTTATCACAGCGACGACCAGCCTTTACGCAGTGGTTCTGAATCGAAACGGGATGTGATGGCCCCTGTTCAAGGGGTAAGGCGCGGCACGCCGTCCTTGAGGCACGGGGCGAGGACCGACGGCCCGAGTCATTTTGCCAAGATGAAGGGGGGAAATTCAGAAGCCAAACGAGGGATGAGGAGAGTTTAGACCGTTTCGCCGGGGATGAGCCGGGTCGGCAGAACCGTGACCTCTGGTATATTTGCGCCCTGTAGCCGCGCGACCAGCGCTTCGGCCGCGGCCTTGCCAATAGCGGTGGTTGGGACCTGCGTTGTGGTGAGCCTGCGCGGCAGGATCGAGGCGGCCTCCATCCCGCCCCAGCCTGCGATACCGATATCTTCGGGAACGCGAAGCCCACATTTCTGGCACCATGCCAGCCCTCCGATCGCCATTTCATCATTATGGAAGGCAACCGCATCTAATTCCGGCGCGCGGGCAAGAAGCATCTCTAGCCCATAGTACCCGGCATAGAAGCCGGGGGCGTCGTGCAGTATCTCCACCGCTTCCAGCGGATGGCCGGCCTGTTGCAGAGCCTGTTGCAGCCCTTGCAGCCGCGCGGCCCCCATCACATCAGCACGCGCCAGCGCCCCAAGATAACCGATCCGACGTCTGCCTCGCCTGATCAGGTGTTGACCCATCTCGACCCCGCAATCGACATGAGAAAATCCGATGGCAAGATCGATCGGGCGGGTCGTCAGGTCCCAGATTTCGACGACAGGCAGGGCCGATAGCCGCAACAGATCGACCGTCGCAGGGGTGTGCGTGCGGCCGGAGAGAATCAGGCCTGCCGGACGCCAGCTGACCACCTGTCGGATCCAGGCCTCCTCTTCCGCCAGTGAATGGTTGTTGGCCCCGATCATCAGTTGAAAGCCTAGCCGGGTCAGCGCCCTGTCAACGCCATCGAGAACATGCCCGAACAGACCAGAGGTCAGTCGCGGCACGCACATGCCGACCAGTGTACTGGCCTGATCCGCGCCGAAGGCGGCAGCCAGTCGGTTGGGGACATAGCCAAGGTTCTGAGCTATTTGCAGGACGCGGTCCCGTGTTTCATCAGAAAAGCCAGACGCGCCGCGCAGAACGCGGCTGACGGTCATTTTCGAGACACCCGCCACACGGGCGATATCTTCCAAACTGGCTTTCACAGATGCCTCCGGGGCGGAATGTCGCGGCTCATGTTATCGTTAACTTCTCGCTTGACAGATATGGTGGACCCACGCCACTCTGCCTACGTTACCGGTAAACCAGTGGAGGGGGAAGCCGGTAGCAGGTGACCATCTGCGCCGGGAGGGGCCAGTCATGCAATCGTCCACCGGCGGCCTGCTGTTTGATCGCATTGTCAAATCCTTTGGCGGCACGCGAGCGCTGAAGGGCATCTCACTAAAGGTCGATCGGGGAGAGATCGTAGCCCTTCTTGGCGAAAATGGCGCAGGAAAATCCACTCTGATCAAGGTCTTGGGCGGTATACATCGCCCCGACGAAGGTGGCGTATTCCTTGATGGAACACCCTATTTCCACGAGGCGGGCAAGACGGGTGGACAGAAGGTTGCCTTTATTCATCAGGACCTTGGCCTGATCGAATGGATGAGCGTCGCCGAAAACATTGCGCTTGCACTGGGCTATGTCCGGAGAGGCCGGCGGATTGACTGGCCCGCCACGGAAGCCAAGGCAGATGCTGCGCTGCGCTTGGTAGAGGCCGACTTTTCGTCCACGGCCCGGGTGGCCAGTCTGACGCGCACCCAGAAGTCTCTTGTTGCGATTGCGCGGGCGCTGGCCGCCGATTGCGATTTTCTTGTGCTGGACGAGCCGACTGCGAGCTTGCCCGCCGATGAAGTGGAGCGCCTCTTTGCCGCGTTGCGTCCGCTTCGGGAAAAAGGGGTGGGAATGATCTATGTGAGCCATAGGCTGGACGAGATCTTCCGCATCGCGGACCGTGTGGCAGTGCTGCGCGACGGCCAGATGGTTGGGCTGCGGCCAATCGGACATACGACCCCTGAGGAGTTGGTCAGCCTGATCGTGGGGCGCAAAGCGCGAGAGATTGCCCGCCCGCCCGTGCAAGAGGGGCCTGCTATCCTGCGGGTCGAGGGGCTGGCCACCCCGGCCGTCGGTCCGGTCAGCTTTGAGATCAGGCGGGGCGAGTTGCTCGGTCTTGCTGGTCTGCGTGGAGCGGGGCACGAGGATATCGGGCGTGCGCTCTTTGGTGTGACGCCTCATGCCGGCCGCATCGTGCTGGATGGGGCCGCGCCCGACCTGCGCAGCGCACAACGCGCAATGCAATCGGGCATCGGACTGGTCGCACGCGACCGTGTGGCCGAAAGCGTCGCCCCCGGCCTGTCAATCCGCGAAAACGCCTTCCTGAACCCTTCGGCCACGGGGCGGGGCCTTCTTTCAGCGCTGCCCCCCCGGCGCGAGGAGGAGGCCGCCCGCGCGTTGGGACGCCGTGTTGGGCTTTCGCCCAACGATCCGACCTTGGCGATCGAGGCGCTTTCGGGCGGGAACCAGCAAAAGGTCGTCGTTGGGCGCTGGCTAGACAGTGGGCGCAGGCTGCTCATCACCGAAGACCCGACTGCAGGGGTCGACGTGGGGGCGAAGGCCGAGATTTACCATCTCCTTTATCAGGCCCTTGCCTCGGGAATGGGGGTGCTCGTTGTTTCGACCGATTTCGAGGAAATCGCCGCCATCTGCCATCGTGCCATCGTCTTTTCGCGTGGGCTGCCCGTCGCGGAACTGACCGGCATCGATCTTTCCACCGAATCCCTGATCCAGGCCGCCTCGGCCGGAGAAGCTGCCTGAGGACATTATGCCCGGAATTGAATCAAACGCTGTCGAACCCACAAAAGATGAACTGAAGGGCTTGTCCCTGATGCAAAAGGCGTTCCGGCTCGCCCCGACCTATGGGCTGGTGATCCTGATGTTCGGGCTGATCGTGCTGTTTTCGATCCTGTTGCCGCAGACCTTCCCGACCATGCTGAACCTGCGGGCAATTTTGTCAGACAAGGCAATCATTGCGCTGTTGTCGCTGGCCGCGATGATCCCAATGGTCGCGGGCCGGATTGACTTGACGGTGGGCTACGGGATCGTGCTGTGGCACATCCTCGCCATCAGCCTGCAAACCATGGCTGGCCTGCCTTGGCCAATGGCGGTTGGCATCGTTCTGATCCTCGGAGTGGTGACCGGTGCATTGAACGGCCTTTTGGTCGAAGTCGCGCGGATTGACAGTTTCATTGCCACTCTGGGCACGGGTACCATCCTTTACGCCCTCGCGCTCTGGCATACGGGCGGGCGGCAGATGGTGGGCGCGCTCCCCGACTCCTTTTATGCGATCAACGGCACCTTCGTCTTCGGCCTGCCCATCACCGCCTTTTATGTCTTGGCGATCACGGTCACGCTCTGGGTTGTTTTGGAATACACACCGATCGGCCGATATCTTTACGCGATTGGTGCAAACCAACGCGCGGCCGAGTTGAACGGCATACCCACCCGCAAATTCGTCATCGGGGCCTTTGTGACATCAGGGCTACTCACGGCCGTGGCGGGGGTGTTGCTCGCCTCCAAACTAAGGATCGGGCAGGCGAGCGTCGGGTTGGAATTCCTGCTGCCCGCATTGGTTGGGGCCTTCCTCGGCTCTACCACCATAAAGCCGGGGCGTGTCAACGTTTGGGGTACCATCGTTGGGGTGATGATCCTTGCCGTGGGCATCTCGGGCATCCAGCAATTCGGCGGCAGCTTCTGGGTAGAACCGTTGTTCAACGGCGCGACATTGCTGATCGCGATCGGCATCGCCGGATATGCGCAACGCAAGAAGGGCGCAAAGTCAAAGTAACCGCTTTTCCAAGGGAGGAAGACCATGCTGAGAAGAACTTTTGCCGTATCGCTGATCGCGCTGGCTGCGGCGATGCCTGCACAGGCCGATGCCATCGCAGAGGCTATGGCCGATGTGCAGAAATATGCTGGCCAGAAAATCGAATGGGATGGCCCGACCTCTGGCCCCGCCGCAGCCGAAGGCAAGCGCGTGGTCGTTCTGGCTGCCGATATGAAGAATGGCGGCATACTTGGGGTTACCACTGGCATTCAAGAGGCCGGCACCAAGATCGGCTGGGAAGTGACCGTGCTGGATGGTGCGGGGTCGGTTCAGAACCGGGCGGCGGCCTTTGGTCAGGCGCTGGCGCTGCAGCCCGACGGGATCATCATCAATGGCTTTGACGCCGTGGAACAGCAGGCTGCGCTGAAACAGGCCTGCGATGCGGGCATTCCGATGGTGAGCTGGCATGCAGGGCCTGTCATCGGGCCCGATCCTGACAATTGCCTTTTCGCCAACGTTTCGACGGATGCAATGGAGGTTTCCGCAGCGGCGGCGAAATGGGCCTTTGCTGATGCGGGCGGCAAGCCGGGCGTCGTGATCTTCACTGACTCGACATATGCCATCGCCATTGCCAAGGCCGACAAGATCAAGGAAACGATCGAGGCTCTGGGCGGTACGGTCCTTGAATATGTAGACACGCCAATTGCCGACACCTCGAACCGTATGCCTACGCTCACCACCGCCCTGCTGCAGAAATACGGTGCAAGCTGGACCCACGCGCTGGCCATCAATGACATCTATTTCGACTTCATGGGTCCAAGCCTCGCGGCTGCTGGCATCCCCGGCGATGGCGCACCGAAGGCCGTCGCGGCAGGCGACGGCTCTGAAAGCGCCTATCAGCGCATTCGTTCGGGCCAGTATCAGGCGGTGACAGTGGCGGAGCCGCTGAACCTGCAAGGCTGGCAGTTGATCGACGAATTGAACCGCGCGGTGAACAAGGCGGAATGGTCCGGCTATACCTCACCGCTCCATGTGGTGACGGCAGAGAATATCAGCTTCGATGGCGGGGACGGTAATATCTTTGATCCGGGCAACGGCTACCGCGAAGCCTATAGCAAGATCTGGGGCAAGTAAGCGCCTCTACTGGTAAAGGGGTTGGGCCGGAGGTTTCTCCGGCCCTCTCCATTACGTAAGGGGCACCCGCAGTCAGATGATCCCGCTCTTTTGGCAGAGCGCGACGAGGTCGGGCTTGCCCACCACATGTCGCAGCCGTTCCATCAGCGGTGTTGCCGACCAATCCAAAGTGCCTTGCGCGCCAAGCGCCATCACCACGGGCAGCGCCCCCATCACATCCCATGCCCTTTCGCCAAAGCCGATATGTCCATCAACCTCACCTGTAGCGAGTTCAATGAGCGACCAGGTCGAGGCATTGCAGATCCGCAGCATCAACCCGGCCTCGTCGGTAATCCGGCGCAAAATCTCCTGCCTTTCCGCAGAGGCAAAGAGCGGTGAAACCGAAAGGCCAACCACCCCGCGCGCGGGCCGGAAAGGGCCGAGGGGCGGCAGAGGCTGGCCGTTCATCAGGGGCAGGTGGTTGAGGCCCCCAGCCAGCGTCGCCCCAGCGGCCGGCGCATGGACAATGCCAAAGATCGGTCGTCCCTCGGCAAAAAGGCCAATCGATACCGCCCATTGCCGTCCGCCGCGGACGAAGTTGAACGTACCATCAATCGGGTCGATCACCCAGACCCGGCCGGATGTTCCGGGATGGCGCGCGCCTTCCTCCCCCATGATGCCATCTGCGGGAAAGGCGGCTCGCAGCCTTTCGGTCACCAAAGCCTCCACCGCGCGGTCGGCGATAGTGACAAGATCAAGCGGTCCTTTTTCCTCAACCACCACTTCCGTCAACCGCCCGAAATGGTCGAGCGCAAGACGGCCCGCGTCATGGGCGATGTGGGTCAAGAGGTCAAACATCGGGCACCTTTGATGGGCCGGGAAAGGCCAAAACCGCGACAAAGGCGTAGCGCCCTTTCCCCGCTCTCGCAAGCCGGGCGACCCTGCCTTGCCCTAGCGAGAAAAGGTCATGGGCAGGGTGAAGCTATAGCTCGCCTCGGCAAGACCGGCTGGCGCAGCGGGGAATTTGCCCGCCGCCCGCACTGCGCGCAGCGCCGCCTCGTCCAAAGCCGCATGGCCAGAGGGGCCTGCCACCGAAACCCCGGTCAAAGCCCCCGCCCGGCTGATTGTCAGCCGCAGGGTGACGGTCCCCGTCGCTCGCCCCGCCCCTGCGGGATAGCGTTTGCGGCTTTCGATCCGTGCACGGATTTTCGCCCCCCATTCGGCGCGCAGGTCAATGATCGCTGCTTTGGACAGGGTTCCCGCCTCGGATGATCCACCTTGTCCGGCCCGTGCGCCCCCGCCCGCTCCCGCCGCGCGTTGTGCCGCCTGCCCGGTAGAGGGGGCAGCGGCCTGCGCATCGCGACGCGCCGGTTGTTCGGGCGCGCGCTCCCGTTGCGGCGCGGTTTGCGCGGGGCGCTGTGCCACGGGGTCGGGACGGGGCTTCGGTCGGGTGCTGGGTGGAGGTTCCGACGGTGCTTCCGGTGCTTCGGCCTGACGTTGCGGCGTGGCCTCTGCCTCTGACGGTGGCAGCAGCGTAGGCAATATGAGAAGGGCAGGGGCGGACGTGGGCGATGCCGTTGGCAGGATCGGGCGCGCAGGAACCGAGGTTTCCAGGGTCGGCGCCGGTGGCGGGGCAGGGGCTTCTTGCGCCATCTCAGGGGGCCTGTCCCAAGCGGCAACCATTGAGGAAATGGAGGCTGGTGCCGCCTCCAGCGACACGAGCGCCGCCCCGCCATCGCCAGAGGCGACCGCCCCCGCAGGGCCGGGATGCAGCGCAAAAGCGCCCAGATGCAGCGCCAGCGCTGCCGCAAGGGCCAAGCCCGCCTGCATCTGTCCGGGCGTCATGGCCCCGCCCCGCCCGTGCCGGTGGCGACCAGTTCGATCCGCGCAAAGCCCAGCCCGCCAAGCCGTGGGAGGAGCGAGGCCAGTCGTGCCGCCTCCAGCCCCGCATCCGCGCGCAGCGTGAGGCTGGGCGGCGCAGCCTCGCAATCGGCCTGCGCGCAATGCGCGGCCCGCGCCTCGACCAATGCCGCAAGCGCCGCCTCCTCTGCCGCCTCGGCCGAGGCCATTTGCCCCTCTGCCGAAAGGAAAAGCGTGAAGCGGCCATCGGCCGAAGCCTCTACCCGCGCCTCGGGCGGTGTGATGGCAAAGGGTTCGGGCGCGGTCAGCCGTGCCGAAATCAGAAAAAAGATCAGCAGAAGGAAAACCACATTGATCATGGGCAGCAGGTTTTCATCCAGCTTGCGGCGGGGCGGGGCGCGAAAATCCATCGCCTCACTCCACCAGAACAAGCCGACTGTGCCCTGCCGCCGTCAGTGCGTCCATCGCGCCGACAAGGGATTGGAGATCAGCCCCGTCGCGGGCGCGCAGGACGATCAGATCGTCAGGCGCTTCCATCAATGGCGCAAGCGCCGTGGCCAAATCCTCTGGCGCGACCACGATCCCGTTCAGCGTGATCGCCTCGGGCCGGATCTCTACCAGTCGCGGCGGGCCGGAATAGTCCCCCCCTTGCCCCGCAACGGAAAGGGGCAGCGCCCTGTCTGCGCCAAAGCGCGACGCGAGCATGAAAAACACCAAAAGCAGAAAGACCACGTCGATCATCGGCGTCAAGTTCGGACGCCGCCTGCGCTGGGCCTCCCCAAAAGAGATCATTCTGCCGCCTGCCGGATTGACGCGCCTCCCAAATCCCACCGGCCAGAGTCGCAGGATCGGCGCGACTGCCTGCCTCTTGCAGCGCCTGAAAGGCAGTGATCATGCCGGTGACCGTGCCCAGAAGCCCCAAAAGCGGCCCAATCGTTGAGGCAAGTTCCAAGCCGCGAAGGCCAGAGCGCGCCTCTGCCAGCAATGCGCGGGCAGTGCGGGTCGTCTCTGCCTCTGCGGCCTCGCGGTCAAGCGCGGGGTCAAGCGCGGCCCGCATGGCCGCCCGCGCCAGACGCGCACGATGGGATTGCCGCCCTTCCAGCACCGCCAATGCCTCTGCCGTCTTTCCCCCTGCCCAAAGATCAAGCGCACGGGCCGTATGCCTTCCGCCAGACCATGCCCCGATGGAAAGCAGGCGCATCACCTTCCAAAGAATAAGCGCCAGGGTCAAAACCGACAGCACCCCGATGGCCCACATGGCCGGGCCACCCATCGCCATGAAATCGACGATTGCCGAGATTGCGCTGGTCTCTCCTGTCGCTTGCCCGTCCATGCCGCCCCCTGCGCCTTGTCTCTGCCCGTTCTGGCGCTTGGGGCAGGTCTGGTCAATCGGATGAAGCGCCGCAAGGCGGCGTCCCGTGTACGCAGAGGGTGTTTTTGTCTGCGCCGATTTCCGTTATGTCTGAGTGAAACACGGGGGAAAAGCGTGGCTGGCACCTTTCGCGACATCAAGGCCGATATCCTTGGCAAGATCACAAGGGGCGAATGGCCCCCCGGCAGCCTACTTCCCGCAGAGACTGAACTCGCCGAAACCTATGCTGCCGCGCGGGCGACCGTGAACCGCGCGATGCGCGAATTGGCCGAAGAAGGCATCCTTGAGCGCAAGCGCAAATCCGGCTCTCGGGTCAGGCTCTCGCCCTTGCGTCAGGCTCGGTTTGACATTCCGATCGCCCGGCAAGAGGTGGAAGCGCAAGGCCGCCGTTACCGCTATGCGCTGGTCAGATCAGAGGTGGCTTCTGCACCTGATTGGCTTTTGGCCCGTATGGCTCTGCCGCAGGGTGCACAGGTGCGACACTTGATCTGCCTGCACTTCGCTGATGACCTGCCGTGGCTGCACGAGGACCGCTGGATCAACCTTGATTTGCTTCCGCAGGCGCGGACAGCGGATTTCCGTGCTGCCGGGCCAACGGAATGGCTGATGGCGCAGATCCCCTTCTCTGCAGTGGAAATCAGTATTTCAGCCACCTCTGCCGACACCGGCCTGGCCGCGCATCTGGATTGTGCGGAAGGGACGGCGCTTTTGCAGATGGAACGCCTGACACGCTGGGATGACCGGACCGTCACGCTTGTTCGGTTGGTGCATCACGCCGGACACCGCATGACGACACGGTACTGAGGTGGGGCACAAGTAGAAAATCGCCAAGCGCCAAGCGCTCACTGGCTGAAGGGCGGACGGTGATGCTTTGGCCAAAACAGTCTTGGCCCTCAAAGGTTGCTCTGCTCCGGCACGGTCAGGCCGCCAGCACGGCGCAATTCCTCGCGGATTTTTTGCGCCATGAAATCGGTAAACAGGCGGATTTTCGGGTCTTTAAGCCGGCGATGCTGGCTGAGAGAGGACAGTTGCACGGGAAGCGGGGGGGAGGCAGTGGCGACAGGCACGAGACGGCCATCGCGGATATGGCCTGCCACTTCGAACAGGGGTTTCATCACGATGCCGCGCCCGGCCAAGGCCCAGCCCGTCAGCACATCACCATCGTCGGTTTCGAAAGGGCCGGTGATTTCAAACCGGCGGGGGCCTTCGGGGGTGATCAGCGTCCATTGAAATTCCTTGGCGCCGGGGAAGCGGAGGTTGAGGCAATCATGCCGGTCGGCCACAAGGGCCGCGCCATCGGGTGGGTTGCCGCGCCGGGCGATGTAATCGGGCGCGGCGCAGAGGATGCGGGGGCAATCCGCGATCAGGCGGACCTTGAGCGTCGAGTCCTCCAGAATGCCAAGGTGGAAGGCCACATCGATGCCTTCACCCACCACATCGATCACCCGGTCTGACAGGCGCAGGCGCACGTCGATCAGGGGGTAGAGGTCTTTGAAGGCGGGAACATGGGGCGCGATGAAGCGGCGGCCTACGCCAAGGGGGGCCGCGACAAGGATCGTGCCGCGCGGGTTTTGGGTGACATCCATCACCGCCGATTCCGCATCTTCGATCGCTTCCAGCACGCGGCGCGCGCCATCATAGAAGATGCGCCCGTTTTCGGTGGGTTGCAGGCTGCGGGTCGTGCGGTTGAAGAGCCGGACGCCCAGATGCTTTTCCAATTCAGAGATTCGGGCACTGGCAACGGCGGGCGAGGTCCGCTGATCGCGGGCCGCCGCGCTCATGCTGCCCAATTCATAGACACGAACGAACATACGGATGTTGTTCACATAGCTCATGGTCAGCTTTGCCTTGCGCCCAGCGATCTTTCGGGCTGGTTTGAAAGTGATCCGATATTTGCAGGATTAACAGCAAAGTGCGCGGCGGTATAGCGTTTTGCCAAAGCGAAGGGAGACGCGCCATGTATGACTGGGTGGTATTGTGGGAATGGGTGGAGATCGCCGCGCGCTGGACGCATGTGATTACCGCCATCGCCTGGATCGGGTCGTCCTTTTATTTCATCGCCTTGGACCTTGGGCTGAAAAAGGCCGAAGGGATGCCAGCGCTCGCGCATGGCGAGGAATGGCAGGTGCATGGCGGGGGGTTCTATCACATCACGAAATACCTCGTGGCGCCGGAACGCCTGCCCGAACACCTCGTTTGGTTCAAATGGGAAAGCTATGCCACATGGCTTTCGGGTTTTGTCATGCTGGTGCTGGTTTATTACCTTGGGGCCGAGATGTTCCTGATCGACCCGACGGTGATGGAGCTTTCGGTCTGGCAGGCGGTGGCGATTTCCATGGCATCGCTGGCCTTTGGCTGGGTCGCCTATAACACGATCTGCAAGGTCTTTGTGAACGCGAACCAGACCATGGTGATGGTGGCGCTGTTCGTGGTGCTGGTGGGGATGTCGTGGTTCTACAGCCAGGTCTTTTCGGGTCGAGCGGCGCTGTTGCACCTGGGGGCTTTCACCGCCACGATCATGAGCGCGAATGTGTTCATGATCATCATTCCGAACCAGAAGATCGTGGTGGCGGACCTGAAGGCAGGCCGCAAGCCCGACCCGAAATACGGCAAGATCGCCAAGCAGCGCAGCACGCATAACAATTACCTCACGCTGCCTGTGCTGTTTTTGATGCTGTCGAACCATTATCCGCTGGTCTTTGCCACGGAATACAACTGGATCATCGCGAGCCTTGTGTTCCTGATGGGCGTCACGATCCGGCATTTCTTCAACTCGGAACATGCGGGGAAGGGAAGCCCGTGGTGGACTTGGGCGGTGACGGCGATCCTGTTCCTTGTCATCGCTTGGCTGTCGACCGCACCGATGCGCACGGTGCCGCAGGCCGAAGCGCGGCTGGAGGGGGCCGCGCTGATGCATGCCGCAGCACCGGGGTTTGAAGACGTGGTCAGCATCGTGCAAGGTCGTTGCAGCATGTGCCATGCAGCAGAGCCGGTGTGGGAGGGGTTGCATTGGCCGCCCAAGGGCGTGGTGCTGGAGACTGAGGCGCAGATCGCACATGAGGCGCGGCGCATCTATCTGCAATCGGGGCTGAGCCATGCAATGCCGCCCGGTAACTTGAGCTGGATGGAGCCGGAAGAGCGCGCGAAGATCGTGCAATGGTTCCGCGCGGCGGGGCAGGGTGGGGGAGGCGGGGTTGAGGGCTGATCGGGCCGTGTCTTTCGTCGCACGCATCCCCAGAGAGGTGACTGCCCTGAACACCATCACAACACGCCCGTCTTGAACTCAGGCGAAACCACATCGTCGACGGGAGAAGCTGTTCACCACCCGCACCCCTTGCCAGAAAATCGCTCTAGGCCGGATTTCCGGGTACGGGCACGGTGGCGTTTTCAGCCTGATAATGATCGCCCGAGGCAATAAGACAGGTCAGCCCATCAGGCCGCGTCAGGGTGATGGTCCATGTCCCCGTTGCGGCAGAGGCAAAGATTTCCACCACGCCACTCGGACCAGCCAGCCCAATACCTTGGCGCACTTCACCATATTGCCCTGACAGGGTCGCCAGCACCGCATCCCGCGGGCCGCAATTCTGGGCCATGGCCGCCAGCGGGGCAAGAGTCGCGGTCAGCACCGCGAGGGGGAACGCACGGATCATCGCCATGTTCTACCTTTCTGGGCCGATCCGGCCCCTGTGTTCACCCGCCCCAGCCGCCTTTCCCCGAGCGAGGCTGCGCCTGATCGCTCCACAAAGGGTTAACGCAAGGCGCGCGCAAGGAATTGGGGGTAGCGTTTTTGCTGCGCCGCGGCAAAATCACCCTTGCCATTTGTGGCGCAATGCGTGCTTCTGGCGCAACTTTGTTACAAAGGATCGAATCATGTCCCTGCCAAACCGCCCCTATCGCTCGGTGCTCTACATCCCCGGCTCCAAGGAACGGGCGCTGGAAAAGGCGCGTGATCTTCCTGCCGATGCTATCATCTTCGATCTGGAAGATGCGGTGGCCCCCGATGAAAAGCCCCGCGCGCGTGAAATCCTCGCCGAAGCCCTGCGCGCCGATTACGGCAACCGCGCGCGGATCGTGCGGATCAATGGGCTGGATACGGTATGGGGGCGCGAAGATGCCTTGGCCTTTGCCAACCACCCCGGCGCGGATGCGTTTCTGATCCCCAAGGTCAGCCGCGCCAGTGATCTTGAGGCTGTGGCCAACCTCGCCCCCGGCAAACCGCTGTGGGCCATGATGGAAACCGCGCTTGGCATGTTGAACGCAGGCGAAATCGCGGCCCACCCGGCGCTGCACGGCATGGTCATGGGCACCAATGACCTCGCCAAGGAACTCGGCAGCCGTTTCCGCGCCGACCGCCTGCCGATGCAGGCTGGGCTTGGCCTCTGCCTCCTAGCCGCCCGCGCGCATGGGCGCATTATCGTGGATGGCGTCTTTAACGCCTTCAAGGATGACGAGGGCCTGCGCGCCGAATGTGAACAGGGCCGCGACATGGGCTTTGACGGCAAGACGCTGATCCATCCGGCACAGCTCGACATCGCCAATGCAGCCTTTGCCCCCAGCGAGGCGGATGTCACCCTCGCCCGCCGCCAGATCGTGGCCTATGACGAAGCGATTGCACGCGGCGAAGCTGTGGCCGTGGTTGATGGCAAGATCGTCGAAAACCTGCATGTCGCCACAGCCCGGTCACTTCTGGCCAAGGCCGAGGCGATTGCAGCCATGGCGGAATAAGGCCATGGTGCCGGCAAACAGCCGGAGGATGTTCCGATGACCTTTTTGATCCTTGGTGTGGCGCTTTGGTGGGCCGCGCATTTGTTCAAACGCGTGGCACCAGATGCCCGCGCCCGTATGGGCAATGGGGGCCGCCTGGCCGTGACGCTTGCCCTGATCGTCAGCGTCGCGCTGATGTATTTCGGCTATGGTGCCGCCCGGGCCGTGGCGTATCCGTGGTGGGACCGTAACCCCGCGCTGGTGGGTATCAACAACCTTCTGATGATCCTCGCCATCTACTTTTACGCCGCCGATGGGGCCAAGACATGGCTCGCCCGCAAGGTCCGGCATCCGCAACTGACCGGCTTCAAGACCTGGGCAGTCGCGCATTTGCTCGTGAATGGCGATGCGCCCAGCCTGATCCTCTTTGGCGGCTTGCTCGCTTGGGCCGTGGTCGAGGTGATCGTGATCAACCGGGCCCAACCCATCTGGACCCCACCCGAACCCCGCCCCGCGTCGAAAGAGGTCGTGGCCGTGGTCATCACCCTTGTCGTGACGGTGGTGGTCATGCTGATCCACAACTGGCTGGGCGTGCAGCCTTGGGGGTAAGGCCATGAAACTTTATCGTTTCCTGTCGGATGACGACACTTCGGCCTTTTGCCACAAGGTCACTGCCGCCTTGAACAAGGGCTGGGCGCTGCATGGCGACCCGACCTATGCCTTTGACGCCGCCCGCGGTGTCATGCGCTGCGGGCAGGCGGTGGTAAAGGAAGTCCCGGGCGACTACGCGCCGGAATTAAAACTGGGCGAGTTGTAACCGCCCAAAGGAGCCTGTGATGAAGACGAACCCCGGCCGTTTCTTTGAGGATTATCGCCTTGGCGAAACCATCCTCCATGCGGTGCCGCGCACCGTTTCGGGCGGGGAACGCGCGCTCTACCACGCGCTCTATCCGGCGCGGCATGCGCTTTACTCCTCGGACCTTTTCGCCCGCGCCTCTGGCCTTGACCGCGCGCCGATCGATGATCTGGCGGCCTTCCACCTTGTCTTTGGTAAGACAGTGCCCGACATCAGCCTCAATGCCGTGGCCAATCTTGGTTATGCCGAAGGGCGCTGGCTGCAACCCGTTTACCCCGGCGATACGCTGCGCGCCGAAAGCACGGTGATCGGGCTGAAGGAAAATTCCAACGGCAAATCCGGTGTCGTCTATGTCCGCACCCGCGGCTTCAATCAGGATGACGAGCCGGTGCTGGAATATGTCCGCTGGGTCATGGTGCGCAAAGGGAACCCAGACGCCCCTGCACCAGATGCCGTGGTGCCGCAACTTGCCCCCGTGGTGGTGCCAGAGGCGCTTGTTCTGCCGCGCAGGCTCGATTTCACCCGGTACGACTTCACGCTCGCGGGCGAGCCGCATCGTTGGGGCGATTATGCGGTGGGGGAAGTGATCGACCATGTCGATGGTGTCACCATCGAAGAGTCAGAGCATATGATGGCCACGCGCCTGTGGCAGAACACGGCCAAGGTGCATTTCGACTCCACCGCGCGCGAGGATGGCAAAAGGCTGATCTATGGCGGCCACATCATCAGCATGGCGCGCGCGTTGTCTTTCAACGGCTTGGCCAATGCCCAAATGATCGTCGCGCTGAACGCGGGCGCCCATGCCAACCCCTGTTTCGCGGGGGATACGATCCGCGCTTGGTCCGAGGTGCTGGACAAAGCGGAAACGAGCAGCCCCGGCGTGGGGGCCATTCGCCTGCGCCTTGTGGCCACACGCGGCGCGGCGAGGGCCTTGCGGGGTGCGGATGGGAAGTATCTGCCAGAAGTGCTGCTCGACCTCGACTATTGGGCTTTGATGCCGGTTTGACGCGTCCTGCGTCAGACCTCCTCCACCATCATCACGCCCTGCATCGCCTTGATCGCGCCCTTGATCTGCGGCGTCACCGGATAGGGGCGCGGCAGTTTCAGGTCGATCTCCTGCCCATCCTCGCAGGCGATGCAGACATACACATCCGCCCGATTGCGCCCTTCTACCTTGTCCAACAAGCCCGCAAGCGCGGCCAAAGTCTCCGCCCGATTGATGTGGATTTTCAGATCAGAGGCCGCCGCCGCATCGGCCACGGCATCAATCAGGGCCACCGCATTGGCCAGAAGTTTCACCCCCTCGCCATCCGGGTCCGCCTTCACCGTCAGCACCACATTGCGCCCCGGCTCCAGATGGTCGCGCGCAACCTCCAGCACATCCGAGAATACCGTAACCTCATAAAGCCCCGTCGGGTCCGAAAGCTGAACAAAGGCAAAGCGGTTGCCCTTGGCGCTTTTGCGTTCTTGGCGTGCGGAAACAGAGCCCGCGATCTTGGCCACCAGCGGCCCGCGCTGCGCAAGTTGCGTGAGTTCCGCCAAAGTGCGGACATCCTTTTTCCGCAAGGCCCCCATATAATCATCTAACGGATGCCCTGTCAGGTAAAAGCCGATCGCCTGATGCTCATGGCTCAGCCGTTCCATCGGCAGCCAATCATCCCGCCACGGCAGGCGCGGTTCGGGAATATCGGCCCCGCTATCCCCGAACAGGCTGACCTGATTGCTCGCCTCCGCCTCATGCACCGCCGCCGAATAGGCGACCAATGCATCCAACGCCTCGAACACGCGGGCGCGGTTTGGCTCCAGCAGGTCAAAGGCCCCGGCGCGGGCCAGCATTTCCAAGGGCCGCTTGCCCACCTTTTTCAGATCGACCCGGCGGGCCACATCAAAAAGCGTGGCAAAAGGCTTCTCGCCCCGCGCCTCCACGATCAGACGCATCGCCTCCACACCCACATTTTTCAACGCACCAAGGGCATAGATCACGCGGCCCTCGCGCACGTCAAAGGTCGCAAGGCTGCGGTTCACGCAAGGCGGCACGACCTCGATCCCCATGCGGTCCAGCTCGCGCTTATAGACAGCCAGCTTGTCGGTCAGGTGGATGTCGCAATTCATCACCCCGGCCATGAATTCAACCGGGTGGTTCGCCTTTAGCCATGCCGTCTGATAGCTGACCACCGCATAGGCCGCAGCGTGGGATTTGTTGAACCCGTAATTCGCGAATTTCTCCAGAAGGTCAAAAACCTCCCCCGCCTTCTTGGCGTCGATCCCATGGGTCGCCTTGGCCCCGTCGATGAATTTCGGGCGCTCCTTGGCCATCTCCTCGGGGATCTTCTTGCCCATCGCGCGGCGCAACAAATCTGCCCCGCCAAGGCTATAGCCCGCCATGACCTGCGCGATCTGCATAACCTGTTCCTGATAGACGATGATGCCTTGGGTTTCCCTCAGGATATGGTCAATGGTGGGATGGATGCTTTCCAGCGGGCGCAGGCCGTGCTTCACCTCGCAATAGACGGGGATGTTCTCCATCGGCCCGGGGCGATAGAGCGCCACCAGCGCCACGATATCCTCGATGCAGGTGGGCTTCATGCGCCTGAGCGCATCCATCATGCCCGAGCTTTCCACCTGAAACACCGCAACCGTGCGGGCGGCGGCGTAAAGCTCATAGGTCGCAGGGTCATCCAGGGGAATGTGACCGATGTCGTTTTCCGCCCCCGCGGGCGGGGTGTAGAGCACCCGCCCATCCTGCGCCAGATGCAGCGGTCGCCCGCCCTTCAGGATCAGGCCGATGGCATTCTGGATCACGGTCAGGGTCTTGAGGCCCAGGAAGTCGAACTTCACCAGCCCCGCCTGTTCCACCCATTTCATGTTGAATTGCGTGGCGGGCATGTCGGACCGCGGGTCCTGATACAAAGGCACCAGCGCATCCAAGGGCCTGTCGCCAATCACCACGCCAGCGGCATGGGTGGAGGCGTTGCGGTACAGCCCCTCGATCTGTTCGGCATAGGTCAAAAGCCGCCCCACCACCTCTTCCTTCGCGGCTTCCCGCAGGCGCGGTTCATCCGCCAAAGCCTTGGTAATGCTGACAGGCTTCACCCCTTCGACCGGGATCAGTTTGGAAAGCCTGTCCACCTGCCCATAGGACAGCTGCAAGACCCGCCCTACATCGCGCACGGCAGCCTTCGACAACAGCGCGCCGAAGGTGATGATCTGCCCCACCTTTTCGCGCCCATAACGTTCCTGCACATAGCGGATCACCTCTTCCCGGCGGTCCATGCAGAAGTCGATGTCGAAGTCGGGCATGCTGACCCGCTCGGGGTTCAGGAAGCGTTCGAACAGCAGCGCATAGCGCAAGGGGTCAAGATCGGTGATCGTCAGCACGTAAGCCACAAGGCTACCCGCACCCGACCCCCGCCCCGGCCCGACCGGAATGCCCTGTGATTTCGCCCATTTGATGAAATCGGCCACGATCAGGAAATAGCCGGGAAAGCCCATCTTTTCGATGATCTCCAACTCAAAGGTCAGCCGGGCCTCGTATTCCGCGCGGGGCGCGGCCAAGGGGATCACGGCCAGCCGCGCCTCCAATCCCTCCCAGGCCTGACGGCGCAATTCCTCCACCTCATCTTCGGCAAAGCGCGGCAGAATAGGCTTGCGTTTGAAGGCGGCAAAGGCACAACGCCGCGCGATTTCGACGGTGTTTTCAAGCGCTTCGGGCAGATCGGCGAAAAGCGCGCACATCTCTGCCTCGGATTTGAAATAATGCTGCGGCGTCAATCGGCGGCGCGGGGCCTGCTGGTCAACATAGGCCCCTTCGGCAATGCAGATCAGCGCATCATGCGCCTCATACATCTCCGCTTTCGGGAAATAGACATCATTCGTGGCGACAAGCGGCAGGCCCAGATCATAGGCCATCTCAACAAACCCGCGTTCCGTCTGCGCCTCTGCCTCGGGCAGGCGACCGCCTTCGCCCGGATGGCGCTGCAACTCCACATAGAGCCGTTCCGGAAAGGCACGCGCCAAACGTTCCACCAAGGCGCGCGCCTTGGCATCCTGCCCCTGCTGCAACAGCCGCCCCACCGGCCCATCCGCCCCGCCCGTCAGGCAGATTAGCCCTTGGGAAAAGGCCTCTAGCTCCTCCAGCGTCACCTGAATAAGCTGTCCCCCCTTGCCAAGATAAAGACAGGAATTCAGCTTCATCAGGTTCATATAACCCGCTTCCGACTGCGCCAGCAGAACGATGGGCGCAGGCAGCCGCGGCTTCTCGCCGGGCTGGGCGGGATCATAGGCTAGGCTCACCTGACAACCGACAATCGGCTGGACGCCCGCGCCAAGGGCCGTCACCGAGAACTCCAGCGCGGCGAACATATTGTTCGTATCGGTCACGGCAATGGCGGGCATCTCTGCCCCCGCTGCAAGCTTGACCAGTTTCTTGACCGGCACTGCCCCTTCCAGAAGCGAATGCTCAGTATGAACCCTCAGGTGAATGAATCGCGGTGCTGCCATGGAATGACCCTAGCGAAGCGCGCGGGCCTCGGAAAGACCGCCTGATTTTCAGGCAAGCATTGAGACTTCTTCAAAAACATGAGAAGAATTTCCGCTTGCCTAGTGGCATCTGGCCCGGCTTCATGGTCAAACAGGGAAACGGGCGGGAAACGCCCATGGGGCGCATGTGCCGCTTTACGCCGCATCGGGCGGGCATGCATCACGCCTCGAACGGGGAGAAGGCGGCGGACTGAACAGAATGTCGGGGATCGCGTTTCTACTGAATGGAACGCCTGTCCGTGTCGAAGGCGAACCGCCAACACGGACCCTGCTGGATTGGCTGCGCGACAGGCGCGGCCTGACCGGCACCAAAGAAGGCTGCAACGAAGGCGACTGCGGGGCCTGCACCGTGATGGTGACAGATGAACAGGGCAGCCGCGCGATGAATGCCTGCATCCTTTTCCTGCCGCAACTGGCAGGAAAGGCCGTGCGCACGGTCGAAGGCATCGCCGGGCCGGATGGGGCCTTGCATCCGGTGCAGCAGGCGATGGTTGATCACCACGGGTCGCAATGCGGCTTTTGCACGCCCGGTTTCATCGTGACCATGGCCACCGCCCATTTGAACGGGCAGCGCGACCATGACGACCAACTCGCCGGCAATCTCTGCCGCTGTACAGGTTACGCCCCGATCCTGCGCGCGGCAGAGGCTGCGGCAGAAGCCCCCGTGCCGGACTGGATGAAATCCGATCACGCCTTCATCTGTTCCGAAATATCCTCGGGGGGGGCTGGCGCAGCCAGTGGGGGGGCAGACAGCCCCCCCTCCTCCGCCTTCCGCCCACACTCCGTCGATGACCTTGCCACATGGTATCTGGCCCATCCCGAGGCGACGCTGATCGCCGGGGCCACCGATGTGGGGCTGTGGGTCACCAAACAGTTGCGCGACCTTGCGCCCGTGGCCTTCCTGAACGGCATCGCCGAACTTCAGCAGATCGAAAGGCGAGAGGGTCAGCTTCGCATCGGCGCGATGGTCACGATCAGCACCCTATGGGAGGCGATGAAGCCTCTGCATCCGTCCTTTGCCGAACTGCTGCGCCGCTATGCCAGCGTGCAAGTGCGCAATGCCGCGACTATCGGCGGCAATATCGCCAATGGCAGCCCGATCGGTGACAGCCCACCTGCGCTGATCGCGCTTGTGGAGGCGGTCTCGATCCCCGACCACGCCCCCGCCTTGCGCTGCTACAAACTCTCAAAACGCTTCGATCAGGATATCTCGGCCGTCTGCGGGGCCTTCAACATCTCGGTTGAAGGCGGCCGTGTCAGCACCGCCCGCATCGCCTTTGGCGGCATGGCCGGCATCCCGAAACGCGCAAGCAAGGCCGAGGCCGCCCTTCTTGGGCAGCCGTGGGAGGAGCCAGCGATCCGCGCCGCCATGGCCGCCATGGCAGAGGATTTCACGCCGCTGTCCGACATGCGCGCCAGCAGCGCCTATCGCCTGCAAGCCGCGCAGAACATGCTGATGCGCTATGTCCATGACCTTGCGGGACAACAGACCCATGTGCTGGAGGTCATGCCATGACCATGGGCAAACCCCTGCCGCATGATGCGGCCCCCCTGCATGTGACAGGCCAGGCGCGCTATGTCGATGACATTCCGCTCCCCGCCAACGCCCTTCATCTGGCCTTTGGCCTTTCGACCATTGCGCATGGCGATGTCCTCTCGCTCGACCTTGGCCCCGTCCGGGCGGCCCCCGGTGTGGTGGCGGTGATCGGGCCGGAGGATCTGCCCGACATGCCCGATTGCAGCCCTTCGGCCCATGACGAGCCGCTGCTCTGCACCGGTGTGGTGCAGTATTTGGGCCAGCC
>JALOTC010000113.1 GCA_025458085.1 Cypionkella sp. | reverse complement strand
GATCATCGTCGCGGTCATCCCCGTCATCATCATCCATGACCACACCGCCAGAGACCCGCACGAAATCGCGCGACCGATTGCGGACCTCAACACCCGTGCGGCCGACATCATCGGCATCAGCGCGTTCCACCTCACGCTCCAGCACGGTGCCGGTGGCACTGTCGATCACGGTTTCCACCTTGGTGTTGCCCTTGACCGCCTCGACCTTGATCTGCGTCGGGCCACGCTTCACCTCGATCCATGTGTAGCCCTGCGCCTGCAGATCGGCGACGATGGACTCAGCCGTAACGGCGGCATAGGCCATGCCGCCCGAAAGCATCAGACTGGCCGCGCCAAGTTTCAGTTTCGTGATCATCTTCATGGTCATTCCCTCTCTCGCTGGGGGCGGGCGTTCGGCCCGGCCCGGTGACGCCGTACTTGCGGCGATGAGGGAAGGTTCGGCCCCAAACCCCGGCCTGTCCATTGAACCGGGGTTTAATCCGGCAGAATGGCCCGGCAGGCATAGGCCCATAAACCTTTGGTTTAGGGCCGCAGGCGGCGATTGGCACCGCTTCTACGCCCTCCCCCCTCGCCCGGCCCACGGGCTTGCACAAAAGCAAAGGCCCCGCCTGTTACAGGCGGGGCCTTACGATCCGAGTCCTTCGACGAAGGTCAGACCTTCATGTCAAAGCCAAGGTGCTTGGCCACGGTGAAAATGTCCTTGTCGCCCCGGCCACACATGTTCATCACGATGATATGGTCCTTTGGCAGCTTGGGCGCGATCTTCATCACATGGGCCAAGGCGTGGCTGGGTTCCAGCGCGGGGATGATTCCCTCCAGCTTGCAGCAAAGCTGGAACGCCTCCAGCGCCTCTGTATCGGTGATCGAGACATATTGGGCGCGGCCCGTATCATGCAGCCACGCATGTTCCGGCCCGATGCCGGGATAGTCCAGCCCCGCGCTGATGGAAAATCCCTCCAAAATCTGCCCATCGGCATCTTGCAGCAGATAGGTGCGGTTGCCATGCAGCACACCGGGCCGACCGCCGGTCAGGCTTGCACAATGCTGCATCCGGTCATCCACGCCCTTGCCGCCCGCCTCGACCCCGATGATCTTGACGCTCGGGTCGTCCAGGAAGGGATAGAACAGCCCCATCGCATTGGACCCGCCGCCAATCGCCGCGATCACCGTATCGGGCAGGCGGCCTTCGCCTTCCTGTTCGGCGAGTTGCCAGCGCACCTCGCGCCCGATGACGCTTTGGAAATCGCGCACCATCGCGGGGTAAGGATGCGGCCCCGCCACCGTGCCGATGCAATAGAAGGTGTCGCGCACATTGGTCACCCAATCGCGCAGGGCATCATTCATCGCATCCTTGAGCGTGCCACGGCCCGAGGTGACAGGCACCACCTCTGCCCCCAAAAGCCGCATCCGAAACACGTTCGGCGCTTGGCGTTCCACGTCATGCGCGCCCATATAGACCACGCATTTCAGCCCGAACTTCGCGCAAACCGTGGCCGTCGCCACCCCATGCTGGCCCGCGCCGGTTTCCGCGATGATCCGCGTCTTGCCCATGCGGCGGGCAAGGATGATCTGCCCCAGCACATTGTTGATCTTATGCGCGCCAGTATGGTTCAGCTCGTCGCGCTTCATGTAAATCTTCGCGCCGCCCAGATGGGTGGTCATCCGTTCCGCAAAATAAAGCGGCGAAGGACGCCCCACATAATGCTTCCAGAGGTCCTCCATCTCGGCCCAGAAGCTAGGGTCGGTCTTGGCGAAAGTATAGCGCTCTTCCAGCTCAAGGATCAGTGGCATCAGCGTTTCCGACACGAAACGCCCGCCAAAGATACCAAAGCGCCCGGCCTCATCCGGCCCGGTCATGAAGCTGTTGATTCCATCCTCGGCCATGCGCCCACTCCCTTTTGTTCCCGCCCGATGTAGCGCCCTTGATGGCAGGGGGAAAGGGGTTTGCGGCAGGCTAACGCAGGCGCGGCGGGCCATCCGCCCGCGCGGCGCGCACAAAAGCGGCGATCAGGGCAGGGTCTTTGACACCGGGGGCGGATTCGACACCCGAGGAGACATCGACCTGCCGCGCATTGGTCAGCCGCACCGCCTCCGCCACGTTCTGCGGGGTCAGGCCACCCGCCAGCATCCACGGCCGCAGCCAGCGGCGTTGCGCGACCAACCGCCAATCAAAGGACAGCCCATTGCCGCCGGGCAGATCGGCCCCCTTCGGCGGCTTGGCATCGACAAGGATCTGATCGGCCACAAGGCTGTAGTCCAAGACCGCCGCCAGATCGCCCTCATCCGCCACGCCCACCGCCTTCATCACCGGCAGGCCATAGCGCGCCCGGACCTCGGCCACGCGGTCCGGGGTTTCGTGACCATGCAGTTGCAGCATGTCGAGCGGCACGGCCTCCACAATCGCATCCAGCGCCGCATCATCGGCATCCACCGTCAGCGCCACCTTGGCCAGACCGGGGGGGGCGGCATGGGCCATCGTGCGGGCCTCTGCCAGCGTCACGTTGCGGGGGCTTTTGGAAAAAAAGACAAAGCCCGCATAGGTCGCCCCTGCCGCCGCAACGGCAGCAACATCCGCCACGGTCCGCAGACCGCAGATCTTGACCCGGATATCCGCCATGGCTCAGCCCGTCTTGCGCTGGTCAAGGATCGCCAGCACATCATCCTTGCTGCCGGGCTTGGTATCACGCATCACGGCCAATTCACGCTCCAGCCGCGCGACCTGCCGGGCCTTCGACGATGCCTCGGCCCGGTGCTTGTATTCGCGCAGCCATTCCCAGACAAAACCGATCAGCACACCGGCAAGGATGCCGCCAAAGATCACGGCATAAAGCGGCAGTTCCATCTGCCATTGGAAGCCAAGGAAGGTGGCGGGCGTATCCGGCAAGGCCCGCAGCACAACGGGGTTACGGTTCGCAAGCGCCAGCGTCACAAGCACCAGCGCGAGAGCCGCCAGAAAGGCATAGCGCAAATAGCGAAACATCGGTCATCCCCCATGGTCACTTGACCACTATCCCCCCGGGCAGGGCCGGGCGCAAGGGGCCGTGACGACGAGAGGCCTCAGGCCTTGCCGTTCAGCCGGTCGCGCAAAAGCTTGCCGGTCTTGAAGAACGGGACTTTCTTGTCGTCGACCTGCACCGATTCCCCGGTGCGGGGGTTGCGGCCCACGCGGGCATCGCGGGATTTCACGGAAAACGCGCCAAAGCCACGCAGTTCCACCCGATCCCCGCGCGACAATGCCTCGATGATCTCTTCAAAGACCGTGTTCACGATCCGCTCGACATGGCGTTGCGTCAAATGCGGGTTTTCGTCTGCGATCTTCTGGATCAGTTCAGAACGGATCATCCGAAGTGTCCCCCCCTGTGGTCGGCCGGACAACCCGCACCGCCACGATGTTGTTTGGCGGACTATGGCAAAATCCCCGCGCCGGCACAAACGAAAAGGCAAGTCCATGCCCGTAAAGAAAAAGGCCCCGCTGATCCGCGGGGCCATTCCGGTTCTTTGCGCAGGCAGATGCCTTAGCCGCGGTCGCCTTTCAGCGCTGCGCCAAGGATATCGCCGAGCGATGCACCCGAATCGGAGGAGCCATACTGTTCGACGGCTTCCTTCTCTTCGGCGATCTCGCGTGCCTTGATCGACAGGCCCAGACGGCGGGTCTTGGGGTCGATGTTCGTCACGCGCACATCCACCTTATCGCCAACCGAGAAACGCTCTGGGCGCTGATCGGCACGGTCACGCGAAAGGTCGGACCGGCGGATGAACGACTTGGCGCCGTTATATTCCACCTCGATCCCACCCTCTTCGATGGCCGAGACAGCCACGGTGATGACCGAACCACGCTTCACGCCATCCACCGCATCGGTGAAGGTGTCATCGCCCAAAGCCTTGATGGAGAGCGAGATGCGCTCCTTCTCGACATCCACTTCCGACACGGCGGCCTTGACGACATCGCCCTTGCGGTAGTTCTGGATCGCGTCTTCGCCGCGCTGGTCCCACGACAGGTCGGACAGGTGCACCATGCCGTCGATGTCGTTTTCCAGACCGATGAACAGACCGAATTCGGTGATGTTCTTGACTTCACCTTCGATGGTGGAGCCAACCGGGTGGTTTTCGGCAAAGACTTCCCACGGGTTGCGCTGGGTCTGCTTCAGGCCCAGGGACACGCGGCGCTTGGCGCTGTCGATTTCCAGCACCATGACATCCACTTCCTGCGAGGTGGAGACGATCTTGCCGGGATGCACATTCTTTTTGGTCCAAGACATTTCGGACACGTGGACCAGACCTTCGACACCGGCTTCCAGTTCCACGAATGCGCCGTAATCGGTGATGTTGGTCACGCGGCCCTTGTGAACCGAACCCAGCGGATAGGCGCGCTCCACGGCATCCCACGGATCGTCCTGCAACTGCTTCATGCCAAGGCTGATGCGGTGGGTGTCCTTGTTGATCTTGATGACCTGAACCTTCACCGTTTCGCCGATCGTAAGGATTTCCGACGGGTGGTTCACACGGCGCCATGCCATGTCGGTCACGTGCAGCAGGCCATCAACACCGCCAAGGTCAACAAAGGCACCGTATTCGGTGATGTTCTTGACCACGCCATCCACGATCTGACCTTCGGTCAGGTTGCCAATGACTTCGGCGCGCTGTTCGGCGCGGCTTTCTTCCAGAATGGCGCGGCGCGAGACAACGATGTTGCCACGGCGGCGGTCCATTTTCAGAATCTGGAAGGGCTGCTTCATGCCCATCAGCGGGCCAGCATCGCGCACGGGGCGCACATCAACCTGGCTGCCGGGAAGGAAGGCCACAGCACCGCCAAGATCGACGGTGAAGCCACCCTTGACGCGGCCAAAGATCGCGCCTTCGACGCGCAGTTCGCTGGCATAGGCTTTTTCCAGACGATCCCAAGCTTCTTCGCGGCGGGCCTTGTCGCGGCTGATCACGGCTTCGCCGCGCGCGTTCTCGACGCGCTCCAGATAAACCTCGACCTCATCGCCGATGTTCACGCTGGGCGCTTCACCGGGATTTGCGAATTCTTTCAGATCGACGCGGCCTTCCATTTTATAGCCGACGTCGATGATCGCCTGACCGGCTTCGATCGCGATGACCTTGCCTTTGACGACCGAGCCCTCTTCGGGCGTATCAATTTCAAAGCTTTCCTTCAGAAGGGCTTCGAAGTCTTCCATCGATGCTTTAGCGCACATATGCAGTTTGTCCTTTTCGAAGTTACTGGCCTGACGGT
Organism: Cypionkella sp.; assembly: GCA_025458085.1. Lineage (GTDB taxonomy): Bacteria > Pseudomonadota > Alphaproteobacteria > Rhodobacterales > Rhodobacteraceae > Pseudotabrizicola. Next base: position 5,643 of record JALOTC010000113.1, on the reverse strand, counting down.
TGTCTCCGCCGGTCTTTGCTGGCCCCTTGCACAACAGACTGCCCACCGGAAAACCGGCAAGACGACTCGCTTCGGGATGCGGGGGCTTTAGCGGAATGTGACCAAGCGCGCAAGGAAAAGGCGGCCCCGTCACGGGACCGCCTTTCGCCTTCCAGCAGGGGCAAAGCGCCTTAGGCGACCTTGGTCACCAGCTTGTCCAGCGGACGGCGCACTTTCTTCATGCCTTGCAGCCAGTCGCCTTCCGTCGCGCGATAGCCAAGCGCAAGGATCGCGGCAGACCGCAGGCCACGGGCGCGCAGGCCCAAAATCTCATCCACCTGCTCAGGGTTGAAGCCTTCCATCGGCGTCGCATCCACTTCCTCAAAAGCGGCAGCGGTCACGCCAAGGCCAAGCGCGATATAGGCCTGACGCGCGGCATGTTCGAAATTCGCTTCTGCTGGACGGGGCAGCATCATGGATTTCAAGTTGTCGTAATAGCCTGCGACCATCTCCCGCGCGATGCCACGCTCGGCCACGATCTGATCGACCACGGCATCGATCCGCTCGGCGGTGTAATTGTCCCAAGCGGCAAAGACGATGACATGGCTGCCATCGGTGATCTGCGCCTGATTGAAAGCCGCCTCGCGCAGCTTGGCGCGCACCTCGGGGTTGGTCACGAGGATCACTTCAAACGGCTGCAAACCGCTGGAGGTGGGGGCAAGCTGGATCGCTTCAAGGATCGCTTGAATCTTGGTGTCCGGCACCGTCTTGGACGGGTCCATCTTCTTGGTGGCATAACGCCAGTTCAGCCGTTCGTGCAGCATCTGTCATCCCTCGCAATCGGCCCTGATGGCCGTGACTGCCGCGTAGTTAGGCGCGGGCGGGGAAACTGCAACGGGCGCTTTCGCACAAATCCTGTGCGGGGTCAGCCAAGCCTTGCGGCAACGATCTCGGCGGCACGGGCCACCGCCGCGTCAATCGTCATGTCAGAGGTGTCGATCACAATCGCATCCTCCGCCGCGCGCATCGGCGCATCGGCGCGGCCTGCATCGCGCGCGTCGCGCTCTACCACCTCGCGCAGCACCTGGTCATAGTCCCCGCCCACCTCGGCATGGCGGCGATGGGCGCGGACCTCGGCACTGGCGGTGACAAAGAGCTTCACCTCCGCTTCGGGGCAAATGACCGTGCCAATATCGCGCCCGTCCAGCACCGCGCCGCCTTCGGCCCGCGCGAAACGGCGCTGAAAATCGACCAAGGCCGCCCGCACCTCGGGGATCGCGGCCACCCGGCTCGCCGCCTGCCCCGCTTGAAGCGTGCGCAGATCACCTCTCGCAAGATCCTCGGGCGAAAGGGTCTGGGCCGCCACAATCGGATCGCCGCCCTTGGCCCCCACCGCACGATACAAAAGCCCTGTATCCAGATGGGCAAAGCCAAAACGCGCGGCAATGGCGCGGCTGATCGTGCCCTTGCCCGCCGCCGCCGGCCCGTCAATCGCCACGGTGAAGATCATCCTCACCCCCGCCGGATCGCGGCACCAAGCCCGTTCATCAGCCCTTCGAAAATCGGGAAAGAGGTGACGATGGGGCTGCCGTCATCCACCGCGATCTCCGCCTTCGACGCCATACCCGCAACGAGGAAGCTCATCGCGATCCGGTGGTCCAGATGCGTCCGGCAGGTGGCCCCGCCCGGCATGCCGCCCGGCCCCATGCCATGCACGATCAACGTGTCCTCATCCTCTTCCACCCGCACGCCGCAGGCCTCAAGCCGCGACAACAGATAGGATCGGATATTCGTCAATCATGCTGGGCGCGCGGTCCTCGGGCACGTCGATCCCCTTCATTTCGGGGCTAAAGCGCACGCGCAGATCGGCCACCGGTTCGCCGCCTTCCTCGCGTGGGTTCAGGAAATCGATCTTGGCCCCCATCTCGACCAGCGTGAGGTAAAGCCCGTTGCGCGTCAGGTTCTGGCTGACGCCCGGCACCGTGATGTCAGACCCTTCCACGATCAGCGCCGCACGGTCTGCGGCTTCAACTCGGGCCGGCCTTGCAGCGTAATGATATGGCCCTCTGGCCCCTTCTCCACATGCAGTGCCGCGCCAAAGCCCAGAAGCATCCGCTCCGAATGGTCGCGCGTGGGTTCGCGCTCGATCACCACCGTCTCACCCGGCGCATTCAGACCCGCCAGCAGCACCGCCGATTTCACCTGCGCGCTTGCCACCGGCAGGGCATAGCGCACCGGCACCGGGTTCGCCGCCCCCACCACCGTCATCGGCAAACGCCCCCCCTTGCGCCCATAGGCTTGCGTGCCAAACAGCGACAGCGGGTCTGTCACCCGCCCCATCGGCCGCTTGCGGAGCGAGGCATCGCCCGTGAAGGTCGCCGTGATCGGCGTGGTGGCCATCGTCCCCATGATCAGCCGCACACCTGTGCCGGAATTCCCGCAATCGATCACATCGGCGGGTTCCGAAAATCCGCCCACACCCACACCCTGCACGGACCATGCGCCGGGGCCATGCTGCGTAACCGTCGCACCAAAGGCCCGCATGGCCTTGGCCGTATCCAGCACATCTTGCCCTTCCAAAAGGCCGGTGATCCGCGTCTCGCCCACCGCCATCGCGCCAAAGATCAGCGCGCGGTGGCTGATCGACTTGTCGCCCGGCACCGCAGCCTCGCCCTTCAGCGGGCCGCTCTTGGCGGAAATCATCGGTTGCGCGTCACCATGGCCGGACATTCTTTTCTCCCGAAACTGCTTGCCGCCTGATAGCGCAACCGTCCGGCACGGTCCATGGGGGCAAAATGGGCCTCAGCCCTTGCGGCGGAAGGTCAGGTAATGGGGGCTGCGGCCCTCGCGCAAAGCCTTTTGTTCATAACGCGTGCTGATCCAATCTTCCCACGCGCCACCTTGCCCCGCCTCGGCCACCAGATCAAAGCCCGCCTGCGGCACTTCCTCATGCGTCTGGCGCACATAATCGGGAATATCGGTCGCCACCCGAAACTCTGCCCCCGGCATCATCACCCGCGCCAATTGGCCAAGATAACCGGGCGTCACAAACCGCCTGCGGTGGTGCCGCGCCTTGGGCCATGGGTCGGGGTAATTCAGAAACGCCTTGGCCACGCAGGCATCTGGCAGCACATCAAACAGATCGCGCACATCGCCGGGATGGATCAGCAAGTTGGAAACCCCCGCCTGCCGGATCTTGCCCAAAAGCATCGCCACGCCATTCACAAAAGGCTCGCATCCGATGATTCCGATCTCGGGGTAACGCGCGGCCATATGCACCAGATGCTCGCCCCCGCCAAAACCGATCTCAAGCCACAGCGGGCGCGCATCGCCAAAGATCGCGCCGGGCACCAAGTCCGTGCGCGCCGGATTCTCCGCCACCGTCACCCCGGTCAGCCGCAAGGCCTCCAGATCCTGCTCCAGATAGTCCTTCTGGCTCGCCCGAAGCGTCTTGCCCCGGATGCGACCATAGAAATTGCGGCGTTCTGGCATCTGGCTCATCGCGGCCCCCTTCAGCCGCGCGGCTCTATCCGTCAATCGCGCCAAAGGTCAAGCACAGCCTTACCCTCTCCCTTCATCTTGGCACAAATACTCTCGGGAGGGGTGCGGGGAGGGCAGACAGCCCTCCCCGGATGGGTTCAAAAGTGCCGGGGTCGGGCAGGCCCCCTTTCCGCGACCGATCAGGAAAGGCGGCGACGACCGATCAGCCCGCGCTCAGACCGCTTTCTTCAGCGCCTCGACCAGATCGGTCCGCTCCCAGCTAAAGCCGCCATCCGCTTCCGGCGCGCGGCCAAAGTGGCCATAGGCCGCCGTGCGCTGATAAATCGGCCTGTTCAGCTCCAGATGCGTGCGGATACCCCGCGGCGTCAGGTCCATGCATTCGGCCACGGCGCGTTCAATCCGGTCCGCCGGGATTTCCGAGGTGCCATGCGTATCGACATAGATCGACAGGGGCTTGGCCACACCGATCGCATAGCTGACCTGCAAGGTGCAGCGTTCGGCCAGACCGGCCGCAACGATGTTCTTGGCCAGATAGCGCGCAGCATAGGCCGCTGAACGGTCCACCTTCGTCGGGTCCTTGCCCGAGAAGGCACCGCCCCCATGCGGGGCCGCGCCACCATAGGTATCCACAATGATCTTGCGCCCGGTCAGGCCCGCGTCCCCATCAGGTCCGCCGATCACGAAAGTCCCGGTCGGGTTCACCCACCATTCGGTTTTCTTGGTGATCCACCCCTCGGGCAGAACCTCGCGGATATAAGGCTCCACGATCTTGCGGATCACCTTCGAGGTCTGGCGCTTCGACGTATGTTGCGTCGACAAGACGATCGAGGTCACTTCCACAGGCTTGCCGTTTTCATAGCGCAGCGTCAGTTGGCTTTTCGCATCCGGGCCAAGCGTTGGCTCCGCGCCGGATTTACGCGCCTCGGCCAGACGGCGCAGGATCGCATGGGCATATTGGATCGGCGCGGGCATGAATTCGGGCGTCTCGCGCGTGGCATAGCCGAACATGATCCCCTGATCGCCCGCCCCATCCCGATCCACACCTTGGGCGATATGGGCGGATTGCTCATGCAGGTAATTGTGGACCTTGATCTTGTCCCAATGGAACTTCTTCTGTTCATATCCGATATCGCGCACACACTCGCGCACGATCCCGTCGATCCGTGCCATCATCGCCTTGGTCTGTTCAGGGCTGGACAGCCCGACCTCGCCCCCCACAACCACGCGGTTGGTCGTGGCAAAGGTTTCGCAGGCTACACGGGCATTAGGCTCTTCGGTCAGGAAAGCATCAAGAACGGCATCCGAAATGCGGTCACAGACCTTGTCGGGATGCCCCTCGGAAACGGACTCCGAAGTGAAGACATAGTTCGAACGTGACATGGGAAGTGCTCCATTGGGTTTGATCCCCGCCACGCCAGGAAGCCGTTGTGGCGGTTCAATGCGCCTGCCTAGGCCCCCCCCAGAGCAAGGTCAAGCGACCGGCCCGCGAAATCGCGCGAAAGCCAGCAGGAAAAGGCCGAAAAGCATCACATATGCGGCAAGATCGCCATGCCGGGCATAGAACGTGGCAGGAAGCGCACCGGGCAGGGCCGCCACATCCAAGGCACCGGGCGTGCCAAAAGGCAGGGCGTCAACCACCCTGCCCCGCGCATCGATCACCGCCGTCACCCCGGTATTGCCCACACGCACCATCGGCAGCCCCATCTCAATCGCGCGCAGGCGCGACAGATGGAAATGCTGAAACGGTCCCGTATGCGGGCCGAACCACGCGTCATTCGTGATCTGAAGCATCCAGTCCGGGCGCGGCACCGCGCGGGGAATGCCGGGGAAAACGGCCTCATAACAGATCAACGGCAGAACCCGGCCCAAGCGCGGCCCAAGGTCAAGCACCACAGGCCCCGGCCCGGCGGAATAGCCATTGCCCACCTGCGCGGCAAAGGCCCCAATCCCGAACCACTCCCAGAGCAGATCACCCGCAGGCATATATTCGCCAAAGGGCACCAGATGGTGCTTGTCATAATTCGCAACCACCTCGCCCGCGCCTTCCACCACCCGCAGCGCGTTCCACCCCTGCTGCCCCTCCACCCGCTGCACGCCCACCGCCACCGGCCGCCCGCCCGAGGCGGCAGTGATGATCCCCGGCACTTCAGGCGAATATTCAAA
>JALOTC010000112.1 GCA_025458085.1 Cypionkella sp. | reverse complement strand
GGTCATGGTCGATGGCGCGCTTGGGTCCGCCTATGGCTGGGGCTATACGCTCTATTACGCCACCTCCTTCATCTTCACCGGCCTTGCCGTGACCGTGGCCTTCCATGCCGGGCTGTTCAACATCGGCGGCGAAGGGCAGGCGCAATTGGGCGGGCTGGGCGTGGCGCTGGTCTGCCTGTCGCTGCCCTGGCCGCATTGGACACTGGCGCTTGCCGCCGCCACTGCCGGGGCCGCGCTCTTTGGCGCCGCATGGGCCGCCATCCCCGCTTGGCTTCAGGCCACGCGGGGCAGCCATATCGTGATCACCACGATCATGTTCAACTACATCGCCGCAGCCCTGATGGTCTATCTGCTCGTCGATGTGCTGCGCCCCGCGGGCCAGATGGACCCGGCCTCCGCCCGCTTCCCCGAAGGCGCGAACCTGCCCGCGCTGAATGATATTCCCGGCCTGAACCTGATCTTCCAAAAACCCGTTCCCGCCAATGTCACGCTCTTCATCGCGCTCGCTATGGCGGTCGTCGTCTGGGCGCTTTTGTGGCGCACTAGGTTGGGCTATCAAATCCGCGCGTTCGGCAAATCCGAACCCGCCGCCCGCTATGCAGGCATCAACCCGGTCCGCATCACCGTGATCGCCATGCTGATCTCTGGCGCACTCGCGGGCATGATGAGCATCAACAACGTGATGGGAGAGGCTGAACGCCTGTTGCAAAACTCCTCCGAGGGCGCGGGCTTCATCGGCATCGCGGTGGCGCTGATGGGCCGCAATCACCCTATTGGCGTGGTCCTCGCGGGCCTTCTCTTCGGCTTTCTCTATCAAGGCGGGGCAGAGCTTGGCCTCTGGACCTCCATCCCCATCGAAATGCGCATCGTCGTGCAGGGGCTTGTGATCCTCTTCACCGGCGCGCTGGACATGATGGTGCGCATGATGCTCCGCCGCATCTTCGGCCTCTTCCGCTCGGCCCAAGCCGTGCAAGCTGCAAAGGGGGCCGCGTGATGGATTACGCAACGCTCCTGCAACTGCTCGACACCACGTTGCGCCTCGCCACGCCGCTCCTCCTGGCCTGCCTTGCCGGATTGTATTCGGAACGCGCGGGCATCTTCGACATCGGGCTAGAGGGCAAGATGCTGTCCGCCGCCATGTCCTCTGCCGCTGTGGCCGCGCTCACCGGCTCGGCTTGGGCGGGGCTTCTGGCGGGGATCGGCGCATCGATGATCTTCGCGCTGATCCACGGCCTTGCCGCCATCACCTTCCGGGGGAATCAACTTATCTCCGGCGTGGCGCTCAACTTCCTCGCTTCGGGCCTTACCGTCATGATCGCGCAGGCGCTGTTCCGCCAAGGAGGGCGCACACCGCCCCTTTCGGGCGAGGCGCGCTTCAACCCCATCACCCTGCCGGGGGCAGAGGCACTACGCGAGGTGCCCGTGATCGGCCCCCTCTATTATGAGGTGATCTCGGGCCATTCGATCCTTGTCTATGCCGCCTTTGCCATCGTGCCGCTGACATGGTGGGTGCTGTTCCGCACCCGCTTTGGCCTACGCCTGCGCGCGGTGGGCGAAAATCCGGCGGCGGTGGATACGGCGGGCGTTTCGGTCATCGGCCTGCGCTTTGCCGCTGTCTGCATCACCGGCGTCCTCTGTGGCCTTGCCGGGGCCTATATGGCCACCGCGCTGCAAGCGGGCTTTGGCCGCGAGATGACCGCAGGTCGAGGCTATATCGCCCTTGCCGCGCTGATCTTTGCCAAATGGCGTCCCGTGGCGGCCATGTGGGCCTGCCTCCTGTTTGGCTTCTTTCAGGCGCTGGCGCTGCGCCCTGATGTGGTGGAATCGGTCGTGCAGATGAAGGTCCCCGTGCCCTTCCTCGATGCGCTGCCCTACATCCTGACCGTCCTTGTCCTTGCCGGCTTCGTCGGCAAGGCGATCCCACCCCGTGCCGGAGGAGAGCCCTATGTCAAGGAACGCTGAGGCGCTTGCCGCCATCCGCGCGCGGGCCGGGGCAGAGCCTGTGCGCCTTGGCCTGATCCTTGGGTCCGGCCTTGGCCATCTGGCCCATGCGGTCGAGGGGGTGGCGATCCCCTATGCCGACCTGCCGGGCTTTCCACATGTCAGCGTGTCGGGCCACAACCCCCATCTGCATATCGGCACGCTCGAAGGGGTGCGCGTCGCGGTCTTTGGCGCGCGCGAACATTACTACGAACGCGGCAACCCGGCGGCGATGCGCGCGGCGCTCGAGGTTCTGGCCGATCTGGGGGCGGAGAGCCTTCTTCTCACCAATGCAGCGGGGTCCATGCGCCCCGATATTCCGCCCGGTGATCTGATGCTTCTCTCTGATCACATCAACTATTCGGGCCTCAACCCGCTGATCGGCGAGGCCACCGATGCCCGCTTTGTTCCCATGACCGATGCCCATGATCCGGCGCTCCGCACGGCCCTTCTGGCCAGCGCCAAGGCCGAAGGCATCGACCTTCGGCAAGGGGTCTATGCCTGGTATTCCGGCCCCAGTTTCGAAACCCCGGCCGAGATTCGCATGTTGCGCACCCTCGGCGCGGATGCAGTCGGCATGTCCACCGTGCCCGAGGTGATCCTTGCTCGATTCCTCGGGCTCAAGGTCGCGGCGATTTCTACCATCACCAACATGGCCGCCGGCATGTCTGATGAAAACATCAGCCATGAACATACCAAGGCCATGGCCCCCTTGGGTGCGGCAAAACTGGAACGCATCCTGCGGCATTTCCTGCGCACCCTCCGATGAGGCGGAACGGCGTTTGACATCGCGGCCAAAGGGCGCAACCCTTTGGCCTGAACCGCCCTTTCGCCCACCGGGCATGCCATGCAAATCTTCCTTCCCATTGCCGAGGTTTCGGTCAACGCCTTCCTTCTTCTGGGGATCGGCGGGCTTGTGGGCTTTCTCTCCGGCCTGTTCGGCGTGGGCGGCGGGTTTCTGATCACCCCGCTTCTCTTCTTCATCGGCATCCCCCCGGCCATTGCGGTGGCCACCGGGGCAAATCAGGTGGTGGCCTCCTCCGTCTCAGGCGTGCTTGCGCAACTCAAACGCAAGGCGGTGGATTTCCGCATGGGCGCCGTGCTGCTTGCGGGCGGCCTCGTCGGCTCCACCATTGGCGTTTTCGTCTTTGCCCGGCTGACGGCGGCGGGGCAGGTCGATCTTCTGGTGCAACTCTCCTATGTCCTCTTCCTCGGCTTCATCGGCCTGACCATGTTCGCCGAAAGCGCCCGCGCCATCCTGCGCGCCAATAAACCCGGCGCGCCTGTGCGCCGCGCGCATACCCACAACTGGGTCCACGGCCTGCCCTTCAAGATGAAATTCCGCGCCTCGGGCCTCTATATCTCGGTCCTCCCGCCGCTGGCCGTGGGGGCGCTCGTGGGCTTTCTGGCAGCAATCATGGGGGTAGGGGGGGGCTTCATCATGGTCCCCGCCATGATCTATCTGCTCGGCATGCCGACCAAGGTCGTCATTGGCACCTCGCTCTTCCAGATCATCTTCGTCACCGCTTTCACCACGCTCATGCATGCGGTCACGGCGAATACGGTCGATATGATGCTCGCCGTGCTCCTCATCCTCGGCGGCGTGGTGGGGGCACAGCTTGGCGCGATCTTCGGCGCGAAACTGCGCGCCGAACAACTTCGCATCCTCCTCTCGCTCCTCGTCCTCGCCGTCGCGGGCAAGATCGCGCTCGACCTCCTCCTCCGCCCGGAGGAGCTTTACTCCGTCATGCCGGGGGTCTTGCCATGATCCGGCTGGCCGCCGTCCTCCTTGCACTCCTCCTCCCTGCCGCGGCCATCGCGCAGGAAAGCATCGTCGCGGGGCTAAGCCAAAACCGCGTCTCCATCACCGCCGATTTCGACGGTTCCGAAATCCTGATCTACGGCGCGGTCAAACGCGACGCCCCCGCCCCCGGCGGCGCACCGCTGCATGTGATCGTCACCGTCGAAGGCCCCTCCACCCCCCTGATCGTCCGCCGCAAGGAACGCCAGTTCGGTATCTGGATCAATCGCGACTCGGTGGAAATCGACCGCGCGCCCTCCTTCTACGCCGTCGCCACCACGGGCTTTCTGAACGATATCCTGTCCGAGACGGAAAACCTCCGCCATCAGATCACCATCCCCCGCGCGATCCGTGCCGTTGGGGCGGTGGATCAGGCCGCAGATGCCCCCGAATTCATCGAGGCGCTCTTGCGCATCCGCACGGAGGAAGATCGCTACCGCCTCGCCGAACGCACAGTGCATTTCACCGAAAGCACGCTCTTTCGCGCCGATGTGATCCTGCCCGCCAATCTGACCGAAGGCCCTTACCGCGTGCGCATCTTCCTCACGCGCGAAGGCAAGGTGGTCGATCATATCGAACGGCGGATCAATGTGCGCAAAGAGGGGCTGGAACGTTGGCTCACCACCCTGTCGCGCGAACAGCCGCTGATCTATGGCTTCCTGTCTCTGTTCATCGCGGTCGCGGCAGGCTGGGGCGCGTCTTCGGCTTTCCGCCTCATCCGGCGCTGACGGCCCCCGGCACATCCGCAAAGAGCCGCGCCCGCAGCCTCGGCCACATCCCCGCCGCCGCCATCCCCCGCGTGGCGTTCAGTACCATCAGCGCCGCCCAAAGCCCATGCGCCCCAAAGGCCGGCACCAGCAGCAGGATTGCCGCCACATAGGCCAAAACCGCCACCGCCACGACCTGCACCATCGCCTTGGCCAGCGTCGCACCGATAAAGATGCCATCATAGATCCAACTCGCCACCCCGATCAGTGGGGCAACCGCCACCCATGGCAGATAGATCCGCGCCTCGGCCCGGACTTCGGGGGCCGTTGTCATCAGATCAATCAGCAGAGGCCCAAAAAGCCCAAAGCCCCCGCCCAGCACAAGGCTGCCCGCCACGCCCCATGCCATGCACAGCCGTGCCGCGCGCTGCACCTCTGCCCGCGCCCTTGCCCCCACGGCTTGGCCCACCAGCGTCTCGGCGGCAAAGGCGAAACCGTCCAGCGCATAGGCGGTGATTGACAGGAACTGCATCAGCACCTGATTGGCCGCCAAAGCGGCATCGCCTTGCCCCGCCGACAGGAACAGAAAGCCGGTGAAGGCCCCCTGCAACAGCACCGTGCGCAGCATGATCCCGCCATTCACCGCCAGCATCCGCCGGATCGGATCCCGCGCCCAAAGCCGCGCCAGCGCCCCGCGCCAGACCGCGCCAAAACCCGCACGGCAAAGCCACAGCCCCAAGAAAAGCCCCGACCATTCCGCTACCAGCGTGGCCGCGGCCACCCCTTCGACCCCCCAACCCAGGCCAAGCACGAACCAAAGGTCCAGCCCCGCATTGACCCCGTTGATCCACAGGTTCAGCCATAAGACCGCCCGCGTGCGCTCTATCGCGATCAGCCAACCCGTCACGGCATAAAGCGCGATGGTCGCAGGCGCGCCCCATATGCGAACGGCCAGATAATCGCGGGCCAGCGCCTCCACCTCGGCAGAGGCTGGGGCCAGCCAAAAGGCCGCCCCCACCAGCAGCCCTTGGGCCAGCAGGATCACCAGCCCCGCACCAAGCCCGATCATCAGCGCGCGATAGAGGATTGCGGCGCGCTCCTCCGCATCCCCCGCGCCATGGGCTTGCGCGGCCAGCCCGCTGGTCCCCATCCGCAGAAAGCCGAAAATCCAATAGACCGAGGCGAGGATAATCGCCCCGATCCCCACCGCGCCAATCGGTGCGGCCGCCCCCATCTGGCCCACCACCGCCGTATCCACCGCCCCCAAAAGCGGAATCGTCGCATTCGACAGGATGATGGGCCAACTGATGGCCCAGATCCGGCGATGGGTGATCGCGGTCATGCCTCGTGCTGGCCCGCCGCTTCCGGCATCAGGAAATGCCCCGTGCCTTGCGCAAAAAGCCGCGCGCGATTGTCTTGCCAGGCTTCCACATGCACGCTGGCATAGCGCCGCCCAGACCGGTTGATCCGTGCCCGCGCATAGGCATCGCGCGGCAGGCCAGCGCGCAGATAATCCACGGTGAAGTCAATGGTCTTGGGCAGATGCAGCCGGGCCGCCGCAGCCGCAGGGGCTGTGCCTGCTGCCTCCATCTCGCCCCACATCCCGGCCCAAGCCAGTTCGATTACCGCCGCCACCTCAAGGAAAGCCGCCGTCGCCCCGCCATGCAGCGCCGGCAGGGCCGGGTTCCCGATCAGCTTTTCGTCAAAGGGCAGGATCGCCGTCAACTCATCCCCCCGCCGATCAAAGCGGATACCCAGCCACTGGATATATGGCACCCCGGCCACCAGCGCCTCGAGCGCCGCATCACGCCGCTGCTTGATCACCTGAACCGGCTCTGGCCTGGTGCTGCTCATGGCGCCCTCCGTTCCAGCGTGAAGGCCCCGGTCGCCGCCGCAACAGGCCGTGCCGCATCCTCATCCCATGCGGTCACCCGCACAAAGGCGACCGACCGGGTCACGTGATAGCATTCCGCCCGCGCGACGATCCGCTGCCCCGGCGTGGCAGATCGGAAATAATCGATCCGCAGGTCCAGCGTCGCGGTGGATGCTGGGGCCGAGGCATGGCACATGACCGCCGCACCCGAAGCCGTATCCATCAAGGCCGAAATCGCCCCGCCATGGATCACCCCTGTCGCCGGGTCACCCACCAGCCGCGCATCGTACGGCATGGACAGATCGGCCCGCCCCTCGCCCAAAGCCTCCACCGTCATGCCAAGGGCGCGCGAATGGGGCAAAGCCTCGATAAAGCTCTGGGCGAGGCGGATCGCCTCAGGCATCGGATCACTCATGGCGCAGGTCTAACCCGGTTGTTGCCCCCCCGTTATTCCCCCCTTGCCCCGGCCCTGCAACCCCCGGAAAGGATGGCCTTGCTCGCTGACGCAGTCTATCCTTGCTCAAACCTGCCCGAGCCTCCCCGCCCGGGCCTCCCCGCCCGAGGACCAGATGCCCAAACGCTTCCGCCTGACCCGCCGCTTCCCCGTTGCCATGACCGAAGACGGCTATCGCCGTCTCCGCCGCTTCGCTCATGACGCGGGCCTCGACGAAGGCGAGGCTTTGTCTTTCCTCTTCGAAAATTTTGACAGCGTCACCCATGGCGACAACCTCACCCACCGCCTGCGCCTTTTCAACGCAGAGCTAGAGGCGCGCAAATCCTGATCCCGCGCCTGGCCCCACCTGCGGACGCCTCCGGCGGGGGAGTATTTTTGCCAAGATGAAGGGAACGGCGTTCCACCCCGTCCCGACTGTCCGTTTTGGCTATCCGGGGCTTCGGGACGGGGCTTCACCTTGGGCGGTCATCGGCTCTCCAGCCTGTACCGCAAGC
>JALOTC010000235.1 GCA_025458085.1 Cypionkella sp. | reverse complement strand
GCCGCAGCAGATCACCGTCGGCACGGGCGGCAAGCAGATCCTCTACAACGCCCTGATGGCCACGCTGAACCCCGGCGATGAGGTCATCATTCCCGCCCCATATTGGGTCAGCTACCCGGATATGGTCCTGCTTGCCGGCGGCACCCCCGTTCCCGTCGTGGCGGGGATCGAGACGAATTTCAAACTCACGCCCGCCCAGCTCGAGGCCGCGATCACCCCGCGCACCAAATGGTTCATCTTCAACTCGCCCTCGAACCCCACAGGTGCGGGCTACACGCGCGACGAACTCAAGGGCCTGACCGATGTGCTGCTGCGCCATCCCCTGACCGATGTGCTGCTGCGCCATCCCCATGTCTGGATCATGTCGGATGACATGTATGAACATCTGGTCTTTGGCGATTTCACCTTCTGCACCCCGGCCGAGGTAGAACCCGCCCTCTATGACCGCACCCTCACCTGCAATGGCGTGTCCAAATCCTATGCGATGACAGGCTGGCGCATCGGCTATGCGGGCGGGCCTGTGGCACTGATCAAGGCGATGGGCACGATTCAGTCGCAATCGACCTCCAACCCCTGCTCGGTCAGCCAATATGCCGCGCTCGAGGCGCTGACCGGCCCACAGGATTTTCTGGCCGAAAACCGCAAAGTCTTTGAACGCCGCCGCGATCTGGTGGTGTCCATGCTCAATGCGGCCCCCGGGGTCACCTGCCCGGTGCCCGAAGGTGCCTTCTATGTCTATCCCGATATCTCGGGCCTGATCGGCAAGACAACGCCCTCTGGCACCGTCATTTCCAATGACGAGGTTTTTGCCACCGCCCTTCTGGAAGACACTGGGGTCGCCGTGGTCTTTGGCGCGGCCTTTGGCCTCTCGCCCAATTTCCGCGTCAGCTACGCCACTTCGGACGATGTCTTGCACGATGCCTGCAGCCGCATCCAACGCTTCTGCGCCAGCCTGATCTAGGCGCGGAAATGGGTGACAGGATCACCGCCAATCTGCCCAGCCGCGATTTCGCGGCCACCATCGCCTTTTACGGGCGCTTGGGCTTCGCCGTAGAGTATCACGGAGCGGATTGGCTGATCCTGTCACGCGGGCCGCTGGAGCTTGAATTCTTTTCGCATCCCGAAATTTTACCAGCCGAAAGCTGGTTCTCCGCTTGCCTGCGCTGCGATGATCCCGATAGTCTCTTGGCCGAATGGCGAGCCCTTGGCCTGCCCTCAGACCAAGGGGCCATTCCGCGGCTGACCGATATGTCGAAGCCGGACCATGCCCCGCGCATGTTCGCGCTGGTCGATCCGGATGGGTCTTTGTTGCGCGTGCTGGAGAACGAGGTAGACGATGTCGAGTGACTTGCCCGACTATTATTTCCGTATCCGTGAAAACGGGGCCAGTGTCTTCAAGGTCGATACCGAAAACCGCCAGCGTCGGATCGAGATGGATGAAATCGCCACCGTCAACATCAAGAACGGCAATATCAAACCGCATGGCGAGCGCAAACTTTCCCTCGAAGATATGGCCGCGATCAAGGCTTGGATGGCGGATCGCATCGCCACCCTCGCCGCCCGCGATCTGGACGATATCCACCGCGCCGTTGACCATCTGAACCTGACCACGCAATGGGCACAATCCAAGGCCAGCGATGCCGATCTAGAGGCCGTGACCGACCGCCTGCTTCTCGCCATGCATGACCTGCGCTCGGTCCTCGTGCGCAAAAAAGCCGACCGCCTGATGAAAGGCGACACCGCCGCCGAATAGGCGGCCTTATAGCTTGTGGTCGGGCGCGCGGCGCGATGGGGCCAGATAGGGGCGGCTCACATCTTCCAGGCGCAGTTCCAGCGCCTCCACCTCCAGCGCGACCGCACCATCTCCGGCAAAGGTCAGCGTCACCACCCCTGCCCCATCCTCCCCCGGTGCAAAGGCAACCGAAAGCAGCGACAGGATCACTTCCTGGTCCCGCGGGTCCACGCCTTGCCGCCGCGCGGCCAGCACATCCTCGATCACCAAAAGGCTCCGCACCCGCTCCACCGGCCGTTTGGCCCGCGCCGCAGCCTCCCAACAACACCGCAAAGCGCCGCGCCTTGCGCTCGAACCGCATTTCCCCCACCGGAAAAACCGCATCCTGCACAAGAGAGGACAGAACCGTCAGATCCTCTCCCCCCCGCGCAACCAGCCGCAGCGGGGCCTCATCCCCATCTTCGAACCGCGCGTCGGTCATTCCTTTTGATCCTCTGTTGCTGCAAGAAGCGACGCCTCCCACGCTTTATAGGTTTGCCCGGTTCCTTGAACGGTCCACTCACGGGTTCCGTTTGCCGATCGCCCCAACACAACAGCAGCGGCAGCACTCGGGCTAGCGAAGGCATAGTTTTGGGTGAAAATGCAGTTCGCACCACTTTGCTTCAAAACGCCCGAGCCCAACAGCTCATCGTGAAGAGTTTTGTAGCTTACATAATCGACGCCAGACCATTCACGCCGAGCGGTGGATTGTGCAAGCACCACAAACTCCCCATCGCGCAATTCCGCCGTTGCATGAATTCCAAGCTTCGCGCTCTTGATTTCAAACCTTACAGCAGGCAGGCGCTGCCCCGCCGGAAGTGCCCTCTCCTCTGGCCGTGCTTTGCTCAGGAAGAAATCAAATCTTAGGGCGGGTAAGACAAGGTAAAGCACCTCAAGGAACGCCTCCATATTCGATTGCGCAGCCTCAGAAAGGCTCGAACGTGGTGGCGTATTTCCGTTTTCGAGGCCAATTTTACCAATCTCGCGCGCGTCCTCAACCAGGCGGGATTCAAGATACTTCACATGAGCTTTGTGCAGGTTGTTGGCAGAGGAGGTGATGACAATTGCAGTCGACCACCAATCCTTTTGGGACGCATGGCTCCTGATCCGACTGGCGACATCTTCCGCCTCGCCGATATAGGCGCGCGCCTTGCCATCGACGTCCCCGACAAGGATGTATACGCCAGTAAACGCAGCCTCCTTGCGGGCCAATCCATCGACAAGTCGTGTTCTTGGCACCACCAAAACATGGCCCGTCCAATTGAACCGTTCCCCTTGATCCGCTCGATCTTTGCCCCGCAGGCAGAGAGCTTCTCCTCCACCCGCTCATAGCCCCGATCAAGATGATAGACCCGGCTCACCACCGTCTCCCCCTCGGCGGCGAGTGCAGCGAGGATCAGGCTGACGCTCGCCCGCAGATCGGTGGCCATCACCGGCGCGCCGCGCAAACGGTCCACCCCCGTCACCGTGGCCGTGCCGCCATGCACCTCAATCCGCGCGCCCATCCGCATCAATTCCGGCGCATGCATGAAGCGATTCTCGAAAATCTTTTCTTCCAGAACGCTGACGCCCTCTGCCGTGCAGAGCAGCGCCATCATCTGCGCCTGCAAATCGGTCGGAAAACCGGGGAAAGGCTCGGTCGTCACATTGACCGCCCGCACCCGGCCGGACCCGCGCGTGACCTTCAGGCCCCGTGCCGTTTCCGTCACCGAAATGCCCGCCTCATCCAGCTTTTCCGCAAAAGCCCCGACCAATTCCAGCTTGCCGCCCAGACATTCCACCTCGCCCCCGGCGATCGCGGGAACCAGCATATAGGTGCCCAGTTCGATGCGGTCGGTCACCACCGGATGCGTGGCCCCGCCAAGACGGTCCACCCCTTCGATGGTGATGGTCGACGTACCCTCCCCCTCGATCTGCGCGCCCATCTTGCGCAGGCACCGCGCCAGATCGACGATCTCCGGCTCCCGCGCGGCGTTTTTCAGAACCGTGGTCCCCTTGGCCAGAGTGGCCGCCATCAGCGCGTTTTCCGTGGCCCCCACGGAAACCAACGGAAACTCGACCACCGCGCCCTTCAGCCGCCCACCGGGGGCCTTGGCGTGCACATAGCCCTCGCGCAGGTCCAGATCGGCCCCCATCGCCTCCAGCGCCTTCAGGTGCAGGTCCACAGGCCGCGCGCCAATGGCACAGCCCCCCGGCAAGGACACAACCGCATGACCATCGCGCGCGAGCATGGGTCCCAACACAAGAATCGAGGCGCGCATCTTGCGCACGATGTCATAATCGGCGCGGTGATTGGTGATCGCATGGCTCGACATTGCCAGAACCTGCCCATCTTGCAGGCTCGCCACCTCTGCCCCAAGCGAGCCGAGAAGCTGCGTCATGGTCCGAATGTCTGAAAGCCGCGGCGCATTCGTCAGCGTCAGCGGCTCTTCCGACAATAGCGTGGCCGGCATCAGCGTCAGGCAGGCATTCTTGGCCCCCGCGATGGGAATCACGCCATTCAGCGCGCCGTTGCCCCGTACCAGAATGGAATCCATGCCTACTCGTCCTCTGTCTGATCTGTCTGCGCCCGTGGCCTTGGCCTGCGCCTTGCGCCGCGCCATATTCGCTTTCAGCGCAGCCTTCAGCCGGGCCTCGCGCGGATCATCCGCGCGCGCGGGCGGTGCCGGTGCTTTTCTGTTTGGGTGTTCATCGGACATGCGCCCTCTTATAGCAGCCGCAACCTTGGGTCCAGAGAGGGCGAAAAGGGGCTTGCGCCGGGTGGCGAATACGACTAATCAGCCGCCCGTGACGAAGGCGCACCCGCTGCCACCGTCGCCCGGAACGGTTCGCTGTGGTAGCTCAGTGGTAGAGCACTCCCTTGGTAAGGGAGAGGTCGAGAGTTCAATCCTCTCTCACAGCACCAT
>JALOTC010000111.1 GCA_025458085.1 Cypionkella sp. | reverse complement strand
GGCCTCGAATTCCGGGACGGAGAGGGATTGGAGGCGCGCGATATTCGCGCCCGTTTCCATCCAGACCACGGCAGAGCGGGGCTGGCCATCCCGGTCGGGCAGGGGGACGAGGGTGAAGGGCCCGCCCGAGCGGTGAATCTCGGTCGAGACATTGTTGTGCGGCTGCGGGTGGCGCACGGCGAAGGCGAGCGCCTTTTGGCCGTAGCGGATGGTTTCGACGGGGATGTTCAGCGCCTGCCGGATGGTGGTGGCATCGGACAGCGTGACCAGCGCCTCGGTCTGGCGGGTGACCATGCGGGTGGTGGCGGTGCCGGGGCGGAAGCTGACATTGGGCAGGTCGCCCAAGCGCGCGACCATTTCGCGGCGGAGGAGCCAGTTGGGCAGGTTCCAGCCAAAGGGGAGGTCCGAGAGGTCTGCCGCATCGAAATCCTTGATGATGCGGGGCGTCGCCTCTACCCCGCCGGCATCGATGATGCGCATGACTTGCAGCGCTGCGGCATGGGGTTCAAGCCGGGACCAGAGGCCCGCCGCTTCCAGCACGGGGATGGAGGGGTGCAGGAAGGCGGTGGTGCGCAGATCGGCCCCTTCCTCCGCATCTGACGTGACGGGGGGCGTTGGGTCCACGCAGATCACGCGGAAGCCTGCGCTGCCGAAGGCGGCTGCTGCGGTGAGGCCCGCGACACCGCCGCCGGAGATCAGGATATCAGTCTCTTGCCGGGTTGCGCTGTGCATCATGGCTTTCCCCTTTCGTCCCGGAACATAGGCGCGCAAGCGGGGAAAGCGAAGCGACAAAGCGCCCCGGTGGGGTTCAGGTCATTCCTTGCGGAAGGGCCAGGAGATGTAGATGAAAAAGGCGAACATGCAGGGCACGGCGGCAAGCGCGGTCAGCGTAAAGACGACCGGGCCCCAGACCTGTGCGGCAAGGATGAGCGTGGTGAGGAGGATCACCACCGCATAGGGCAGGTTCGTGACATCGCGGGCGATGTCGCGGGCGATCCAGCCGATGACCGGGACGGCGTAGAACAAGCGCCAGCCAAGGGAGGGCGCGGCGGTGGGGGCGGTCATCATGGCCATGGGCATATCCTCGCGTTTCTCTCGCCCCTTAGCTGGGATGCAGGGGGGGAAACGCAAGGGGCGTAATGCCGCAGCGCAGAATCACCTTTTCGTCAGGTGACCCAAGAATTCGGTCAGATCGGGCGCGTGAAAGTGGATATGCGGCGCGGGTTCTGGCTCTGGCGCGATATGGACGGTGCGCATCCCCATGTCATGCGGGGCGGCGAGGTTGCGGGGATCGTCTTCGAACATGGCCGCGCGGGTCGGGTTCAACCCGTCGCGGGCAAAGACCGTCTCAAAGGCTGCGCGTTCCGGTTTGGGGCGGAATTCGGCATGTTCGACGCCGTAAACCGCATCAAAAAGGCCCGAGAGGCCACGGCCTTGCAGCACTTTGGCGGCATAGATCGTATCGGCATTGGTATAGACGATGCGCCGCCCCGGCAGGGCTGCGATATGGGCGGCGAGGGCCGGATCGGGGGCGAGGAGGGAGAAGTCGATGTCATGGACATCCATGAGGTAATCCATCGGCTCCACCCCATGTTCATGCATGAGGCCCGCGAGCGTGGTGCCGTAAAGCTTCCAATAGGAGGCGCGGAGGTGGTCCGCCTCGGCCCGGCTGACGCCAAGGCGGCGGGAGACCCAGTTGGTCATGCGCTGTTCGATCTGGTCGAAGAGCCGCATGGAGGGCGGGTAGAGGGTGTTGTCGAGGTCGAACACCCAAGTCTCGATATGGGAAAAGCTATCTTGCATGGCGCAGAGATAGCCCTTGCGAGGGGCGGCGGCAATGGCGGCGCTTGCCAAGAGGCGGGGTTGCGGGCTAGCGTTCCGCGACCTTGGGGCAATGGAATACGGGCCGGTGCAGAAAGACGCCTATACGCTGATCCTCGAAGCGATCGAGGCGGGGATTTACAAGCCCGGTGACCGGCTGGTGGAATCGGAACTGGCCGAGCGGCTGGGGGTGAGCCGGACGCCGGTGCGCGAGGCGTTGCAGCGGCTGGAGACGCAATCCATGCTGACGCGCGACGGGCGGAGCTTGATCGTTGCCTCGCTGGACCATAACCAACTGGCCGAGCTTTATGTGGTGCGCACGGAGCTGGAGGGGCTGGCCGCGCGGCTGGCGGCGCGGCATGCGACGGATGAGGAGATCCGTGTTCTGCGCGCGATGGTAGAGGAGGACCGCAAGCTGCGGGACAACCCATTGGAATTGTCGCGCGCGAACAAGCGGTTCCACCGGCAGATCCATCTGGCGAGCCACAACCGGTTCTTGGTGCAGCAGCTGGATCTGGTGCATCGGTCGATGGCTCTGATGGCCACCACCTCGCTTGCGGCCGAAGGGCGGAGCGAAGTGGCCATGGCCGAACATGACCAGATCGTCAGCGCGATTGAAGCGCATGATGGCGAGGCGGCCTATCAGGCGTTGAAAACCCATATCAGCCGGGCTTTTGAGACGCGGCTGCGCGTGGATGCGGGGGAATTGCGGCTAAAGCCCTGAGGCCGCGCTGCACCTTTTCAGGCCCCGGCGTCATAGCGGCCATGCATGGTCTTATCCCAGTAGAAGGGTTTGACCACCGCCTCCCACAGGGCCTTGTAGGAGGCGAGCGCACCGAGCGGGAAGTAGAAATGCATCGTCGGCACCCAGAGGCGGCTGAAGCGGTGCCGGGTCTGGGCGAGGGCGAGCCAGCCCATGGTCACATTTGTGAGTTCGGTGAGCAGAAAGACCCCGACCAGCAGCACGACGATGGCGGGGGGCAGGGCATCGGCCACCGGATGCGGCAGGCCGAACAGGGTGATCCAGAAGGACCACAGCAGGGGCGCCAGCAGGAATTGCGACAGGGTGCAGAGAAAGAGCACCTGAAAGCCGAAAAAGCGCCAGGCCCCAAGCTGACGCCACAGAAGGGCGGGGTCGCGCATATGGCTGACCCAAGTCATCATATAGCCCTTGAGCCAGCGGGAGCGCTGCCTGATCCAAGGATAGGCGCGGCAATTCGCTTCCTCCCCCGTGACGGTGGCGATGAGTTCGGTCTGATAGCCGCGCCGGGCGAGGCGGATGCCCAGATCGGCATCTTCGGTCACGTTATGGGCATCCCAGCCCCCCAAAGCCTCGAGCGCGTCACGGCGGAAGAAAAGCGTGGTGCCGCCCAAGGGTACGGGCAGGCCAAGGCGGGCAAGGCCGGGCAGGACCATGCGGAACCAGACCGCATATTCCACGGTAAAGCAGCGCGAGAGCCAATTGGTGGTGGGGTTGTAGAAATCGAGAATGCCCTGAAGGCAGGCGACCTTTGGCCCGCGGGCGTGGAAATGGGCGACGACGCGGTTGATCTGCTGCGGTTCAGGGGCATCTTCGGCATCATAGACGCCGATGATGCTGCCCCGGCAGTGATCCAGCGCATAGTTCAGCGCGCGGGGTTTGGTCTTGATCCGGCCTGCGGGCACGGTGACAACCCGCATCCACGGTGGCAGATCCGCGCGGGCAAGCGCGGCGCGGGTCAGGCTGTCATGGGCTTCCACCACCAGAACGATATCAAGCAGTTCCTGCGGATAATCGATCCGTCCGAGGCGGCGGATCAGGCGAGGCGCGATATCGGACTCGCGGTAGAGCGCCACGAGCAGTGACACGGTGGGCAGGTTGCCATGCGGAAGGGGGAGGGCGCGCGGCGCCGACCCTGTGGCACTGGCCAAGCCGGTGGCGATTTTCAACAGTGTGGAGAGCAGCAAGGTCCCCACAGCCCAGATTGCCCCAATCCAAAGGGCCAGATCGGGGCGCAAGAGTGCGAGGAGGCCAAGGCCGACGACCAGACAGGCGGCGGGAAAGACAAGCCTTTCGCGCCCCAGATCGCGGCAGCTTTCCGTCTGTGGCACACGGGTTTCCGCGGCCTGCGCCAATTGCTGGCCGCGCCGCCTCAGAAGCGCGGCCTCCAGTTTATCGGGCAGAGACACAACCATGGCCACAGGACCGAAAAGCTGCACGAGCCGGGGCAGATGCGTCTCGAACTCTTCTGGCCGGGCCGTCGCGACAAGGGTCACCCCGCCAATCCGGCGCAGAGGCAGGATCTGATAGCGCAGGCAGGCCGTGGCCCCGAGCCTGTCGATGAGGCGCACATCTGGCCGCGCCGCGCCCGGATCGACAAGGGCGGTGTCCCAATGGCGGGCAAGGGCGGCATAAAGCTGATCCCGCGGCAAGCGTTCGCGGGTGAGCAGGATATCCGTCAGCCGCCCACCGCGCTTTGCGTAGAGTGTCAGTGCGCGCAGCATTTGATCCCCGCTGAGCAGGCCATCGCGCAAAAGATGCGCCGCAAGCGCCGCTACAGGGCCTGCCCCATCGGGCAGACGCAGATGGGACGCGATCATCTGGCTGGTCAAAGGGGAGTGGACGGTCATTCTTGCCCCTGATCCGCGACACGGCTGGGGCTCACCCTGCTGCGGCAAGGTTAAGACTGGGTTAAGACTGGGTTAAGACTGGATGAAGGCATGTCGCCTCAGCCTGTTCCCTTCATCTTGGCACAAATACTCTCGGGAGGGGTTCGGGGAGGGCAGACAGCCCTCCCCGAGGGGAGGCCAGCGTGCAGCGAGTGCAGGTCATGCCCTGCGGAACGGCTCATGCAGCGCGACGGGCGCGCATCGCGGCGGCGAAGCGCTCAAAGAGGTAATAGCTGTCTTGCGGGCCGGGGCTGGCTTCTGGGTGGTATTGGACCGAGAAGATCGGCTTGCCATCCACCGCGATGCCGCAATTGGTGCCGTCAAAGAGGCTCACATGGGTTTCGCTGACGCCTTTGGGCAGGGTGTCGGCATCCACGGTGAAGCCATGGTTCATCGAGGTGATTTCGACCTTGCCGGTCGTCAGGTCCTTGACCGGGTGGTTCGCGCCATGGTGGCCGTGGTTCATCTTGCGCGTCTTGGCCCCGAGGGCGAGCGCAAGCATCTGGTGGCCAAGGCAGATCCCGAACAGCGGCAGGTCGCGGTCCAGCACGCCGCGGATCATCGGCACGGCATAGGCCCCTGTGGCGGCGGGGTCGCCGGGGCCGTTCGAAAGGAATACGCCTTCGGGGTTCAGGGCCAGCACATCCTCGGCCGTGGCGGTTGCGGGAAGCACGGTCACCTCGCATCCGGCAGAGGCGAGGCAGCGCAGGATGTTGCGTTTCGCGCCATAGTCGATGGCGACGACGCGCAGGCCCGCACCTTCACGCTTGGAATAGCCTTCGGGCCAAGCCCAGCGTTTTTCATCCCAGCGGTAGCTTTGCGCGCAGGTGACATCCTTGGCGAGGTCAAGACCCTCTAGCCCCTTCCAGGCGCGGGCACGGGCAACGAGCGCCTCGATATCAAAGACGCCATCGGGATTATGGGCGAGGGCCACATGGGGCGCGCCCTGCTGGCGGATGGCGCGGGTCAGGCGGCGGGTGTCGATGCCGCCGATGCCGATGCGGCCTTTTTTCAACAGCCAATCAGTGAGTTCGCCCGTGGCGCGCCAGTTCGACGGCTCGGTCGGGTCCCATTTGACGACCATGCCCGCGGCGACGGGTTCGGCGGTTTCGTCATCCTCTGCCGTCACGCCGACATTGCCGATATGGGGGAAGGTGAAGGTCACGACCTGCCCGGCATAGGAGGGGTCGGTCATGATTTCCTGATAGCCGGTCATCGCCGTGTTAAAGACGAGTTCGGCGACGGTTTCCCCGGTGGCGCCGAAGCCCTTGCCGTAAAACAGGGTTCCGTCGGCAAGCGCGAGGCAGGCGGTTGGCTTCTGCGCGGCAGGCATGGCACGACTCTCCTATGGGCAAATTGGGCGGAACCTAAAGGGCAGCGGGGGCGGGGTCAAGACTTCGTTTGAAAAGGATTATGTAATGGAAACAATGGCTTGTCTAAATCCGGGGTGGTTGTCCTTGGGGACGGTTCGCTGTATGCTGCACCTGCAAGAGACCTTTGGCAAAGGAAAGCCCCGTGCTGCGTGACCGTCTGCAGACTGCGTTGAAGGAAGCGATGAAGGCCAAGGAGGCGGAGCGGCTCTCGACGCTGCGGCTGATCAATGCGGCCATCAAGGACCGGGAGATCGCGCTGCGCGGCGATGCCGGGGCGGAGGAAGTGGGGGAGGCCGAAATCCTCGCCATCCTTGGCAAGATGGTGAAACAGCGGCAGGAATCGGCGCGCGCCTATGAAGAAGGCGGGCGGCTGGAACTGGCCGAAAAGGAATTGGCCGAGGTTAAGGTGATCGAGGAATTCCTGCCCCGGCAACTTTCGGCGGCGGAAGTGGGCGAGGCGATCACGGCGGCGATTGCGGAGGCGGGGGCGACGAGCATCCGCGATATGGGCAAGGTGATGGCCGTGCTGAAGGGGCGCTATACCGGGCAGATGGATTTCGGCGCCGTGGGGCCGATGGTAAAGGATCGGCTGAGCTAAGGCTTAGTCGCCACGCTGGGCGCGCAGGGCCGCGCCAAGATCGCGGGCGAGGGTGATGCGTTCATCCTCGGAGAGGAAAGCGCCAATCTCCACCTCGCGCGCGCCGCCTTTCAAGGTGACGTAATTCGGGACGGGGCCGCCCTTGGGGTGCAGTTCGACCCGCACCCAATAGGGGTTGCCTTCCCATTCCTGCCGCCGCCCGCGCGGCCCGTGGCGGACAAGATGCATCCGGTCGGGCAGGAGTGTGAGGTCTTCGAGGATCTGACGGTCACGGTTGCTGCGGACCAAGGCGAACCAGATGCCGGCCACGGCGAGCGCGAGGAAGGGCAGGAGGCCCCAGAGGACAGGCGAGCCGAGCACCGCCACCAAGGGCAGGGCGATCATGCCGACGGTGATGGCGATGAAGGTGACAAAGCCCTTGGGGGCGAGCGAGCGGTGGGGCCAGAGATGGAGCCGCCGGCTGCCCGCCTCTGCCTCTTGCCATTGATAGGGCATGTGACCCTGCCTTGCCTTGGATTATCCTTTGCGGGCCGAAAGATAGGGCGCGAGGGTGCGGTCGCCAAGGGGCTGCGCGCGCAGCCTGCTGCGGCCTATCGGCAGGCGAAGGTGACTTCGTGCATCCGGTAGATGAACTGATCGTCAAAGCGTTCGGGGCCAAAGGGGCGAATGGTCAGCGCCGTTGCAGGCCCGCCGCAGACTGCCGCGCCCTCGGACCGGATCTGGTCGCGGAATTCGGGGTAGCGGCTGTCTTGCAGCGTATAGGCGCGTTCGATGACCACCTCATATTGCGGGGCATCGGGGGCGAGGGGGGCTTCGCCTTCCTCCGGCGGGAGGGGCTGGCAGGCGGCGAGGGTGAGAGCTGCCGCGAGCCAGAGGAACCTGGGGGAGCGGCTTGCTCTGCACTGTTGGCGCGAAAGGAACGTTTGCATGGGGCCAGTTTAGGCAGGCTTGGGGCCTGCGTAAAGAAAAGGCGCGCGATTGGGGCGCGCGCCTTTTGGTTCTTGTGCCTGATGGTTCAGCAGGTGCCGCTGAACAGCCAGTTGCCGCTGAGAACACGCAGGTTGAACTGGCGCGGGCTTGCGCCGCCACAGACCTGCGCGCCGACCATTTGGCGCAGCTCTGCCTCTGTCCAATCGGGGCCAGCATGGCCACTGAAGCGGCCACCGCCATCATTGTCGATGTTGAGTTCGTTGGACGCGGGGCCTGCCACGCAGGCGGAGGTGGTGAGGATGAGGGCGAGGCAGGC